>JAPOPA010000342.1 GCA_026713145.1 Chloroflexota bacterium
TGAACTCCTCCTGAAACCCCTGAAGGACGTGCTCGACGTCCTCTTCCCGGAGTAGTCCCGGTCGCCTCCCCTTCTGGTCGCGCGGCATGGGGTCCCGTCGCATCCGCTCCTTGATCACCTCCGGCCGGGCAGTCAACAACACCATGATGGTATCGGGAGCATCCTTCACAATGTCCTGCTCGATGTGCCGCGCGAAGGCAGACCGTTCCGCGTACTGACCGCGACCGCCATAGCCGTAATACAGCGGCGCGAACACCGCCTCCTCGATGTGGTACCCGACCAGAAGATGATCGGCGTCCGACAGGAAAGCGCCACCTCCATGGTATGCAATCTGATAACGCTGGAACCGCTCCTTGAAGGCCGGACTCATTCGCATAAACAGCTCGCGGTCCTCGTCGGCCACCTCCGGGGACGGAACGGTGAAGTGGTCGTGGAATGTTCGGCTATATCCGGTCACGTCGGCCAGCCATCGCGATACGCCGTCGGCCAGAGTCGTCTTGCCCACATGCTCGCAGCCCGTAATGATGAGTTTCATAGTCCCCCTCCTCGGAGTTATTCAGCCAAAGAGTACAGTTGTCGCCCCGTATGGACAACAGAGTTATTCAGCCAGAGAGTATAGTTGTCGCCCCGTATGGACAACAGAGTTATTCAGCCAGAGAGTATAGTTGTCGCCCCGTATGGACAACAGACCCGTCCTTGGAGAGTCGCCGCGCTTGACCTACCTATCGACAACCGATTATCTTGGCCTGCATTGAGTCCCAAACCCGTTCGGGCCTCCCCGTCCTATGGGAAAGTGTTTTCGAGTGCGAGCCTGCGAAGAGAATATCTAAAGTCGCTGTACGGGCCCTGGACACATGACGTTCATTAGAATCATCCTCTTCGGCATGGACACAACTAACGAGTTCCTCGACAAGAACTGCCCCTACATCGCAGGGGCAATCGCCTTCTACACGCTTATTGCGATCTTCCCACTGCTGTTGGCGATAATCTCGGTGCTGGGGTACCTCAGTCCCGCCACCCCGGAAGAACAGCAGGAGCTTGCAATGCGCACTGCCGACATCATCCCGGTATCGAGCGACTTCATCGGGGAGACGGTTTCAAGCGTCGTGGAATCACGGGTCGTTACGGGCATCTTGGGCATCTTCGGCCTGCTCTGGGGGGCGACTGTGGTCTTTGGTGCGATACGCAAGGGAATCAACTCCGCCTGGGGCATCACAAAGCCTCGACCGTTCCTCAAAGAACGCCTTATCGATTTCGGACTCGTCATCGGGGCGGGAATACTCTTGTTGATCGTCCTGTTGAGTTCTCCAACCCTGAGTTTCGTCCGCGGGGCTTCCGGTATCCTTGCTCCGGAATCCGAATACTTCAGCCACCCGGCGTGGAACGTACTTTCAAGGCTCATCCTCCCCACCCTCGCGTTCGTCACATTCCTGGTCCTCTACAGGTTCATCCCAAACACAACCGTGAAGCTGAGCAACGTGTGGGCGGGAGCTTTGCTCGCCTCTCTGGCGTTCGACGCCACTAACTTGGTCTTTGTGTGGTACGTTCAAAACTTTGGACACTACAATCTCCTCTACGGCTCAGTCGGAACAATACTGGCGACGTTGACGTGGGTGTACTTGTCCGCCATCATTCTTCTCTTGGGGGCCTTGATAACCTCCCGTTACAGCGCCTATGTGGACAGCATTCCTGAAGATAAGCACAGTCTCAATGTCATCTGGTCCGGATTCTCACGTGTTCGACTCAGCGTCGTCGACACCTATGCTCGCTAGAAAGCTGGCAGGCGTCGCCCTCCCGGCCATTGCCGTCCTTTCACTATTCGTCGCGGTCGCGTGCGGGGACGACCCTCCACCCGAACCGAGCCCAACCCCGCTGCCCACCTATACGCCCGTCCCGCCTACCCCCACCGCATTGCCCGAGTCCGACACGGCGTCGAAAACCACTGCTGACGGAGTGATGAATCCAATCACCGGAGCGCTGCCCTCGCTTGCAGATGTGGTCGAGGAGATCGAACCCTGGGTCGTCTCCGTAACAACTGAGCGGTTCGTTCGCGGGTTCTTCTCCACGTTCCGGGACGAGGGCGCGGGATCGGGGTTCATAGTCCGACCGGACGGTTACATCGCAACGAACGAACATGTCATCAGGGGAGCTAATGAGATTGAAGTGCAGCTGCACAACGGCGAGTCCTATCCGGCCACGGTCGTCGGTAAGGACATAGTGACCGACATCGCGATACTCAAAATAGACGCCGACGGACTGCCCTTTGCGACACTCTCCGACACGGCTAGTCTTCGCGTAGGTGACTGGGTCATGACGCTCGGAAACGCCCTCGATTTGAAGGGAGGCCCAACGGCAACCCTGGGGATCGTGAGCGGTCTCGGCAGGTCGATCAAGACCGAACAGGGCCAGCAATTCTTCAACTTGATTCAGACCGACGCGACCATCAACACTGGCAACAGCGGTGGCCCGCTTGTCGATATGAACGGCACGGTCATCGGGATAAACCAGGCCGTTCTCGCCGAGGCGCGCTTCGGGTTCGCCATCAACGCCTCAATTGCACGGACCGTCATTGACGGCCTCATCGAGGACGGCATGGTGTCGCGTCCTGAAATCGGGATCAAGGGGGACGACCTTACCCCCGCTATCGCTCGATCGTTCAATCTGTCGGTGACGGAGGGTGTCGTTGTCACAGCAATCGCTACCAATGGCCCGGCATTCGACGCCGGCCTCCGGGTCGGACACATCATCACAAAGCTTGACGATATCCCTACGCCCGACCTTGCCACCTTTTTGCCCCGCTTCTGGGGGTACGAGACCGGCGACGAGATCGTGATCGAGTACGTGGACGGCGACTCCACGAAGGTCACGACGGTAACCGTGGCGAGCGATCCGACCCAGCAATAGGATCGTCCGGCCGTCTCCTCCCTCCCGTACTCGAACTTCAACCGTTGTGAGCCGCAGATCCACCGCTAACTTGACTTCAAGTTGGCGCTGGCGGATACTTTCGCCCTGTTATGCCACTCGCAAATTTCCTTTGAGGAGGCACGGCCATATGCAGGCAAGCGCACCCGCTTACGGGACTCTCGGAGCACTCCGTCGTGTAGACAAGTCCCTCTTCGACAAGCTCTTTCCGAATGCAACTACGGGACATCGAATTCTCGCTTCTGTGTTGCTCATCGCTCTCATATTCGCCTGCGCCAAGGCGCGATTCTACCTGCCCGAAAACCCCACGCCCATAACACTGCAGACCTTTGGCGTGCTGCTCACGGGCGGCATCATGGGCTGGCGATGGGGAACGGGGGCCGTACTCGGATATATCGCTCTCGGTGCGTTGGGCCTCCCGATGTTCGCCGGCTCCGACTTGTGGGCGCTCCGAACCCCGGCAGAAGCTTGGAATGCATCCATCGCAGGCGTTACAGGCGGCTACATTGTCGGCTTTCTGGTTGCCTCAACTGTGACCGGTTACCTCTCTCAAGTGGGCTTTACCCACTCAAGCTCGTTGTGGGCGGTCGCACTCGGGGGTCTGGCACTGTATATCCCTGCCCTCATCTGGCTCACGGTCTTCGATTTTGGATGGCCGTCCGAAGGCAAGCTCTTCATCGACGGAATGTACATCTACATGCCCGGCGATATCGTCAAGATGCTTGGCGCTTCACTCATCGTAACCGGACTGTGGAATCACGGTGACCGTCTAAAAGACCTGTTCAAAAGGAAGCCATAACCGCAAGCGAACGGCGACACCGGAGAGACGCCCGTGTGGGCGTCTCTTTTCGTTTGAGAAAAGCCCGTAATCAATTCGTCACACATCCGTTAGGGCGGCTTAAGCTTCCTGACGGATACTGGAAACACCACCTTCTGGAACGTGTCCCCGAATGAGATCACAGGTCGTCGGAGCAATGTTCTGGCCGCTCTTCGTGCTCGCCTTCACTCTCGCGTGTGGCACGGAAACCCCCACAGTCGTTCCTACCGTGACGTCGACAGCCACGCCCACCCCGTTCCCCACCGCCTTGCCGACCCCAACAGTGTCCGTCGATACCGAAGAGAGCATCGAGGCCGACGGGCCGACAGCGCCGGAGTTCGCCGGTATCTCCGGCTGGATCAACTCCGAACCCCTCGCTATGGCCGACCTGCGGGGCAAGGTAGTACTCATCGACTTCTGGACATACACCTGCATCAATTGCATTCGGACGTTCCCTCATCTCAAGGAATGGCACGCCAAATATGCCGACAAGGGACTGGTGGTCGTGGGCGTACACTCTCCTGAATTTCTTTTCGAGACCTTACGCTCCAATGTCGAGCAGGCGGTCTCCGACTTCGGCATCGAATACCCGGTGGCGCAGGATAACCTGTTGAATACATGGCAGCTCTTTGGGAACCGGAGTTGGCCGGGCAAGTTCCTCATAGACAAGAACGGGGTCATCCGCTATCAGCACTTCGGAGAGGGCCAGTACGCAGAGACAGAGAGGCTGATTCGGGAACTCCTGTCTGAAACGGGAGCGTCACTCGCCGACGTTCCCTTCATTTCGGAGCAGGACGGCCCAATCTACCCCGGCCTAAAGAGTTCTTCCAGCATCGAGGAGGAGGTGACGAGAGAGCTATTCGCCAGTTCCATCAGGAACCGCCTGGCATACAAGAATGGAGGTGAGAAGCTGGCGTATATTAGGAATCCTGAATATTTCAACCAGGCATCCGGGGTATTGACCTTCTCAGACCCTGGTGAGCGCCAAAACCACTACATGTATTTGCAGGGAATTTGGAAAACCGGCCGGGAGAGTCTAGAGCATGCGAGAGAGACGTCCGGCTACGAGGACTATGTCGCCTTCAAGTTCTACTCAAACGAGGTAAATACGGTACTCGGCATGGAGGACTCGGACTACACCGTCCGCGTCACCCTGGATGACCAGCCGCTCGCTCGTTCTCAAGCGGGAGACGACATCCGGTTCGACGCCGAAGGGAACAGCTATCTGGTGGTCGACCATGCCCGCATGTTTAACCTCGTACGGCTCGACGAGTTTGGGACTCACGACCTGAAGATCAGTTCCAACTCCGATGACTTCGAGGTGTTCACGTTCAGCTTTGGGCACTACCAGCGGACTCCAAGAGAGTTGGTCGGCATAACGGACTGGATCAACACCGCCCCCATGTCGCTGGAAGACCTGAGGGGGAGGGTTGTCCTCGTCGTGTTCTTCTCGGTCGCGTGTGACGACTGTATCCGGGACCAACCTTTCATTGAGTCCTGGCGGCGCAAGTACGACGACTACGGTCTGACGGTCGTCGGCGTTCACACACCACAATTCGGATTCGAGAAACGGCTCGATGTCGTTGTCCGATCGCATGAAGAACAGGGAATCGCACACGCGGTAGCCATCGACCGAGAAGGAGCCACCGCACGCGCGTTCCGCAACCCGTCCGTGCCCAGCAGATATCTCCTGGACAAGGGAGGGTTCATCCGCCACGTGCGGTACGGACCGGGTGGATACACGCAGATGGAGCAGGAGATTAGACACTGGCTTGCGGACGCGGGTATAGACGTGTCCGCCGTCCCGTTCAATACTCAGAAGGAA
>JAPOPA010000346.1 GCA_026713145.1 Chloroflexota bacterium
CGTCGGGCAACCCACGAGCCAGCAACTTATTTGAGGTCATCCACAGCATCGCTGAACATGAGCATGTTCGCTTGCAGGTGAGCGCTGTGCGTTAAGGAATTCTGCCCGTCACCGCTATAATGGCGCGACGGGAACAATCCCAAGAAGCAGCCGAAAGTGAGGTGACCGCATGATGGACTGGAGCAAATGCTCGGCCGTCGAAAGCGTGCCCGGCAAGGTAAGCGGGGCGTGGGTGTTCACCAAAACCAGGGTGCCGGTTTCGGCCCTCTTCGGCAATCTAGCGGCAGGGGCGACGGTGGAAGAGTTCCTGGACTTGTTCGAGGGGGTCGAGGAGTGGCAGGTGAACGCCGTCCTTGAACAAGTTGTGACGGACCTTGACGCCAAGGTGAAGATTGCGAATCCTGTTTGATCACAACGTCCCAAGAGCCTTGCGCGGCCATCTCCCGGAACATGCGGTGGAGACAGCCAGGGAGAAGGGGTGGGCAGAGTTGAGCAACGGGGATCTTCTGGATCGCGCTGAGCAGGAAGGCTACGAGGTGATGATAACCGCCGACCAGGGCATCAGGCATCAGCAGAGCGTTAGCGGCAGAGGACTGGCCACTGTCGTCCTGCTCTCCAACAGATGGCCGGACGTTCGCTCCCGGATCGACGACATCCGCGCCGCCCTTGAAGGAATCCAGCCCGGAGAGGTGCGGGAAGTGGACATTCCCGCGCGCCCTCTCCGTTAACCCAATCCCCACTGACCGTGAACATCCTCCATTCTCAGACCGATCCTGACCTACTCACCCGACTCCGGGAGATGCTGGACAGCTCTGCGAGCGCGGACATCGCCGTCGGCTACTTCTTCATGTCCGGCTTTGAGGCCGTCGCGAACAACCTCTCAAGCCTCAGGAGAGTACGCATCCTCGTCGGCCGCACAGACCGGCAAATTCTCGAAGAAGTTGCAATCGGTCTTCAGCAGGCCCCAGCTCTCCAAGCGCGCATCGACAGTGACAACATCGTCAGGCGGAGCGACCGAGACGAAATCGCCCAGGATGCCGTAGGAAAGATCGCCGACGGTGTGGGAATGCTGCCGCAGAATGAGGGCTCGGAGAAGGCGGTCAAGACACTGCGCGACCTGATCGCAGCCGGATTCGTCGAAGTGCGCGCCTACCTACGCAGCCCGCTCCACGCGAAGGCGTACCTGTGCTGGTATGAGGGGCATGCCGAGCCGGGCGCCGCCATCGTCGGCTCCTCAAATATGACGCTCGCCGGATTCAGCGGCAACACGGAACTCAACGTTCGCGTGACGGGCGACGCCGAGATGACGGCGTTGAAGGACTGGTTCGAGAACCTGTGGAACGACTCCGAGGACATCGCCGAGTCACTGGTAACGCAACTCGACCAATCGTGGCCAATCGCCAAAACGCCACCGTACTACGTGTACCTCAAGGCCCTGTACGAGTTGTACTACAACGAAGTCGGTCCTGAAGAACTTGCACTCCCGCCCAGACAACCCTTAGCAAACTTTCAGCTAGACGCAGTCAAACAAGGTTTGGGGATGATAGAGGCGTACGGCGGCTGCTACATCGGCGAC
>JAPOPA010000351.1 GCA_026713145.1 Chloroflexota bacterium
GCGGTGCAGCCCCCTCTCTGTACCTCGCCCCCGGTGGGGGAAAGACTTGTGGTGGCGGTGCAGCCCCCTCTCTGTATCTCTCCCCCGGTGGGGGAAAGACTTGTGGTGGCGGTGCAGCCCCCTCTCTGTATCTCTCCCCCGGTGGGGGAGAGACTATTGGACCCTATGTTGCTCGGAGGGAGGCGATGCCGATGGCGCCGGGGCCTACGTGCGCGCCTACGCTGGGGCCCATGGGGGCGATGATGGGGTCGGTGCCCTCGGGGAGGAGGTCGCTCATAGACTCGCCGAGCCTGCGGGCCATGTCCTCGTCGGTGCTATAGGTAACGCACAATTCCTCTGCGGGACCGGCATCGCGGATGGACTGCTCCATCTGCGCCATGCCCTTCGCATACGTTCGCGCCTTGGCGAAGGGCTGCACTTCGCCATCCCGAATTACGATCATCGGCTTGATCCGCAGGATGGAACCGACGAAGGCCTGCGCCTTGCCGATGCGGCCTCCGCGCTGGAGGTACTCCAACGTGTCGAACAGGGCGAGGCAGTTGGAGCGGCCGTTCGCGGAGCGCGCGATATTTGCCACACTCTCAAGATCGGCGCCTCCGGCAGCCGCCTTGGCCGCGGCGACCACGGCCAGTCCGAGACCGGATGAGGCCTGCTCAGAATCGATGACCTCGATCGGGCAATCGAGGCTGACCTGGTCGGTCGCCTGGACGGCAGCGTTGTAGGTGGCGCTCAGCTTGGCGGAGACGTGAATGGACACGATGCCGTCGGCGTCGGCGGCTACGGACTCGTATGTCTCGACGAACTGGCCGATGGACGGAGCGGAGGTGGTGGGGTGCACGGGGCTGTCGACCAGGCGCTCATAGAACTGAGCGGGGCTGAGATCGACGCGGTCCTGGAACTGCTCATCGCCGAAGATGACGTTGGTTGGAACGATGGTGATGCCGAGGGAGTCGGCGAGATCGTTGGGAAGGTCGGACGTGCTGTCGGTTATGACTTTGATCGGCATGATGGATTTCTCCTTGTGATCGTGCTGAGCTACTCGATTGAGATGATGAACTCGTAGTGGGGCTGGCCTCCGTGGTGAACGTCGACTTCGAGGTCATCATACACTTGTTGGAGGGCATGTGAGGCGGACGCGGCGTCATCGGACGACAGCATGTCGCCCCAGTAGAGGGTTACGAGGCCACCCGGCTGAAGGTCGGCTTGGCCCACGAGGTCTACGAGCACCGGGTTGAGGTCGTCGCCTGAGCCGCGGGGCTTGCCGTCGAGGAGCGCGAGGAACTGTCCCTCTCGTACTTCGACGCCCTCGATTGTGGCGTCACGGGCCGCCCGGGTGATCTCTCCCGTAGTGACTTCCTGCCGAGCGTCTTCCATGCTTCCGACATTCTCGTCGGCCTCGACTTCGGGGTTGAAGTCGAACAGGGCAGCGATTCCCTGGGGAATGGAGACTGTCTCGATGACGTGAACGGACTTGCTCGACTGCTCTGCGGCCTGCCTGGCGGCGGGGACGATATTCTTGTTGTTGGGCAGGAGATAGGCGGTGTCGGCGGCGGCGCGGTCGATGGCGTCCATGAGGTCTCGGACGCTGGGGTTCATGGTGTTTCCGCCGGTGACGAGGTGGGTCGCGCCGGTGTCGCGGAACACCTCTTCTATACCTTCGCCCCATGCCACGGCTATTACCGCCACGCCGCCCGGCAACTCCGGTTCCGGCTGAACCTGACTCCGGTCGGAGGCGAATTCGGTGTGCTGGGCGTCCATGTTCTCGATCTTGACCTTGCTGAGGGCGCCGATGCTTATGCCCATGCTGATGAGGCTGCCGGGGTCTTCGGCGTGGCCGTGCACCATGGCCCGCGAGCCGTCGCCGATGACGACGGTGGAGCCGGCGATGTCGTTCATCACGACGCGAAGGTCGTCGACATCGAGTCCTTCCGCTTCGACGACGAACTGGGTGCAGTAGCCGTATTCGTCTTCCGCGTGGGCCTCAAAGAAGTCGTCAGAAACGCGTGCGGAGGCAGACGGGGCGACGTCCGGGACCTGAATATCGAAGGCGGCCTCGGTGATGTCTTCACCTGCCGCGCTGCGCCTCATGCCCTCGATGATTACGGCGAGTCCCTGCCCTCCCGCATCGACGACGCCCGCCTCCTGCAGGACGGGGAGCATCTCGGTGGTCTTTGCGACGGTCTCGGCGGCGCGGTCGCTGGCGATGCGAAGAACGGTGGGAACGGCATTTCCTTCAGCTGCAGCCTCGCGGGTGGCATCGGCGACGGAGGCTATGACGGTAAGCATCGTGCCTTCGACAGGGTTGGCCACCGACTTGTAGGCGTGCACCCTGGCAAGATCGCAGGCGCGAGCAAGGTCGTCGTCTCCGCAGTCGTCCCTGCCATCCAGTCCTTCGGAGAATCCCTTGAAGAACTGCGAGAGGATGACGCCGCTGTTGCCCCTGGCGCCCAAGAACGTGCCGGAGTAGAAGGCGGAAGCCACCTCGGACACGGTCGGAGCGGTCAAGGCTTTCAGATCGTCAATGCCGCTCTGCATGGTGAGGTACATATTGGTGCCAGTGTCGCCGTCGGGGACCGGGAAGACGTTGAGGGCGTTGATGGGTTCGATGTTGCGCTGGAGGGCGGCAGAGGCGGCGACGAACATGGCGACGAGGCCAGGGCCGTCGAGACGATCCGGGGTATCAGTCGTGGTCGGTGTGCTGTCGGTGGCGGTCATGGGCTCGTAGATTCTGGTATACTAGCGTAGGCGTGGAACCGATGCGGATGGGTCTCGTCCCATAAGCGCTCCAAGTATATTGAAACCTTGAAAGACGGTCAAACGAGCCATGGCAAAGTGTGAAGTGTGCGGAAAGACCGGGATGTCCGGTCACAACGTGAGCCATTCGAAGCGGCGGACCAACAGGCGATGGTTCGGCAACGTCCACAAGACGACCATCCACGAGAACGGCGAAGCCCGCCGTGTGAACATCTGCACGCGCTGCATGCGGTCGCAGTACAAGCAGTCGGTGAAGCTCTAGCGACTGGCAGGGTCCCGTTTCTTGTAACGAGGGTCTCCCAAGCCCTCGAAACCCGCTCGCGGTGAGCTTGTCGAACCGCGAACGGGTCATCTCGAACGAGGAAGGGGACCATGACACCAAAGGTCCGGATTTTCCTCAGCATATCTGTGGCCGTCGTCCTTGCCTCGTGTGGCGGATCTGATCCCGAGCCGACGCCAGTTTCAGAGGCACCCCCTACCCCGACCGTAGTTATTCCTCCGTCGCCGGAACCGACCGTGCCTATGCCGGCGCCCACGCCGGCGTTGACCGACATCCTGAACGAGGTGGCGGACGCCTTTGATTTCGTTCGGGAGGGCGTGTATCGCGGGGGTGACGGAGTCGGGGGCGCGGCATGGTTCGACTACGACAACGACGGCGATCTCGACCTGTATGTCGCCAATACCAAGACCGAGCCGAACGCGCTGTTTCGGAACGACGGAGGGACATTCTCCGACGTTGCGGAGGAGGCCGGCGTTACGAACGGCGAGGGGAACAGCGGGGTCGCGGCGGCCGACATCAACAACGACGGTTGCGCCGACCTCTTTCTCTCCGGTGAAGGCGGAGCCATAGGATCGCGTTGGAGCCCGCACAAGCTGTACGTCAACAACTGCGACGGCACCTTCGCGGACGTGTCCGAAGGGTCGGGGATCGTGGTGCCGGAGGGCGTATGGAGCGCGGCGTTCGGGGACATCAACGGCGACGGTTTGCTGGACCTGTTCGTGGGCGGGGTGTCGGCACTGTTCGGAGGAGTGTTCCGACCCGGCCCGAATGAGATCTACCTGAACAACGGCGACGGCACCTTCGATCCGGTGTCGGTAACGGCCGGTCTGACGACCCAGTCCAATACCTGTGGGGTCGCCATAAGCGACTACAATGGCGACGGGCTGCAGGACCTGTTCACCGCAAACTGCGGCGCGTCAGAGTCGCCGGAGCTCTGGAGAAGCAACGGCGATATGACCTTCACCGAGGTCGCGGGGGAGGCCGGAATCGGAAAGGAGAGGGGGGTATCGGGGAGCGCCAACGATCACGCGACAACGAGGATGCTCTTCGCCGACATCGATCTGGACCTTGATCTGGACATACTCGCTCTCAGCTATGGCGACGTCGTGCCCGGCCAAGTTCCCGATTGGATCCGGCACCAGCTCTGGGAGAACAATGGCGACGGGACGTACGGTAACGTCGCGGGTCAGGCCGGGATAACGGGAGTCGGATTCGGATGGGGGGCGAGCTTCGACGACTTCAACAACGACGGGTACCCAGACTTCTACTATGTGGGGGGAATACCGGTACCACCCTACGATTTTCTTGGGGTGAATCCCGGAACGCTCTACCTGAACCGGCAGGACGGCACATTCGCGATGGAAGAAGACCATAGACTGAGCGGTCTCTTCGCGTCGGGGATCGCGACGGCGGACTACGACCACGACGGGTACCTCGACATCGTGGTGGTCACGGCCAAGTCTCAGGGCGTCGGGGGTGTGCCCATTCTGTTGCGAAACCGTGGCGGGGACAATAGCTGGATTACGGTCCGGCTTGCCGGGACGGAGAGCAATCGCGACGGCGTGGGGGCGCGCGTTACGGTCACGGCAGGCGATCTGTCGTATCTGAAGGAGACTCGCTCAGGGTTCGCGTTTCTGTCCACAGGGAGCCCCTGGCCGACGTTCGGCCTGGGCGGGCATGACGGCCCGGTGGACGTTGAGGTGGAATGGCCGTCGGGGTTGACGGAGGTATTCGAGGGTCAGCCGATCAGGCAGATGGTGACGTTGACGGAGGGGACGGGGGCTTCGCGGTAGGCGGGGGGATTACTATCAACAGTCGGGCTTCCAGTTTTTCGTTCGATGGGTGGTCGGGCATGGTGGCACGTTATTATCGTGGCAAAGTAGTATGAGGCTATGGGGTTGGTTGGGAATTGCGACTGAACAAGATTGCGCGCAAGTTCAATCTGCATGCTCGAAGGGAGGCAGCTAATGGTAGAAGGCTATCCATATGACAGGCACTACGATAACCCTGAAAGCTACAAGCTCAAGATGGCGAACGTTGAACAGCTCGCTGCCAATCAGCACAAGATTGAAGTGAAGTCGATGGGCAAGGTGCGCTCGGCGCTCTTGGCACTTCTAGCAGTTGCAATTGTCCTGGGGCTGATGGTGGCAACTGCCGCTATCTGCACTTCCACTCTATGACCAAGGGGTAGGGTCAGAGTTTGGCAACCCTTCAATTCCCGGGTGTTGGAGCACTAGTACCGTTTCTAGGTATATTTGACAAATATAAGAAATAGGTTAGTCTTGTGTATGATCCCATAAGGAGGACATACGAAGACATGCCTGCTCTCCAGTACAAGGTGGAGTTGAATAAATCGGAACGGACACGTCTCAA
>JAPOPA010000136.1 GCA_026713145.1 Chloroflexota bacterium
CATGGCATGACCTTCGCCTGACCTCGCGCGGTTCTAATTGACCCCTATAATGACCAATGTCGTATCGTCGTTCCCCATCAACCCCGCTCCGCGCTGCTCCTCCACCCAGGCGGCCCATCCCGACGAGTCCAACGCGATCAGAGTTTCCCAAGGCTTCTCACCCTCGGCATTCCTCTCAAGGAACCAGCAGGCCAGGGCATCGGATGCCAGAATGAACAAGTCTCCAGCTAGGCATTCGCCCTCGCTTCGGCTGACGTTTTCCCAGAGATCTCCCGCATTGTCCGGGTTGCTGCAGACCAGGGCGGGGTTGTTGTCAAACTGGGCGGCGTCTTCCAAGGGGAAGGATAGCCACAGGCGATCATCGCGGATCACGAAGAGACAGCTATCTCCCACGGCGAGCGCCTGCCAGTAGAGCCTTGGTGATCCAGCGGGGGCGGCGGCAAAGGTCAGTCCCAACAGGGTCGCAAAGGCACCGGCCCGCGCCTTCGCCTCTCCGTGCCAGGGAATGCGGTCCCAGGGAATGCCAACGCGCCACTCCTCCTGCCCCAATGCCAGCCAGTCGCACAGAGAGTCTTCGGTGAGGCCGCACATGTCGGGAGGCCGGGAGGCGAAGGCCTCCGTCAGGACGTTCGCCCACTCCCGTGCAAAGGCCGACTCGCTGGCGCCGTCGGAGACCGCCGCCCTGGCGGTACGACGCCCGGACGTACCCATCCTCTGGGGGTAAACCACCCGCGAGGCGTCTTCATACTCCTCAGGGGAGTTGCCCGCCTTGGGTAGCCAGAAGCTCCTGGGAGGTCGAAGGGCCAACTTCACTTCCTAACGAATCATCGCAGGTCTGACGCGGCGCGCGTCCCTATGTCCAGGAACTGCACCAGGGCCACCATGTCCGCGTTGTAGACGTATCCACGAGAACCCTGAGTGACCGAAAGGCCCATGCCGGCGGCCAACTCCACGACCGGGTCGGGAAAGACCGAAGACATGCGGAACATCTGCGCAGCGTACTCGTCGGGAGGCACTTCGCTCTCGTCGGACGGGTACTGCACCGGCATGGCGGACATCTCAGAGAGGTGCGCGTTGTAGATCAGCACGTTGCCGTCGTTGGTCCCCAGAGCCATGATCTCCTGGGCCAGGGACTCCGGGTTCCCATCGGTTGCGGCCCCATCGGTGACGTTGATCACCATTGGGGGGTAGGAGTCCTCGTGTTGGGCCGTCCAGTCTTTGAGGGCCTTGGACGCGGCGGACAGTGCGTCGCACATTGGCGTTCCATAGCCGGCCGTGGGGCGGAGCCAAACCGGAAACTTCCTGGTGACTTCCACTATCCCACCGGCGCCGTCGGACTCTTTGACCTCCCTTTCCTCCACCTCGGCGGCGTCGACCACCTGGCTGACGGACAGAAAGGGCTCTTCTGGTGTCGTCCCTGGGAGGGCGGTCTCCAACTTCGTGCGACCAGCTCCGTCAGTTCCATACGCGATGACTCCGATGTCGAAGTAGTCGCGAATATCCATGCCCTGGGAGCAGCGTTGGGATATAGCGTCGAGGATGCGATTCACGGCATCGGCTGCCCCGTCCATCTTTCGCAGCTCGGGCTGTCCGCCCAGCGCCTCCCCCATAGAACCTGATTGGTCGATCAGGAAAAGGAAGCAACCGGGATTGTTGCGGCTGATATCGGCTGTATAAGACATATGGAACACCTCCTTGGTTCTCTTTGCAACGCTGTAGACCATGTGCGCCTCGTCGAGGCGCTCTCCGTCGATGATGAGCGAGTTGGGCTCGACGCCATAGGTCTCGAAGCCGAGCGAGGCGTACAGGCTCCGCGCGGGCTCTTGGCGGGTGACGACGGCGAGGTGCACCTGCTCCAGCCCAGGGAGTAGCGAGGCGCGCGCTAGGAGCTCGCGCATGAGTGCTCTGCCGATGCCCTCGCCCTGCCTCTTGGAGGCGACGTACATGCCCCAGACGTGGCCCTTGTGCCGCATCTTCTCTCCCCCGGAGTCGCGGTAGAAGCCGGCCATCCCTACGAGCTCCCCGTCCCGGTAGGCGCCGAGTGTGAAGTCGTCCTGGGATTCGGCGGCCAGGCGGAGCTTGTCTGCAACCGTCTCCGATGAAAGGCCGAAGGCGTCCGGGTACTCTTTCAGCGCCCTGAGTCTCAGGCGCTGGAAGTCCTCGGCGTCGTCTTCGGCAAGAGCGCGGATGTCCAAAGTGTCCCGTGTCGTGTAATCCATCTCCCGAGTGTGCTTCACACGTCCCGTGTCGTGTAATCCATCTCCCGAGTGTGCTTCACACGTCCCATGTTGTGAGATTACGATTCTACCACACCGCAAATGTAACCAAGACGTGACGAATGGGCGTAATTTCTATGACTTCTTGTAACCAGTCGCAGAATGCGGCATGGTTGCCTCTGTTGGTGCCCATTCACTCCATCGGCAGGCTATTGAGGTGATGGGTTGGACCGCCACGACGAGGGAGACCGACGGATGTCAGATTGGCGTGTCGGTAGGCTGCAGCGGTATCTCCCACCGAAAAGTTCGCAATTCAGTCTTACGCGGCCCACCAACGTATTCGATAGACAGAACCGTCTTCGAGATGTGGCTGGGAACACCGTGAACCCTCCAACCAATCTTCCCCCAAGATTACGACGGCTGCCTCACGCAACTCTCCGAGCATTGCTTGCTTGGACGGTAGTCCATCGGGTCCCGGGTCTACTGGCTCGACATAGGAGCGTCATACCGGAGGATACAACGACTGGCGGTAGGAGGTCTGCTCATGCCTCTCAGTCCATTTCTTCAATGTTGTACCCCAGATCTCTGGCCCGTCGATCGTCCTCCTCAGCGCCTTCTGCATCCCCCATCAACTCATAAGCCAGCCCACGGCCATGGATGTATCTCCCGCCCATGGGGTCGATTTCACTGGCTGCATTGAAGTCTGACAACGCCAGTTTCAATTCTCCACTGAACAGGTGAGCGTTGGCGCGCGTGAAGTAGGCTATGGGATCGTCGGGACTGAGATTTAATGCCTTGCTACAGTCCGAGATCGCTTGTTCGTAATTTGCCTTGGCGAGGTGGGCGTCCGCACGAAACCGGTAGGCAAGCGCCTCTCGGGGATTCAGCCGAAGCGTAGCGTCGTAATCGGCGATTGCGAGCTCTGGGTCACCCTTACTACGATATGCTGCTCCACGGCCCAAGTGGGCCGCCGCACTCTTGGGGTCGAGCTGTAGAGCGACTCCAAAATCCGCAATCGCCTTGTCGTAGTCTCCCTTGTACCGATGACAGTCGGCTCGGACCCGGTAGGCGTCGGCATGTTCGGGATCGAGACGTATAGCTTCGCAGATGTCAGCCAATGCTTGGTCCAAGTTGTCTTGCTCGCCATAGGCCTGTCCCCGGCGGTAGTAGGCCATCGCATCGTCAGGTCTGAGCCGGATGAACTCGCTCATATCAGCGATCACCCGGCCCCACTGTTTCTGGTTTCCCAACAGAATGCCCCGAAACAAATAGGCACCTGCGTGGTCGGGATTCAACCGTATGGCGGTGTCAACGTCTGCGATGGCCAGGTCATCCCTTTCCTTAGCGAAATGCGACACCGCTCTGGTAAAGTAGGCGTCGTCGTCGTCGGGGTTAAGCTTGATGACAGCGTCCATGAAGGCGATCTTCCGGTCATGCTTGGCCGTATCAGCATTGTCCTGATCCTTCTCTCCGAACTCCCGCAGCAGTTCCCAGAATTCGAGGGTGCCTTCGTCCGCTCCAAAATGCTTGGCCCTTCGAAAATACCGCCTGTGCTTTTCGTGGTCGCCGATCAACAATGCGATCTCCGATGCTGCCAGTAAAGCGGAAGTCTCCTCAGGGTCCAGTTCGAGTGACGCCTCGAACGCTGCCAGACCTTCGGGCAGTTGACCTAGCTTCCAATAAGCAGCCCCCAACGCGCTGTGGTAACGGGAGTCCAAAGGGCCACAATCGGGATTCACGTTTCGCAGGTGTTCTACCGCTTCCACTGACCTGCCAGTATGGTGCAGCGTCGAGCCGATTTCGCTCCAAGGGACGATCCAGGTGGGGTCGAGCGTCACCGCTATCCATAACGCACTCAGGCCCTCGTTGATAAGAGCCGTATCACCCCGTCCGATGCCGATCCCGGTCTTCACTGAGCCCAGCGTGAAGTGGATCGCCGGGTCCAATGGGTCGAGCCGAGCCGCTATCTCAACCTCGGCCAGGGCTTCATGGAGTCTTCCTTGCATACGGAGCTCCAGGGAACGCCGGTAATGGGCATAAGCCTCGGGGTTACTGACATCCCAGTCCTCAAGTAAGCGGCCTTCCGTCTTCTGGATGCGGTCATCCACCTCTACAAGGTGGACGCCCAGATTTGCTGAGAGGACTCGTCGTATCCAGTCCATTCCAAAGGGCCGCAGATCCTCCCGCCATTCGTCATCCGCTTCCTGTTCAATAAGCGCCGACAGCAGGGGTTCCGCAAGGCGTGAGCCAACTCCCCAGTCTGCCACGACAGTGAGGTCTTCAGTCCAGTTCTCGGCAGGCAACTGATCGTCAAGTGCGCGATAGGTTGATTCAGAGTACCGGTGCAATCGCCCGATGGCGTCGTCTACGGCCTGAGAGCCTATATGCTCGGACAACAGTGCAGCGACGTCGCTGACCCAGTAGAGGGCCCGTAGTTCTAGGGCGATGTCTGATGACATCGAGCCCTCAGTCTTGTTAGCCATCACCTCGGCTGTTTTCGCCAGGTTGTCGTCAGTTGGTCGCGTGCCCTTGTACATCCAAGAATCCACGGTGTGGTCATCAACTTCGACCTTCGCCGCGAGATCCTCCAGGGTGAGCCCAGCCTGTCTGCGCTTCTCATTGAGATAACCCCCTCTACCCTTCTGGTCAATGTGACCGAGGAACTCCAGAGCCGACGGAGACGACCCGGCAAGATGCAGGTGAGCGGCCACCCTGAAAGCCAGGTCGACCACTGCAAGTCTTACATATGCCTCCCAGACCTTCGATAGGTTTCCGGGCAGGACGCCAATGGTTCTTCGCCGTAGGAACGACCGCGTCAGGTCCCAGTGATCCGCGTGCCATTGCAACGTCGAGGCCAATATGGGCGCTGACTTGTAGTTGGCCTCCCTTTCCTGCGGCGACTCAACGAATCCGGAGTCTGTTAGCACTTGGGCTACCGCCCCAATGATCTCTTCCTTGGTAGAATCCTTCACCAAGCGTTCAGGGTCGCCAGCGAAATACCGGCGCGCCGTCCTATTCTGGAGGAGGGGATGCTTGATGCCCAGTCTTGAAACTAGGGCTCCTAGTATCTGGCCACTAGTGGGAAGGCGGGGCGTCACCTCGCGTTCAGCCATGTTATCCTCGCGCTCTTCGCCAATCGTAGAGGCCATCCCGCAACAGGAACTTGTCAGGATCGACCGATACTTCCCTCAGTGCGGCGTCGACACCAACCTTGTTTATGGGACGGCTGTAGACGTGGATGCCAGCCACATTGTCGAAGAAGCGTCCAGCCGGATCGACCATCACGTAGCTGCCAGTCATCATGTCATTACTCTCCGGCACCACCACGATGCTCATGGACTCCACGTAGCGATTGCGTGCCACGTATTGAGCGAATTCTTCGCCTGTGATCACGAAGTTGTCAACCAGGCCATCATTCTGGCCCCTGATCGGGAGCACTTGAAGCAGTTTCCACCGTTCGGGCCGCGCATTGGCGATGAACCCTGCTAGGTCCTCGTCGTAGTTGGTCCGCGTCACCACGGTGTTTATCTTCAGGCGAATGTCGCGCCGCTTTAGCATGTCCATGACACTTAGGTAGTCATCCTCGCTCATGTGACCGGCCCGCGTGGTTCTCCCTATGTATTTCAGCTTCTCCGGGTCTACGGTGTCAATGCTCACCGCCGCCCAGTCCAGGCAACCGTCGACTCGGTCCAGCCATTCCTGCGTGATGCAACTGCCGTTGGTGACCACGGAAGTGGTGAGCTCCAATTCTTTGGCTCTCCGTAGCAAGTCAGGTAGCCACGGGCAAAGGATGGGCTCCCCGCCTGCGAAATTGATCTTCTCGAACCCCGATCTGGCGAGGGCTTCCACGACAGCAAGAGATTCCTTGGGGGGCAGATGCCCCTTGGGCAGGTCGTCCCGTCCAACATCCTGAAATGTGGCGAAGCAGTATCTGCACGTCATATTGCAGGGCTTCCACAGGTGGAAATTGACCGAAGGGACTTGCGTTGAAATGTTCATGTGACCTCACGATGCTCTAGTCGCGGCGGAAATGCCTTGGTGAACATCGTAGGATCGTTCATGTGAGCCGTCAGCCCCAGTGACGTGGACAAACGACTGTCTGGGGAGGCTACACTAGGGCGATCTCATACCGAAAAGTTCGCAAATCGGTACGCCTTGGCCCAACCTAACGGGACTCGAACCGACCATTCTTGGCAACCTTGGATTGAGAACACTCTCAATTGCGGGACCATCTACAGGTTTCTCGGTAGCCCTCCGCAACAACCCTCCATTCCCAGTAGACCGTAATCCCTCCTTGACACTCCTCCCTACTAAGTCCCTTTCATTCATGTAGTCCCTTCCGGGGGGTTCCACCCGATTCCTCGTTGCTCCACACTCGTAACAGCACACCAGTTCTTATGAGTGAGGAGTCCAACCTTGGGACCGCAATTCACTATCCGGCGCTCCAGCGCAGCTAGGCGACTGATTCCACTTGCCGCCGCCCTGCTGCTGGCGGCCCTCATCGCCATTCCTTCCAGCGGAGTCGCCCTCGCCCAGGGAACGGGGATCGAGCTTGTCAACCCAGGCCGGGAGTTCGTCGAGCGCAAGAAAGAGGGCGAGTTCGTCGCCCGTCCCGTCTTCGACCGGAAGGTCGATACCCTCTTCTACGCCGTTCGCGACGCGGACACCGGCGAGTGGATCAGCACCATGTACCGGGTCATCGGCGGCGAGAAGCATCGCAGCGATGGCTGGGAGTACTCGTGGGGTTATCCCGCCCTCGACGAGCAGCCCGACCTCGACCCCGATCGCTCCTACCTGCTGGCCATGCTGGCTAACGCCGCTGGCGAGACTACGGCATTCCACGCCGTCATTCCGGTCTACGAACCGAGCCGCATCTGGGACAGGATCCTTGCCGCACTCACCCCCTCGCGTTGGGCGAGAGCCTTCGCGGGCTGGGTCATCGAGGGAGTCCACGGAACGCTCTGCGGCGTGGTCGAGCGTGCGTCTGGCCAGGACGCCGACAACTGCGAGGGAGGATAGCCATGCCCGACATCCTGACGGGAACTCCTTCCGAGCTCACCTACGACCACGAGATGGTGCGCCAGGCGTGGACGGTCGTGTGGGCCATAACGTCCGGCACCCTGGCCGTCATCCTGGGCTGGATGGGACTGAGCCTCATCGTGTCAGAGCACCTCGGCCGCCAGCAGGCCGGGTGGCGCGAGACGGTTCCCCGTCTCGTTCTCGGTCTCGTGGCTGCAGCTTCTTCCTTCTGGTGGTGCGCCCTCGTCCTCGACGTGGCCGACGCCGTATCCGGTTTCGTGGCCGCTGAGATGAACGTCACGCCGGGAGACCTCCTCAGGGCTCCCCTCGACACGTTCCTCACGGCCGTGCAGGCCGGGAGCGTGGGGATGGCGCAGCTGCTCGCCCTGCTCTACCTGGTCTACGGGTTCTTCGTCCTCTACGTGCTGGTGCAGATGATCCTGCGTCTGGCGCTCATCGACGTCCTGATCGCCCTCGCCCCGATTGCGCTGGGTCTCTGGATCCTCCCACACACGGCTGGTTGGGGCCGTCACTGGCTGCGGCTCTTCATGACGACGGTATTCCAGCAGGCAATCCAACTCATCGCACTCGCGCTTGGCTTCGGGTTCCTCAAGGAATTCGCGGAGATAGCGGCATTCGAGCCGGTTCAGGACCTTATCTGGAAGCTGCTGATGTCGCTGGCCTTCGTCTACATGGCGACGCGCGTGCCGTCGATGCTGGGCAACGCCGGTACCTTCGACGCCTGGCTGAGCACGCTCTACTTCGGCATGAACCTGCCCGGGACGATGGTCCGCGCGGCGAAGAGCATCGGGATGATCGCGGGTGCCGCCGGAGGACCTGCGGGCGTTGCGGTGGGTGCGATGGCCGCGAGCGCGGGCCTTTCGGCCGCGGCGAGCGGAGTCAACTCCGCAGCTTCGCTGGCGACCCCGTCCGCAGGCGGCGGTGCCGGAGGAGGAACCCCCAGGAGCAGCGGGGAGTAGCGCTGAGAACTTACGAGAACGATGAGAAGCCGGCGAAGCCGAGACGGCCAATCGGTGGATAAGAGATAGCAAGAACAGCCGGGCACGGAAAGCGCCCGGCAGCGGAACAGAGAAAGGAGAAGAGCGAATGGCAGACCTGACGCAGACCATATCGAACCTGGTGGGCATCCTGCTGGGAGTCGTGGGAGTAGTGGGTGTGGGCTTCTTCATCTACGGGGCCTACATGTACCTGACGGCGTCCGGAGCGCCCCACCAGATGGAGCGCGGGAAGAGCGCGATGATGACAGCACTTGCGGGCATCATCCTGGCGATGGTGGCCTACGGAGTCGTAGAGCTGGTAATGGGCGCGGTCGTGGGATCGCCTGTGGCGCCGACCCTTCCCGACCCGACGCCGGCGCCCACGCCCAGCGGCTAGGCAGACACAGGAAGGAGAGAGCCATGAGAGAACACGAGGTCCCCACCCACGTGCAGGCCGAGGATAAGGTGCTGCTGTGGTTCAGCTTCCCCCAGATCGTGGCGATCACGGCGGTGTGCGCCCTGTCCTACGGTGCATACCGCTACGCCCCCGTCGGTCCGTCGGAAGCGAGGATTGCGCTGGCCGTCCTCTTCGGCCTGACGGGGATAGCCGCGGTCGTCGGGAAGATCGGAGGCCGGCGGCTGCCCCTGGTGGCCGCCGACCTGCTGAAGTACCGGCTGGGAGCCGGCCTCTACATAGGGACGGTCTCCCAGCTGGTGCGAGACGAGCCGCCCGCGCCCCCAATGCCTGCTCGGAGCGGCTACGGTCCGCTTCGGCTGATGGCCCGGAGATCGCGCCTTGCCCTCCGAAGACTGCGAAGGAAGATGCGCGGGGAGAGGGGACGCCGAAACGGAAGGATGGTCCTTCGCCCGCGCGACCTGTTCGGCAGGCTCCGTGGTGGCAAGGACATGAGCAATAGGATTGTCAGCGGGCGGAATGCATCCGTGAGGAATGGGAAGAAAAAGCGCCGGAGGTTCTGGCGCTCCTTCCTGGGGGCGGCGGTCGTGGCCGTGCTGGTGGCGACCGCATCCCAGTCTGCCACCACGGTCGTCCTGGCCGACGGTCACGAGGAGATCGAGCGGTGGCGGGACGAGATCGATTTCGAACTGACTGATCCCGTGCCCGGACGAAGGGTATTCGTCGAGAGGCTATCGGTGACCGGCGACCGGGCCGAAGTGACCCTGGCGGCCGCCACCGACCTGGATATTCGGGTCCGGGCCTTCGGCGGGCCGGAGGGTGACTGGCTGCGGTTCTGGGGATCTGCGAGGCTCGCGAAGGGGGAGCGGATCGACTACTCCCTTCCCCTTCACGGCCCGGTACCGTCCTTCACCTTCTCATGGGAGGACGATCTCGAGCAGGCCGGGGCTCTCACGATCACCCACGAGAAGATACCGCACTCGCTCCCGGCCGCCGAGAACGAGCTGTGCAACGTCAGGCTCACCTCACTCGGGTGGAGTCCCGGCGAAGTCAGCGGCGTCATCGATTCTGAGTGCTCCGTCCTCGTCGTGGAGACGGTCGAGCTTCAGACGGTCGCCGGACATGTCGAGGTCGCCGAAATGGCCCTGATGGATGCTGAGGTTACTGAAGTGATCGGAACGGTCTCCGCATCGTCGGGCGGGTCGCGCGTGAGCGTTCCGTTCGTCCCCGACGATTTGACCCGTTTCAGCCTGCCCGTTGGCGATGGCGAGGCCTTACACGACGTGAGCGTAGACGTGACACTTCAGGCCACCCTCAGCATCGCGGTGCCACCTCTGACGACACTCACCCACGTCCCGGAGAGGACCGAATACCGGACCGAGACGGTGAGCCTGCTGAGGCCGGGAACTTCCAGGACGGTTAGCGACACGGTCACCGTTACCCACGACGACGGGTCGACGACGCATCATGTGATCTCGGCCGTCCTGTCGATCCCCAGCAAGACCGTCCGCAAGGACGTGACGCTCACCATCGTCCACCCGGAACGGGTCGAGTCCGAGACCCTCGAGCGAGAACCCTTCTCAAAGGTCAGGGAAGAGAGACTGTCGATGTCCTCCGCAGTCGGTTCCGACGACCCGTTCTCGGCGCTGGTGCTTCCTAAGCCCGAACCGGAGGAGCCGCCCGCCGAGCAGACGCCCGCGGGCGATCTCCGCAGCTGGTTCGACCAGTTGGGATGGGATTGGCCGTGGTGAGGCGGGCAGCGACCCTGATGGCGCTCTCCGTTTCGGCCCTGGTCTCGATGGGGGCCACGCCTGAAGAGGAGGCAATGCTTCACGCCTTCGACCGGGCGCTCACCGCGCTGGCCTACGCGGCGGCGGGGCTCTGCGTCTTCGCCATCGTATGGGCGGGTTTCGTTCTGATGGCAGAGGGAAGCGGCGAGCGCGGAGGCGGGGCGAAGAGCGCCGTGGTCCTGGCGGTGGTCGGCCTCGTCCTGGTGCTCTCCGCCAAGGGCATAGCGACGCTGCTGCGCAGTGGCATCGTTCCGTTCCCATTCCCCTAGTTCACGGAAGGAGAACCCGTTGAGGAAATTGATCGAACGAATCACGAGACTCAGGGCGGTCGGGACACCCGAAGGGGTCGAATCGCATACAGGCGAACAAATTGAAGAAAAGGAAGCCGAACGCAAGCTCCCACCGGACCCTTCCCTCTTCTTCATGCTGTCGCACCTGGAAGAAGACGGCCCGGTGCGATTGGACGGGGTGAAGCTCGGCGTCTGCGAGGTGATGGGCCTCGAGATAGACGAGCCGAAGCTGGGAGCCTTCGCCGGGGCGCTCAACGCCTGCGACTTTCCCTTCCAGCTGCTCATCAGGCAGCATCCCCCACGCCTCGGAGGACTCCGGACGAAGCTCGATGAGGCCCAACCGGAGAACCTTCCACCGCAGACGGAGGCGGCAGCGGAGTCGCTCGGACGTCTGCTCGCCGAGCTGGAGTCCCGCGACGGCGTCCTCGATCGGCGCTTCTACGCCGTATGCGAGTTCCCGCGCATCGAGGAACTGCGCGGGCTGCTCGCGAGAGCAGGGGTGTCGGTGCATCCCCTCAGGGGACGGCAGCTCAGGATGTTTCTCGTATCAGCAGCGCTCGGGGGCACGCCCACCGCGTATGACGAGGAGACCACCGTGGAGGTGGAGATCAACCGGAGGGACATGCGCATTGGCGAC
>JAPOPA010000357.1 GCA_026713145.1 Chloroflexota bacterium
GATCTCCTGACGAACGACGCTGCATTGGCCAATAATGTGATCGGAAACTCGCGGTCTCCTATGACCAAGGAGAGCTACCTGGCCCTCCAGGACTCCCGGATATCCGAAGAGACGTATACCGGATCGTAGGGCACGCTCAATCCGGCCTAAGCTGTTTCCCCCGCGTTGCCACAATTGCCTTAGCTTTTTCTGCGAATGTATAATGAGTGTTCAAGTTCGTATACCACCATCCTGAGGGAGGCGGACACATGGCAATCGACACATTGACTGAAACGGGTACTTGGGTAACCAAGTCGGGACTGGCGCAGATGCTCAAAGGCGGCGTCATCATGGACGTCGTGACTGCCGAGGAGGCCCGAATCGCCGAGGACTCCGGTGCCTGCGCGGTGATGGCGCTGGAGCGAGTGCCTTCCGACATTCGCAAGGACGGCGGCGTCGCCCGCATGGCCGATCCTACCAAGATTATCGAGATCAAGGAGGCCGTCACGATTCCCGTCATGGCCAAGTGCCGCATCGGCCACTTCGTCGAGGCCCAGATTCTCGAAGCCCTCAAAATCGACTACATCGACGAGTCCGAAGTGCTTACCCCTGCCGACGAAAATCACCACGTCGATAAACATGGATTCACTGTCCCATTCGTATGCGGCGCGCGCGACTTGGGAGAGGCCCTGCGACGCATCGGCGAGGGCGCAGCCATGATTCGCACCAAGGGCGAGGCAGGGACCGGCAACATCGTCGAGGCCGTGCGCCACGCCAGGACCGTCCTCGGTGAGATTCGCCGCATACAGGGTATGACCGAAGACGAACTGATGGCGACAGCCAGGGACCTCCGGGCCCCGTACGATCTCGTCAAAGAGGTCCACGACACCGGTCAGCTTCCCGTCGTGAACTTTGCCGCCGGGGGCATAGCGAGTCCGGCCGACGCAGCCTTGATGATGCAGCTGGGAGTCGACGGGGTATTCGTCGGTTCCGGTATCTTCAAGTCACAGCAGCCGGAACTCATGTCCGCCGCCATCGTCAAGGCCACCACGAACTACAACAACCCCGACGTGCTCGCGGAAGTCTCGCGCGGCCTCGGCGACGCCATGCCTGGCCTCGACGTTCGCACCATGCCCGTCGAGGAGCAGCTGGCAGTCAGAGGCTGGTAGGCTTGACCAAAGTCGGAGTCCTCGCCATTCAAGGCGATTTCTTGGAGCATCGCCTGATGATTCAAGGGCTCGGAGTCGACGCGCCCGAAGTCCGGCTCGGGAAAGACTTGGAAGGGCTGGACGGCCTCGTCATTCCCGGCGGAGAGAGCACGACCATCGTCCAGTTGCTCGACATCTTCGACATGAGAAACACGGTCGTCGGACTCGTTCAGGAGGGGATGCCGGTCTGGGGCACCTGCGCCGGAATGATCGTATTGGCCGACCGCCTCACGGACCACCGCCCCGAACCGCTCCACCTCATTGACATTGAGGTAAGCAGAAACGCGTTCGGCAGCCAGGTCGACAGCTTCGAGGCCGACCTCGAAGTTGACGGAATCGACGGTACTCCGTTCCGGGCAGTATTCATTCGCGCCCCCGTCGTCACAACGGTCGGGCGAGGCGTCAACGTACTCGCGCGGCTGCCCGACGGTCGCCCGGTGGCCGTCCGTGAGAACGACATGCTCGCAACCGCTTTTCACCCTGAATTGACGGGCGATTCGCGGGTCCACGAGTTGTTCTTGAATATCGTGACAGGGGTGAAGGAACCGCAGCCATCATGATTCGC
>JAPOPA010000358.1 GCA_026713145.1 Chloroflexota bacterium
GGTTGAGGCGCTCGGAGTCGACGAGTTAACCCTCCAGGTGGGACCACATTCGGCAAGTACCGTCCTGATCGCATTCGACGCGCTTGACGCCATTCCGGCTGACATGGCTCGGTACGGTGATGAGGCGCCGATTGGCGGGGTCGAAGCGGAAACGGCTCCGGGCACCCTTGAACGGTTCCTTCTCGACCGGCATGGCGACGGGATCATGAGGGCCTCCTACGCAGTTCCGGTCCTGGTGGAGGCCGGAGTGTGCCTCTACCTTCCGAGACGGGCGGGAGAGACGCATCGCATCGGACTGAGGCCGCAGTGGAGGCTTTACGGCTGATTTTTCCCCTTGCTCAGTCTCTCGGTGACTCCGTCGTTTCTCAACTCCTCGTAAGACCCCAGCCTCGCCACCGAACTCGCTACTCCTTCCACAGTCCGAGGCTTAGAACCCTCCGTACGCGGCTCCACACCTCCTGCCCTTTGCGCTCCCGCCGCAGGTCGTCGAGTGCCCTTCGCCTCCAGCCAAGATGACTCTCCCGCTCGGACGGGTGCGTCGGTGAGGTCGCTGGCGGCAGCGTCAGGCCTTGCTCGTCGATCAACTCGATCTCCAGTTCCATGATCCGTTCCCTCGTCCTTGCGCGGTCGAGCTTCGTGCCGACCTCGCGCCGCAGCTCCAACGTCCGCCACTCGCCCACCAGGGGCCACGCATCGCCGTAGACCTCCTCGTCGTCCTGGGCAGGCTCACGGGTCACCAGTTCGGGATACTCTCGCCTTGACTCGATCATCGTGCCACGTCGCCCGCGTCCGCCGGGGCTAACGCATCGCTCCCGCCATTTCTAGTAACTCCCACGTGCCCGATCAGACGCTCGACCATCCGCACCGTCCGGGCGCGCCCCTTTTTTGACCGCCTCGCCTCTGACCGATTCAACCGTTCCTCTCATCTCCGCCTCGAACTCCCCCCTCCGCTGCTCCAGCGCTTCAACATCCTCCCGACCCCACGAACAGGACGCGCCATCCCCCTTCACCAGGGCCCGCTCCAGCACCTCGCGGACTCTGACCGACAGGACGCCGGCCCTCACACTCACAGCCACGGTCCTGCGATCTATCCCCAAGACTCTTGCCGTGCCCTTGGTTCAGTTCTTCCTCACCAACTCATTGAGCAGCGACATGAGCCGCAGGTGGTGAACATCCGCCACAAGTGCGCTCTCATGGACAATTTCCCTCCCGATCTTCCGGCCCGTCCTCCCAAGGGTACAAAATGTACTTTCCAGCTACGCCCGATGTACCCTGCCTCTTTTTCGCCAGGGGTACAAAATGTACTTCCCAGCTATGGTCGATGTACCCCCCGTCCGGAACCGAGACTCAAGTTCGGCTGTTCATATTTTCCTGTAGGGGGAACGCTTCCGCGCCTGCGCCGCCGCGTTCCCGTCCCATCACGCCTTCTCACAAAAAGTCCGATTCTCTGTACACGGTAATGACGTCACAGTAGACCTTCTTCTGGTAATGCCTCATAAGACACTCCTTGTTGTACGCCTTTCAAGACCCACTGGGGTCGTCTTCTTACCTGGCTGCTGGCATACGTCGTGATCATCGTCCGTGAGTCGGGGTTGCAATCAGGCATCAAGCTGGGCAACGACATGCGAGCCTCCACACATAGCCATAGAAATCCGCCGCTCAGGGAGCCCGCACAGTTCGACGAGCCCAAGAACGATGGACGAATTCACCAAGCGAACGCTGTCCGTCTGACCGCAGGCGCTCTCTCGAAACCGTCATGTTCCACTTGGTACATCTCGTAGCTAGCTGTGGAACATGACCCCGGAAAATCCCATGTTCCAGTTGGAACAATTCGTATGTGGCCGAGGAACATGGGACTGGAACGGGGAGTTAACTCAACGCGCCCGCAATTGTCCTGTAAGGAGGGCGCTTGCACACCTGTACCACCGCGTTCGCGCTCAACTCCATCGTCCTCGAAAAAAGTCCGATTCTCTGTACACGGTAATGACGTCGAATAGAGCCTCCTTTGGAGAAGGCCCTATGGGGTGTAACATCAGGTACGCCTTTCAACCCCCACTTCGGTTCTCTCATCCTGCCAGTTGCGATAGCATCGGCGTTGTGAGTCGACTACAATCACAAAGAGGCCGGGAGATGGCGACGTAATCGCCGAGACTAGCAGGGTGTGGATCAAGTGCTACCTTCCTTCGGATTCCGCATTCCTATGTGGGATGAAATGTGGGATAAACCCTGATATCCCCTTCCGTTTGTAGCTAGATGCGAATCCTCACTTCGCTTCGCTGCGTTCGGAATGACAGGTGCTGAGGTTTTGGAAGGCGACAAGGATTGAACGAGTCTACTGAGTCAAGAGCAACGTAGGAGTATGTATCGTGTCGTATGAGTTTATCGTGTTGGAGAGGGATGGCGGGGTCGGGACGATTACGTTGAACCGGCCGAGGGTGCTGAACGCGTTGAACCGGGCGATGTACCGGGAGATCGACGCGGCGGTCAGCGAGCTGGAGGATGACGATGCCATCGCGGCGATCGTCGTTACGGGAGCGGGAGAGCGGGCGTTCTCGGCGGGGGCGGACATCAAGGAGATGGCGCGGATCGCGGAGGAGACGGGTTCGCAGGACGGCGACCCGGACCGTGCGCGGCACATGTGGCACCTGGCGACGTGCACGAAGCCGACGATAGGGGCGATCAACGGGCTGGCATACGGCGGGGGCGCGGTGATCGCGGCGAGCATGGACATCCGCGTCGGGTCGGATAATGCGAGCTTCCGGTTCCTGGCGGCGGCGTACGGGCGGGTGAACTCGACGTGGAACCTGCCGATGCAACTCGGGTGGCCGAAGGCGAAGGAACTGCTGTTCACGGGACGTGTGGTGAAGGCGCGCGAGGCTATGGAGATCGGGCTGTTGAATCACCTGGTAGCGCCGGACCTGCTGATGCCGAAGGCGATGGAGATCGCGCGGGCGATCGCGGCGAACGATGCGCGCATCGTGAAGGGAATCAAGGAGCTGCTGATCAAGGATGTGGGGGCGGCGTGGCACGAGATGCAGGTGAATGAGCTGGAGGCACAGGCGGACGCGCTGAAGCCGCCGCCGGTGCGCGAGGGGTTCGATGAGTTTCTGAGCAGGAAGGGTACTGGGGGCTAGGTGCTGGGTGCTGGGTGCTGGGGGGTGGGGGAGTTGGGTGAAAGTCCTGGTTTTGTTGCATGGCGTTGCATTTTGTTGCATTTCCGCTGGGGGGCGGCGAGTTGTGCGAAAGGACTTGTGGCGTCGCGGGAGTAGTTCGGGGGTCACGTTTGACCTGACATTTCCGGACATATTCTGACATTCTGAGTTTCCTGTAACATCGTCTTCGCGGGTGATGTAGAGTTACAATAGATTATATGTTCTTGTTTGTCAAGTGGGGGATGGGAATTAGGCAGGCTCATGCATCGACGGGCTCAGCATGAACGGGCGTGGGGGACTACTGGGGTTGTGGATTCCCGCTTTCTCGGGAATGACGGGTGGGAGCGGGGAAGTTTGCCAGCCCGGCGTTTCACCCTCGGCGCAGCCCCCTCCCGAGAACGGGAGAGGGGGTAATGTGGGACGGGCGACCGCGGGGGTCGCCCGTGCTATGGTTTGGACGGTGGTAGGTGTGGGTTGAGGTTTTGGCCGGTTAGAGGGCGGCTTCGCCGTGTTCGCCGGTGCGGACTCGGATGACGTCTTCGACTCGGGAGACGATGATCTTGCCGTCGCCTATGCGGCCGTCGTCAGGGCTCCTGGCGGCTTCGATGATGGCGTTGACGGCTGCGTCCTTGAGGTCGTCGGGGATTACGGTGGCGATGAGGGTCTTGGAGCCGGCGGCGCGGACCAGCTGCGCTCCCCTGCCGGTGAAGACCTCGACTCCTCTCTGTTTCCCCTGCCCTGTCACGTTCAGGTAGTGGAAGCCGCCGCATCCGGCCTCTTCCAAGGCGTCGGTCACGGCGTGGATCCGTTCGGGTCGGACGATTGCTTCTATCTTTAGCATTGGAAATTCACCTCAGTTCTCAGGAGTGTTCGCTGCCGGGGAACCCTCACCCCCGTATCGAGTACGGGGCAGGCTCTAGCCCTCTCCCACGACGGGAGAGGGGATTGGATTGTCGAGTGTGGGGGAAGAAGCCCCCTCTCTGTTTCTCTCCCCCGGTGGGGGAGAGATTGTTGTCGAGTACGGGGCGGGGTGGAACCCTCACCCTAGCCCTCTCCCACGACGGGAGAGGGGACTCGTGCCGTTCGTTTTCGTACTGATGCCACATAATACGGTAGTTAGTCGGCGCCGTCGCTGACGAATGCCCTCTCGCCGTGTGCGGAGAGGTCGAGGCCGATGTCCTCGTCGTCGCTGGAGACCCTGATGCCAAGTCCCGGTATGAGGTCGAGCACCTTCAGAATGACGAGGGTGACGACGAATGAGTAGACCATGGTGGCGACGATCGCGATCACCTGTGTGACGAGCTGTCCTGCGTTGCCTTCTATGAGGCCTGCCGTGCCGCCGATGGCCGCTGCGGCGAAGATGCCGGTGGCGAATGCGCCCCAGATGCCGCCTATGCCGTGGATGGCGAATACCTCCAGCGCGTCGTCGACCTGGATCTTGGTGCGGAGGTAGACGGCAATGTAGCAGAGCAGTCCGGCACCGGCGCCTATGGCGAGCGCGCCGTAGACTCCGACGTAGCCGGAGGCGGGTGTGATGGCCACGAGTCCCGCGACTGCACCGGATGCCACGCCGACGGCGCTCATGCGGCCTGTCTGAATCTGGGATATGACTCCCCAGGTGAGGGCGGCAGCGGCGGCGGCGGTGTTGGTGACGAGGAAGGCGTTTACGTCGACCCCGTCGGCGGCCAGGCCGGAGCCGGCGTTGAAGCCGAACCATCCGAACCAGAGCAGGGCCGCTCCGAGAATGACGTAGGGCACGTTGTGCGGCTCAGCGCCGGGATCTCGCCTCTTTCCAATGAGCCACGCGGCCGCGACGGCGGCGACACCGGCGTTGATGTGGACGACGGTACCACCCGCGAAGTCGAGCGCGCCGTCGCCAACGTCGCCGATCCAGCCGCCGCCCCAGACCCAGTGGGCCACGGGGGCGTAGACGATGGTGACCCAGACGACGAGGAAGACGAGGTAGGTCGTGAACTTGAAGCGCTCGACGAAGGCGCCCGTGATAAGGGCCGGGGTGATGATGGCGAACATCATCTGGAAGATGACGAACAGCAGCGTTGGGATGCCGTTGTCCGTGTCATTGACGTCGATGCCCGATAGGCCGAAGAAGCTGAGGTCTCCTATGAAGGCGCTGCCTTCGCCGAATGCGAGGCTGTAGCCCCAGAGGACCCATACTATGCTCACGACGGCCATGGCCATGAAGCTGTACATGAGCGTACTGATGACGTTTCTGGCGCGGACGAGGCCTCCGTAGAAGAAGGCGAGCCCCGGCGTCATGAGGAGCACCAAGGCAGAGGCCGTCAGCATCCAGGCGGTGTGACCGGAATCCATGTTTCCATCCCCCTGTTCGTGTCGTGCGGACGCGGGGTGAGCCGCGGAGCCGCCAAGCTGGTTAGGGATGATAATGGGCAGTTGTTACAGATGTGTTTCCGATTTGGGGAAGAAAGTAGAAAGTATTGCGTATTTCGTAAGGCATGGAGGACTCGCCGCAGAGGGTGGGGCGCGGAGTACAAAGAGGAGAGCATTGAGGGCTATGACTGTGGCGTGGATGGGTGGTAGTAAGGGGGCACTCTGTTGATGGCGAGGATCGTAGATTCCTCACTTCGCTACGCTTCGTAGCGGAATGACAGTGGTCGGGGTAGCTAACAAGCTGCCTTTGTACTCAAGGGTCGCAGTGGTCTGATACTGGATACCGGCCTTCGCCGGTATGACGAGTGGGTGCAGGAATGAAGGCTGGGTTGTGGATTGGTCGTGGGGTGAGAATGGGTAGGCTGAGGGTATGTTTGTGGTCAGGACGTAGGGAATTGGTTATGGGACGGCGGCGAGTTGGGCGGTCATTTGCTCGGTGAATTGGCCGATTTGTTGGACGGTTTCGAGGAGGGAGCGTTCCCAGCCGTTGGAGGCGTGCGAGATGTCGACGCGAACCTGTGTGTTGCCGATGTCGACGTGGTCGCCGAGGTGGCGGCTGAGGGCCTGTTTTGCGCCGCCGACGCTCTCGCTGAGGCGGAGGACGACAGTGCCGTTGTCCCTGTTCACCGAGACTATGTTGGCGTGGGCGGCGGCGAGCTTGAGCTTGGCGACGTAGAGGAGGTTCTGCACCTGCCACGGGAGGGTACCGAAGCGGTCGACGAGCTCGTCGCCCATGGCGTCCACGTCTTCGGGTGTGGGGGAGCTCACGAGGCGGCGGTAGACGTCGAGGCGCGTGGGGAGGTCGGAGACGTAGTCGGTGGGAATGTTGGCGGGGATGCCGATGTCGACCTGGGGACTGGGGGCCGGGGACTGGAGGAGGCCCCCTTCCTTAGTCCTTCCCCCAGCGGGGGAAGGATGGGAGAGGTCGTTAGTCCTTCCCCCGGCTGGGGAAGTATTGGAGAGGTCATCTGTCCTTCCGCCGGCGGGGGAAGGATGGGATGACCCATTGCCCTGGCCTTCTTCCGGCGAGGGAAGGATGGGAGAACTCTCGCGTTGGGCGCGGAGGGACTCGACGGCGTCGGAGAGGAGGCGGGTGTAGAGGTCGAAGCCGACGGCGTAGATGTGACCGCTCTGGTTGGCGCCGAGGATGTTGCCCGCTCCGCGGATCTCAAGGTCCTTCATGGCGATCTGGAAGCCCGCGCCGAGCTCTGTCGCGGCGAGCATGGTCTTGAGACGCTTCTCCGCCGTCTCAGTGAGGCTGTGGTGCTGGGGAATGAGCAGGTAGGCGTAGGCGCGGCGGGCGCTGCGTCCAACGCGGCCCCGAAGCTGGTAGAGCTGGGCAAGCCCGAAGGTGTCGGCGCGATTGACGATGAGGGTGTTGACGTTGGGGATGTCGAGGCCGGACTCGATGATGGTGGTGCACACGAGGACATCCAGATTACCCTCCCCGAATTCGACCATCGCCTGCTCGAGGCCGTGTTCACCCATCTGGCCGTGCGCGACGCCGACCTTGGCCTCGGGGACGAGCTTGCGGATGTATCCGGCGATGTAGTCGATGTTGTAGACGCGGTTGTGAAGGAAGTAGACCTGGCCTCGACGGTCGAGCTCGCGGCGGATGGCCTCGCGGATAAGCTCGTCGCTGAACTCGGAGACGTAGGTCTTGATGGGCAGTCGCTCTTCCGGCGCGGTCTGGATGGCGCTCATGTCGCGAATGCCGGAGAGGGAGAGGTGGAGCGTGCGCGGAATGGGAGTCGCGGTCATGGTGAGGACATCGACCTCGGAGCGCATCCGCTTGAGGCGTTCCTTGTGGGCAACGCCGAAGCGCTGCTCCTCGTCCACGACAATGAGTCCGAGGTTCTTGAAGGACACGTCCTTCTGTACGAGACGGTGGGTCCCGATGACGATATCGACCTTGCCCTCGGCGAGATCGCTGAC
>JAPOPA010000275.1 GCA_026713145.1 Chloroflexota bacterium
ACTCGGCATGGCCGACCCCACCGGAACGCCTCAGTGAGACGGTGGATCGACTACGAGGCCCAAAGTACATGGGGTTCAACATCACAATCCCCCACAAGGAGCAGTTGCTGGACCTGGTGGATGAAGTGGATGAAATGGCACGAAGCATCGGGGCCGTCAACACCGTCGTCAATCGGGAAGGGACACTGTCCGGTTACAACACCGATGCCTACGGATTCGTCAAGAGCCTGAAGGAAAAGGCCAGCTTCGATCCACTTGGCAAGACCGTACTGCTACTTGGGGCCGGCGGCGCCGCAAGGGCCGCCGCCTACGCCCTAGCAGCCGAAGGCGTTGAGCGCCTAACCATCGCCAACAGGACTGTCGCGCGGGCTAAGGCGCTGGCCGAGGATGTAGGACGGCTACTCCCAAACGTCCATGTATCTTCGTTGCAGAATGTGTCGGGAGACGCCGACCTGATCGTCAACTCGACCTCCGTGGGCATGGCGTCGGGCGATGGCGCGGGGCAGACTCCCTTGGGTGCTGACTCAATCCCGGAAAACGCGCTCGCATACGACATGGTGTACACTCCGGCTGAGACGCCGTTCCTACGGTGCGCCCAGGAAGCGGGCGCGCGCGTAGTGGGAGGGCTCTGGATGCTCATTTACCAGGGAGCGTCGTCCTTCGAGCTTTGGTCAGGGAAAGATGCCCCTGTGGACGTGATGTACCAAGCCGCTCAGCAGGCGATTGAATAGTGGACGACACCTCATGGGATGGAACATCTATCTGACCGGTTTCTCCGGCAGCGGCAAGACCACGATAGGTAGACAGGTCGCCGCCATGACCGGCTGGACCTACCGTGACACCGACGATGAGATCGTCGCCGGGACGGGTCGCGCCATAGAGGAAATCTTCCGCGAGGACGGCGAGGCGGCGTTCAGGAAGCTCGAACGCGGCGTCCTGGAGTCCGTCTCCCAAGGTGAACGCCAGGTAGTCTCGACCGGTGGCGGTATTGTCGTCGACGAGGGCAACCACCGCACCATGGAGGCGACCGGAATCATAGTCTGTCTTGAAGCTCGCGCCGACACGATTTACCGCCGGTTGTCCGGTCCTGACGAGACCCACGACGAGCAGGTGGTCCGTCCTCTCTTGCAAGACTCAGACCCTCTGCGTCGCATCATCAGCCTTAAATCCGAGCGACAGCCGCTGTACTCCCTCGCCCACTGGACAGTGCATACCGACGACCTGTCCGTCACCGAAGCCGCTTCCGAGGTCATAAGGGCCAGGGAAATCTACTCGAACCGAGCAATCTCCGTACCCTCTCAAGACGCCGATCTTGCGGCTACGGTGCGTACGTCTTCGGGCGACTACCCCGTCTGGGTCGGCTGGGGTCTCTCCAATACCGTTGGCAAGCGCATCAAATCCCTGATAGACCCCGGCGCGGCCTACGTCATTACCGACAATCTCGTGCACCGGCACGCGCGGACGGTGCAGATGTCCATGGAGGCAGCAGGGATTCCCAGCCACATCTTCGTCATGGAGTCGGGCGAGAGGCACAAGAGCCTCGATACCCTGACCCACATCTACAGTTGGCTTGCGGAACGGAAGGCGGAGCGAGGACATCTCATCGTCGCCGTTGGCGGTGGAGTCGTCGGCGACGTCGCCGGATACGCAGCGGCAACTTATTTGCGCGGTATGCCGGTCGTGCAAGCCCCCACAACCCTCGTGGCTATGATGGACGCCGCGGTCGGAGGCAAGACCGCCGTCGATCTGCCGCAGGGCAAGAACCTCGTTGGGGCGTTCAAGCAGCCGGAGTTCGTGCTCGCTGACGTGGAGGCCCTATCCACCCTGCCCGAACGCGCCCTAGTCTCCGGTTGGGCCGAGGCTATCAAGCACGCGCTGATACTCGACGAACCGTTGCTTCGAGTCTTTGAGGAGAACGTCGATTCGATACGTTCGCTTGAACCGGAGACTGCAAGCGACGCGCTCCGTCGGAGCGTGGCCATAAAGGCCGACGTGGTATCTCGGGATGAGCGTGAGACCCTCGGGGTCCGCGCCCTCCTGAACTATGGTCATACCACCGCTCACGCCCTTGAGGCGGTCACCGGCTACGAACGCTACCTGCACGGCGAAGCGGTGAGCATCGGCATGTTGGCGGCGGCGCTCATCTCCAACCGGATGGGCATGTTGAAAGATTCCGAAGTAGACCGCCAACGTTCCGTGCTGGAGGCCTACGGACTGCCACTCAAGTACCGGGACGTCGATCCCGTGTCCATCAAAGACGCAATGAGCATGGACAAGAAGACGGTTGGCGGAAGGATTCGCTGGGTGCTCTTGGACGGAGTCGGCAACGCCGTGACAAGAAGCGACGTTCCCCCCGAGTACATAGACCAAGCTTTGCGTGAGGTGTCCGAGTAGTGAGATCGTGGTTCTAAACTCGCCAGATGTTTGAATGGCTGGCGCTGGTGATCCTTGGCTGCGCGACGGCCACCTTCGGTGTCATGGTCGGCACCGGCGGAGGGGTCATCTTCGTTCCCATGCTGCTCCTTCTCTTCGATTTTGATCCCGAGATTGCGGCAGGCACGTCTCTGACTCTTGTTGCTCTGAACAGCTTTGCGGGTTCGTACACCTATACCCGCTTGGGCTTTGTCGACTTGAGGAGCGGCATTCTCTTTGCCGCCGTCGCAATTCCGGGCTCCATAATTGCCCCATTCGTTGTGGCAAACATAGGTGGCAACCTGTTTCGCATACTCTTCGGTCTGCTGCTGGTGGTACTTGCTACGCAGTTGCTCCTACGGTCATACTTGCCGAAGCGAGCCAAGAGGCCCAAGAGGATGCGCACCTTCAGGTCGTTCATCAAGGAGCGCCGCATCGACTCCAAGCGCGGCCAGCGGTTCCGCTACCACTTCAACGAACCTCTGGCTACCTCAACGAACTTCGCCATCGGATTCGTTTCCGCCTTCTTTGGTACGGGGGGAGGCTTTCTGAGAACTCCTTTGCTCGTGGGTGTCTTCAACTTCCCGGTTAGGGTGGCGGTGGCGACATCGGTGTTCGCCCTCTCGTTCTATTCGACCGTGGGATCGGTGGTACACGCCTCGCTTTCTCATGTCCAGTGGTTCCCAACGGTGCTATTTGCCGGAATTGGCATCCTCATCGGAGGGCAGATTGGGGCGCGGCTTGCCGTGAGAATCCAGGGCGTTTGGCTAGTAAGGCTCCTCGTCCTGCTTCTCTTTGTCATGGGCAGTCAGGTACTCTACGAGGGCATACGCGGCTAAGTGCAGCAATCGACTTCCACGGGAGAAATCATGAACATCAGCAAAGAGGCGAGAGACATCCACTACTCGTCGCTCGTCGTCGACACGCACTCGGACAGTCTCGCGTGGCCCACTCGGCACGGCGTCGATATTGGGCTGCCCCAGGAAGAGACACACATGGATCTGCCCCGGATGAAAGAGGGAAACCAAAACGTTCAGTTCTTTGCCTGCTACGCGTCCCCGAGCTGGATAGAAGAGAAAAAGGTCGTGCAGGTGACCCTCGACTACATGGACTCGTTCCACACCCTGATGCGTAACTACCCCGACCAAATCGAGCAGGCCACGACTGCGGACGACGTACGGCGTATCACCGATGCAGGAAAGCTCGCGGGCATTCTGTGTGTTGAGGGCGGACACTCCATCGACGACGATCTTTCCATCCTGCGAATGTACCATCAACTCGGCGCGCGCTACATGACGCTCACCTGGAACAACACCAACAACTGGGCTGATGGCGTGCTCGGCGAGCCGAGGCATGGTGGGCTCAATCACTTCGGCAAGGAAGTCGTGCGGGAGATGAACCGGCTCGGAATGTTCGTGGACATCTCACACGTCGCACCCGCCACCTTCTGGGATGCCATTGCTACCACTACAAAACCCGTCATCGCGTCCCACTCGTCCGCGAAGGCCATCTGCGCCGCTCCTCGAAACCTGGAGGACGAACAGATCAAAGCTGTCGCCGAGAACGGGGGCGTTATTGGCGTCAACTACGAGATCACCTTCGTCGGCGAGGCGTACCGAGTTGCCAAGGCCGCAGCTGACGAAGAGAAGGTAGAAGCTGTTAAGAGGACCGAGAAGGACCATCCTGCAGACTCTGACGGCATCGAGAACGCCCTGCGAGAAATCGACGAACGCCACGAAGAAAAGGTGGCAGGACTACAGAAACCCCACTACACAGAGATCGTCGACCACATCGACCACATGGTGTCGGTCGCAGGAGTCGACCACATAGGGCTCGGGTCGGACTTTGACGGTGCTACCATGCCGGAGGGGATGGAGGACTGCACGAAAGTCCCGCTCATTACCGATGAACTGGTTACGCGGGGATACTCCGAGAGCGATATCCGCAAGATTCTTGGAGAGAACTTCATGAGGGTGATGGAGGAAGTTCTCGCCGACTAGGACAGGGCATCGCGGCTGTAACCTTGCACTGTCTCGTAGACGCTGAACACGTCAAGTTAAATGTAAAGTGTCCAGTGAAGAGGCGCCTTGCTTCCCTACCCGACCGTTGCGTGAGGGTTGCGGTCGGAGAGCTCTTTGATGACGGTGTCCCTGTCGGTCTCGGCGGTCCAGGGTGTCGGGAGACGGTTGGTGCCGAATATGCGCGTCATAATAGGGTCGTCGTTGCCGTCACCGTCGGAATGGACCGTATACCAAGTGCCTTCTTGCTCGTCCAACTCGACCTTGATGTTTCGTACTTCGCCCGTCCAACCGAAGCTAACGTATCCCATGTCGAACCCTCAGTTGATGTCTTTTCTTGTCGGTGTCGGCCACCTATGATACTGCAAGCGGTCCCGTTTGCAAACCTGCTATGCCCATTGCTTCAAGTCCCCCACGCGCTTTATGGAGTGTCTCCTGAAATTCGGACTCGGGCCAGGAGTCGGCAACGATGCCGCCACCGACCTGCAGATACACCTGCATTCCCTTCTTCACCAATGTTCGTATAGGTATAGAAAGCTGCATCGAACCGTCGAAGCCGATATACCCTATTGCACCACAGTAGACGCCCCGCTGCATAGGCTCGATCTCGTCGATGATCTCCATAGCCCGAATCTTCGGCGCTCCGGTAACCGACCCGCCGGGGAAACACGCCGTCAGGAGGTCGATTGCGTCGTGCCCCGGTTGGAGTTTGCCCGTAACCGAGGAGACCAGCTGATGCACGTTTGGGTA
>JAPOPA010000369.1 GCA_026713145.1 Chloroflexota bacterium
CAGAGCGTCGACCCCTCCCGCCGCATCGAGGCCGAGGGCAAGCGCGTCGTCATACTCGGCGGAGGCGACACCGGCGCCGACTGCCTCGGCACCGCCCACAGGCAGGGAGCGGAGGTCGTCTACCAGTTCGAGATCATGCCGGAGCCGCCGGCGGATCGCGCCGGCAACAACCCTTGGCCCGAATGGCCCCTGATCATTAGGACGTCATCCGCCCACGAGGAGGGCGGCATCCGCGACTACAACATCTCCACGGCGAGCTTCACCGGTTCCAACGGTAGGGTCGAGCGACTGCACGGCGTCCGCGTCGAGCCCGGCGCGTGGCCGCCCCAGCCCATGCCCGACACCGACTTCGAGCTCGAGGCCGACCTCGTCCTCCTCGCCATGGGCTTCGTCCACCCCGAACACGACGGAATGCTCGACCAACTCGGCGTCGATTACGACCAGCGCGGCAACGTCCTCGTCGACAACGACATGCGCACCAGCGTCCCTTCGGTCTTCTCCGCTGGCGACATGGCACGCGGACAGTCCCTCGTCGTCTGGGCAATCGCCGAAGGCCGCGACGCCGCCGCATGCATCGACTGCTACCTCATGGGCCAAACACCCCTCCACCCAGTCCTCCACCGCCCCGTCCACGGCACCAAAGCCATCCACGACTGGTAGGGGCGCGTACTTCCCTCATCCGTTCATTCTGAGCAGCGTAACGCCCCGCGTTTGGGACCTTGCCGGGGTGTCAGTAACTGCCATGCAACAACCTCTAATCCCTCCCCCGCCGGTGGAGAGATACAGAGAGGGGGGTTCCCGCAGTTACTCTAAAGCCTGCCGAAGGGTCAGTCTCTGCGTCCTCTGTGGTGAAACTTCTTATCCCCTCTCCCGTCGTGGGAGAGGGCTAGGGTGAGGGCGAGTCGCCCCCTCACCGCTCGCACACCTCCCCATCCATCCCAACTCGCCCCCGTCATTCCTGCGAAGGCAGGAATCCAGTTCGGCTCTGACACCTGCATGTGCTTGTAACTCCCGTCCTCGTACTCCGGCCAGTGTCCACAGCCTATGTCTGACCCTAGTGCATCTCCGTGACAGATTTGCCAGACTCTCTTAGCGAGCATGCTATACTCGAATTCTGGGAGCGGGCAGATAGTGATCCCCCATCGGAGGATGACCGTGTACATGGAAATAGTTTCTCAAGTAGTGCAATCTGGCGTCAGTTCCTATGCTCACACCAAGGGATTTGCTGAGACTGAAGTTCTAAAGGATATAAAAAAGCATCTCAATATAATGAGCAGCGAATACTACAGCGGAAACGATCCAAATATAAACTACCAAGATCCTTTGTGTCGATTAGGATACTTACACCGATACGCTCCGGCTCACGCCACTCTCTTTGAGCATGTCTTGCGCGACTCAGATGAAATCTCGCTAAGGAAATTGTACGCCGACAGATGGGTGCTCAACATATGTGCTGTAGGCGGCGGACCAGGGACGGAATTGCTTGGTATCGCGAAGTATTTGGTTCCTCGAGTTCAATGGATGCCTCGTAAGATTGGCTTCACAGTGCTCGACAAAGTTCCTCATTGGTCCGCAGACTGGCAGCACTTGGCAGATGTTATTGAGAATTACTTCTATTCGTCTTTAGAAGGCAGTGGAATGCAGCCTCCCACTTTCGCTCCTTCTTTCCTTCCCTTTGACGTCTTCAACGAAGAACAATACGGGAGCCACGCATATCACTTTCATCAGGCAGACATAGTCATATTCAATTATCTCTTTTCTGAAAATAAGACACGACTGTCAGACGCGTACAACGTAGTCAACCGCCTTGCAGAACTTGCTTCCCCAGATTGCACATTTGTTGTGATTGATAGACAGGAGAAAGCTGGGACATTCACGAGTGATGTTGTTGAGCTATTTAGGTCGGTATTTGGAGAAAAAGTCAAAGGTGTTACCTACAATGGTACGCTAGACCCAGATGAAGAAAAGTCCAATATGGGGGAATTACTCGAAACTCTTGGTCCTCCTCACCTCCAATTCGAGGCGTTCTGGCTTGTGGCAAAAGTAAATGGATAGGATGATCGGACAATGATTGTGTCCGCGAGCTATAAGACGGACATCCCGGCTTTCTACGGCAAATGGTTCCGCAATAGGCTTGAAGCCGGCTTTTGCCGAATGGCCAATCCTTACAACAGGAACCAGCGCTTTGTAGTTTCTCTTCGTCAGGAAGACGTAGACGGCTTCGTATTCTGGACGAAGAACGTTGTGCCTTTCATGGGTGTACTTGATGAAGTACATGAACTCGGATTCCCATTCATTGTGCAATATACAATTAACGGCTATCCGAGAGCCTTGGAGTCTCGCGTTGTCGACGCGGCCCGATCCATCGAGAGTGTTCGTGATATTGCCGACAAATTCGGCGCTAGGACGAATATTTGGCGCTACGACACGATTATATTCTCATCGCTGACTGATCCAGAGTTTCATCGTGAGAACTTTGCCAAAATCGCAGCAGAACTCGCCGGTGCTACTGATGAGGTAGTAGTTTCTTTCATGCAACTCTACACCAAGACACAATGGAACATGGATAAGGCAGCTCAAGACTACGGCTTCGACTGGGTTGACCCACCAGCCGAGACTAAACGAGAGCTCCTCAGCAGCTTGGTGGAGGTCGCGGCGGCAAACGGAATGAATTTGACGATCTGCACTCAGCCAGACCTGATGGTGTCGGGAGCTGGCGAATCGCGTTGCATTGATGCACAACGACTGAGCGACGTTTCTGACCGTCCAATTCAAGCAAAGATCAAGGGAATGCGAACGGGATGTGGCTGTTTTGAATCCAAGGACATTGGGGACTACGACACCTGTCCCCATGGATGTGTCTACTGCTATGCCGTTCGGCGGCGATCCCTCGCGCTAAAGCGCTACCAAAGCCATGACCCCGAAGGCGAGTACCTCTTTCCTGTGAAACCCCTGCCGTCGGATGTTGAACCGCCTGAGCACAGTCAAGATACTCAACTTCCTCTCCGCTTGATCCCAAGAGCGTGAACGAACTCACCGCTCGCACACCACCCCGTCCCCATCCCCATCACGAGCGCTCGGCACCATCGCAGCCGGGAACCCGCGCCCGTTCCCTTTGCTTCCGCGCACACGCGGTTCATCCGCCTCCGCCGCCTCGTCACACGAACCGTAAGTCTTGCCCGTGACCGGCGTCGACGAGGGCGTGTCGGCAACATCCCGCTCAGTCGCCTCAACTCTCACTACCACGAGCGACTGAGACGGCTCACACGTCTCCAGCATCTCCCCAAGCGCTGCCGCCTCCGATTCCGTGGCCGTCAGCTCCCAAGCGTTCTTGATGGTTATCCAATCGACGGCATACTGGCACCAGTACCCGCCCACCGGCGGCTTCCAGCCCTCCGGGCCTTTGCTCCCCTTCGCCCGGTTCGCCGACGCCTGCACGGATATCAGGTGACCCGCATACGAAAGATCGTTCGCGTACTCGCGCTTCCTGTCCTCGCTCCACGCCCACCCGCCTGAACGGTGCGCGTTTGCCAACGGCACCATGTGGTCGACGTCCAGAGAACCGGGGTCGGTGAAGAACTCGCCTGTGAAAGGGCCCTCCCACGACCCCGACGCGACCCTGCACCTGTCTTCATTCGTGTACCTCACGGGCGTCTCCGACTCCGCGATCAGGACCTCCTGCCGCGCATTCTGGCAGTCCCCGTCCTCATCCACCCAGTGACGCCACTCGTCTCGATCATACCTGGGAAGGTCACTGCCAACCGGAGCAACCGCTATCGAGAGCTGCGGTCCCTGCGACTCCGTGCCCGCCGACACCATGGTCGGCGGTACCGTGGCCGTCGGAACGGGCGTCGCCGCAACCGTAGGGACGGGCGAAGGACTGGGCACGGCCGTCGGGCGCTCCTCCACCTGCGGTCCACCATCCTCACAACCGACGACGCCCAACACGAACATCCCACACACCAATGCAAACGCGACGAGCTTCATTGCACTCCTCCAGTCAACGACCACTGCCAGTCTAACACCCTCAACACCCATCCCTCCGCCGTCATCCCCGCTTGGCAACTTCCCCCACGTTCGATACTCTGGTGGTAGATATGCAAGACGCCGACAGCCAGGGAATCGACGCTCTCCGCAGCATCCTCAACCTCGAACGCGAACAGGGTTTCGAGAACAAGGCGGTCATGGGCGGCCTCGACCGCTTTCTCGAACAGTGGAACTCCCGGCTGACCCCCATCATCGGCGACCCGCCGACATACTCTTCACTGTCCCACGAGCAGCGAGGGCAATGGGCCGCCCACGTCCTCTCCAGACTGCCCGCCCCCACGCAGCAGGCGCGCGCAAAACGCCCCGCTCCGGCTCGACGCAGACCCGCCCCGCCTCCCCTCAAGCTTGATGACGACGTCTCGCGCGTCAGGGGCGCTACACAGTCCAATCTGCCAAAGCTTCGCCGCCTCGGCCTTGAGACCGTCCGCGACCTCCTCCACCACTTCCCCTACCGGCACAACGACTTCGCGGACATCCGTCAAATTGCCGAGCTCCAGTTCGGCATGGAGCAGACTATCCTCGCCGAGGTCGCCGAGATCTCCCAGAGCACCATTGGCTCCAGGCGCTCGTCCGCCCACGCCGTACTCACCGACTCCACCGGCGGCGTCCGCGCCACCTGGTTCAATCAGGGCTACCTCGTCAACACCCTCCGCCCCGGCACGAAGGTCTTCGTCAGCGGCAAGGTGAGCGCCTTCAGGACCCATCTGCTCTTCGAAAACCCCGAGTACGAGATCATGCGTGGGCAGGACGACCTCATCCACACGGGCCGCCTCGTTCCAATCTATCCCCTCGTCGACGGCCTCTACCAGCGAACGCTCAGAGGCATAGTCAAGCGCGCCCTCGATGCCACCCTCTCGCAGATCGAGGACCACCTGCCCGAAGACGTCCTCCACCGCACCGGTATGCTCGGCCTGCAATCCGCCGTCTCCCAGATGCACTACCCCGACTCCCGTGAGTCTCAGGAAGCCGCCCGCACCCGGCTCGCCTTCGACGAGATGTTCTTGCTCCAGATGGCCATCCTCCGCCGCAAGCTCCTCTGGCAGGAAGAGGATACCGGCGTACCACTCAACACCGACCTCGCCGAGCTGACCTCATTCGCCGACTCGCTCCCCTTCTCCCTCACCGAAGCCCAGAATCGGGCCTCCGACGAGATACTCTCCGACCTCCGGCTAGCCACCCCCATGAGCAGGCTCCTCGAAGGCGACGTGGGAAGCGGCAAGACCGTCGTGGCCGCCCTTGCCATGCTCGCCGCCGCCCTGAACGGCTACCAGGCCGCCCTCCTCGCTCCGACCGAAATCCTCGCCGAGCAGCACTTCCTGACCATCACGAGACTCCTCCGCCGCTCCACACCCGACGAAAAGGGACAGCACATCGTGACCGTCAACGTCGGCAGTGGCTCCATAACGGTCGGCCTCCTGCTGGGAAGCCTCCCCAAGCGCGTCAAGGACGACATGCGCCTCATGCTCGCGGCGGAACAGGTCGACATCGTCATCGGCACCCACGCAGTTATCCAGGAAAGCGTCGATATCCCGAAGCTCGCCCTCGCCGTCGTAGACGAGCAGCACCGCTTCGGCGTCATGCAGCGTGCCGCCCTTCGCGACAAAGGGACGCGCCCCCACCTCCTCGTCATGTCCGCCACGCCCATACCCCGCTCGCTCGCTCTCACCCTCTACGGCGAACTCGACCGGTCGGTCATCGACGAGATGCCCCCCGGACGTCCCCCCATCGTCACCCGCTACGAGCTCCCCGAACGCCGTCACATCGTCTACAACTTCGTCAGGTCCCAGATCGAGGAGGGACGGCAGGCCTTCATCGTCCTCCCATTCATCGAGGAATCGGAGGTCCCCGTCGCTAGGGCCATGTTCGAAGCCGGCGCTCCCTATCGCCCCACGCCGGGCGAGGACACGCAGAGGACGAAGTTCGTCAAGGGCGCGGTCAACGAGTTCGAGCGCCTGTCGAAAGACGTCTTCCCCGACCTCCGCCTCGGTCTCCTGCACGGCCGTATGCCCCTCAGCGAGAAGGAGACCATCATGGACGCCTTCCAGCGCCGCGAGCTCGACATCCTCGTCTCAACCCCTGTCGTCGAGGTCGGCATCGACATACCGAACGCCACCGTCATGCTCATCGACGGCGCCGACCGCTTCGGACTCGCCCAGCTCCACCAGTTCAGGGGCAGGGTAGGGCGGGGCAAGCACGAGAGCTTCTGCATCCTCCTCGCCGACGAACCCGGCGGCTCCGCCAGGGAACGGCTCAAGCTCGTGGAGAAATTCCGCGATGGCTTCAAGCTCGCCGAGATGGACCTCGACCTCCGAGGCCCCGGCGACTACCTCGGCACCCGCCAGAGCGGCGTCCCCGTCTTCAAGATCGCCAAGATCACCGACCAGGACATCGCCACCCTAGCCCGCGCCGAAGGCGCAAAGATCCTCCAGACCGACCCCAACCTCGAAAAACCCGACCACAAGCTCCTCGCCGAACGCCTCTCCGTCTACGAAAACACCATCACCGGCGAAATGAGCTAGCAAGACCTTCGCTAGCCTAGTGCAGCGGATTGCGGCGTACCATTCTTGCCACAAGCCAATGCAGTATGAATGCGACAAGAGCGACGAGGATAATGGCCGATACTTTCGCTGCTATCAATTCAATGCCTGCCTGTACCCAGAGCAGGAACGAGAAGGAGATGAGCGCGAGCATCCCGAAAACTGATGCGGCGATAGCCGGCAACAACCCCTTGCGAATCTCCGAGGTGGTGAAGCTGGACGACCCGGTGCCGGTGGATGCCGAGAGTGCCCACGTCAGATCTCCGTAAGATATAACCACTGCACAGAGCGCCAGGATCAGTCCAACACCCGCTCCGGAGGCCGACAGAAAGGCAGCTGCGCCCGAATCTAGACCACTGCCGACCGAATAGTAGAGTGTGCCCCCAAGAGATGCGAGGACGGCGAAAACTGCGAGAATAAGGTGGCTGGTCTTTTGCCATGGATTGGTGGTATTGGAAGATGTCCAGGCAATGATTGCCAATGGCACAATGACTAGTGGTATCGACACGAAAGCCAGAAAGGGTATTGCAGCGCCTGCCACGACGGCGGCGATAGTGCCGACCACGACAATGACTGTCTTGACCAAGCGGTACGATCCCGGCTCCGCTAGTGCCATAGCTAGGGCCGTGAAGGAGAACGCCAATGCCAACGCTACTAGCCAAAGCTCCCACTCTCGCAAAAGTAGGACTTTGGTGACAATGGAAAAGTCGGTCGGTGCGAAACTACCCACCGCTACTCGGTTCCACTGACCGTCCGGCGTTCCCACCACCGCGCCCTGCAGCCCCATGGCTACAACCACGTTCCCTGAGCGCTCGTCGTAGATGATGGAGTACGGTTCAGTCGTGATCTCCCTCGGTCCCAAGTCTCTGGTGACGTGCCTTTGCAGGTTGATATTGCCTGGTTCCCTGAGGTATCTCGCCGAGTACGCAACAGCTCGCTCGCCATTGTGCGTCCGCATGATGGAGGACCCTTCTATCGAGTACGTCCCCCTCGGAGTCTCTACGCTCTTCGCGGCTGACTCATCCCGTACAGCCACAATCTTCCCATCGGGCTCCACCTCTACGGCCGTCACTCCTGCTTCCGGCTCAATTGGACTCGTAGCCACGCTTGCAAGCGCGGCCACACCCGCGGTCAACAGCCCGAATCTCATCCGCAAGCTGTTCGACACGGGCGGGTCCCTGCGCCACACCCAGACCGCGATGGCGAGGCCGAACGGGATGACGAGCGAGTCAGTGGGATCATGCGGAGCGCCTGGACCCGTCCCTCCGGCAAAAGACAGCGCCCACAGTATCACGTCGTGTACGACGGGAAACGTGTTGAAGGCTGCGTAGAGAACGGGAAGACCCGCGTATGCGGTCACGAACACAATGCGTTCGGCAGTCCGACTCCCGCGCGCGATGGGCGACAGCAGAAACGCCAAGAGGGGTGATGCGAATACCACCCACGCAAGGTCGCTGAGCTTGCCCGTGGTCCACGGGTTCGACCACAGCGCCTTGAACACCAAGTCGTTCAGCAGCAGCAGGCCAAGCGCTCCAACCGTGACCGGGTGCGTAAGCGCAGCAGTGCACCTTCTGACGAAGGGGTGGTTCCCGTCAGTCAGCTTGCTCAATCTGAGTCCTGCCGGGCTGAAAAACAACCTCAAAATACGCATCGACGAGTTCCGTAACAGAGAGGCAGAAGAGGAAAACACCTTCGCCCTGAGCCTGTCGAAGGGCAATTCTACATCAATTCTTGCGGCCTTCAGATAGATTGCTAGAAGTAATTCCCCCCGCCTCCTCGCCGAACGCCTCTCCGTCTACGAAAACACCATCACCGGCGAAATGAGCTAGTACTCAGTCAAGCTGAATATAACGAACAGCCAGATGCCGATCAATCCCCTCTCCCGTCGGAGGCTGTCTCATAAGTAGGTTATCTTGTTGAAAATACAGAGGTTCTAGGGGTAAGTTCGTGTTGTTGCACCTGCTTTAGGAGAAGTGGC
>JAPOPA010000359.1 GCA_026713145.1 Chloroflexota bacterium
GAGATGCTCGGCCCCGACATCGCCGCCGGCTTCCCCGTCGTGAACCACAGCGCGTTCGACTCCGAGACGCTGGAGTACGTCGGCGACTCGTCAAGCGGCATTCCCGTCTGGCTGGACAAGGCGTGGCTGGCGGCTGACGTGCGAATCACGACCGGATTCGTCGAGCCGCACTTCTTCGCGGGATTCAGCGGCGGGCCGAAGATGGTCGCGCCGGGTCTTGCGGGGTTCGACACGATCATGCAGCTCCACAACGCGGATCGCATCGCCCACCCGATGGCGACGTGGGGCGTCATTCACGGCAATCCCGTCCACGACGACGTTCGCGACATCGCAGCGATGACGGGCGTCGACTTCAGTGTGGACGTAACGATCAACCGCAACCGGAATATCACCAGCGTCTACGCGGGCGACCTGTTCAAGGCCCACGAGGCCGCTTGCCGCTCGGCCAAGAGCACGGCAATGCAGCAGGTCGACACGCCCTTCGATGTGGTCGTCACGACCAACAGCGGATATCCCCTCGACCAGAACCTCTACCAGGCCGTCAAGGGCATGTCGGCGGCGGCACAGATCGTCAAGGACGGCGGGGCCATCGTCTGCGTAGCCGAGTGCAGCGACGGAATACCCGATCACGGCCAGTACAAGAAGCTGCTGACGATGCGCGACTCCCCCGAAGACCTCCTCGACATGATCCTAGCCGACGGCCACAACGTCCACGACCAGTGGCAGGTCCAGCTGCAGGCGCAGATCCAGAGGCGCGCGAACGTATACCTGAAGTCCGGCTACCTCTCGCCGGAGCAGGTCAGGGAAGCGCACCTGACACCCATCGACAGCATCGAGGACACGGTCGCCGATGCCCTCCGACATAATGGGAACGGCGCTCGAGTCTGCGTTCTGCCGGAAGGACCGCAGACCATCCCGTACGTGGCGTGAGGAACTGGCTCGGCATGACAGGGACAGAAGATGGATTCCTGCTTTCGCAGGAATGACGGTGTGGGGGTGGCGCTGCGGAAATTTTCGTAGCAATGACAGACGCCGGGTCTCTCTTCGTAGGAAGGACTGTCATTCCGAGCACCGCGAGGAATCTAAGGTGTTTGCCGTAGTCATCAGGGCGACTCGCGAATCACCCTGCTATCGACACCGACCGGCTGTTTGATGCATCCTATCCATAGGGGTTCCCCAAGACTCGCCCGTTAGCGCCGAAACTCGGCAGGGCAAGAGAATGTCCGACACCTACGAGCGCCATTTCCGGTTCTACGACAACCGGGAGAAATACCTTCTCTTCGTGAGCACCTGCAGCGAGAAGCAGGTAATCGCCGAGCGCGTTGCCTTGGACATCCGAGGTCTCCGTCCCGGGCCGCCAGCCCTGCGGGTTTTCGACGCAGGCATGGGCGATAGCACCGTTCTCACACGTCTCATGCGAGACCTCCACCGCCAATTTCCCACCGTCCCCTTCCTCATCGTTGGCAAGGAGATCAGCCAGGAGGACATTCGCATCAGCCTGGAGAAGATGGCCGACAGGTTCTCCGAGCACCCGCTCACCGTCCTGGTGGTGACCAACATGCTCTACTCCGAAGCCCCCCGGCTCTTTCCGGGATCGAAGGCGAATCAGGCGCGTCTCAACTGGCTGGAGGTCCCGCTTGAAGGAAGCACGGCTTTCGAGTTCGACGAGCAGATTCGCGATTTGGAGCGGGTCATTCAAGACTGGTGGAAGACAACCCCCAGCGAGCGCACGGGCAATCCTCTTTACGACACTCCATCGGCGCTCGTGCTCTATCGAAAAGACCACGAATGGCCGTTGGCGCCCGTCATCCCCCGGCAGGGTGACACCCACCACGAATATGATCTCGTAGTCGCGGCCCAACCGTTCAGGGCGAGGTCGACTGCTTCCGTCAAGGTCAGGAACGTGCTTGCTCCCCTGGCGCGCTCCCTCGCGCCGGGCGGCTGCATGGTCGTCATCCAGTCGACGGGAAAGGACCCGGGGATGGAGATAATCCGCGGCATCTGGCCCGAAGAGGACCCCTTCCTCACGCCTCGCCAGGAGCTTCTCAGAGAGCTGAATGAACAGCTAAGCGACGACCGCCCCGAACTCCGGTTTCTGAGCTATCCCGACTCCCGCGCCCAGTTCCGCTACGACCTGCGGCTTCCGCCCTCCGAGTTGGAGACCACCATCAGCACCTCAACGGTGCTGGCCGCCTGGAACGCCGCCACCTACGTGGCCCAGATAGATGACGAACGGCTCCGGCCCGCCATGGGCCAGGGCGACTACATCGACGTGACCTCTGAGGTGCTGCAAAAGTACCAGGGGCTGTGGTTCGTCGATGAGTCATTCAACGTGGCCAGGGTGGCGTGAGGTGATTTTTCCCTTGCGGCTGAATGTTAGAATGGACTGGGGGAATCAAAGATGCGAAATGAATTCACTGCAATAATCGAGAAAGACGACGATTGGTATATAGCATACTGCCCTGAAATTCCTGGCGCGAATGGTCAAGGCAAGACTAAAGAAGAAGCCAGAATTGACCTGGGAGAGGCGATTGCCCTGATCCTCGAAGACCGTCGACGGGACGGCCTACGAGGAGTTCCTTCGGACGCACTGCAGGAGACAATCACGATCTCGTGAAACGTGGCGACCTGGTCCGCCACCTCCGCCGCCACGGCTGTTACCTCAAGCGTGAGGGCCGAGCGCATTCCTTGTGGTGGAATCCTTCGAATGGCGCGGTTGAGGCCGTTCCTCGACATAGTGAAGTCTCGAATAATTTAGCCCGAAAAATATGCCGTGGCCTGTCAGTACCTGATATGAGCAGCTAGACTTCCTATCGCCTCAAGGCCAACCTAACGTTGACCGGGGCGCGTGTCGTTGGGATAATTGAAGCGCGTAGGTGCCTGCCGAAGTGGCGGAATGGTAGACGCGGCGGTCTCAAAAACCGTTGGGAATTATATCCCGTGTGAGTTCGAATCTCACCTTCGGCACCACATTCCTATCAATAGCTGAAAGACCTCTGCCTTCGTCGCCGCGATGGAGCGAGAGGGGTTAGAGGGATATGCCGTACGCCAGTCATGCACACCTGCTGAAATGGCTGTTAGTTCCCCTCGCCTATTTGGGTGGAGGGGTCCTTGCGCCCATTCTACTTCATACCGTGTGGGAACTTGGGTTTCTAATCTTGCCAGCCAGTGACTGGGCCTTGCCGCTTTTAGAGACAATCAAGTCCGGGCTAGGCGGCTTTTGCTCCGTGTACTTTGCTGGTGCCGTCGCCCCTAGTGGCAAGACAATTGTGGCAGCAGTTTCCTGTACGGCAGGTATCGTGCTCTACCTCACGTGGTTTGGCCTGACAGTGCCTTTCTCCTTTATATTTCTCTGGTCTAATGTCATAGTCCTCTGTGTTTTGTCAGTGATTGCCGCCGTAGTCATAGCGAGACAAGAACGCTCAAAGCCGCCTACGGCATATACCGACCAAAATCCGAGTACCATAAGAGCTTTCCCCCCGGAGAAGAGAAGCTAGGCATGCATATCATTGAGAATCACCCTACGGCAGTCCTCCCCACAATCTACGCGCGTCAGGCTGACGGTTTCACACGGATTACATGGCGGGTCGTCAAAGTGCTCTCAATGGCAATGACAGTCTTACTCCCCCTCGCATGGGTCGTGCAACTCGTGGGACTCATCCTGAAGTTCCTAACGTTTGGGCTCTACCTCGTCGTATATTCGCTCATCTTTTGGATGCCAATCATGTGGCTCCTATTGGGCACGAGTTGGCTATGGCTACGAAGCTGGCCGTTACGCCCGTTGTTGTTTATTCCCGGGATTGCCTTGGCTTTGGTAGGGCACTTTGTTCTGATGTGTGCACATTACGACCTTGACCATGATGCGGTGCTATGGAGGGTGTCCTTTACAGAGGACTGGCCGTTTTCCTGGAAACTACGGAAGGCGATGATGGATGGACAGGAGCGCAACCAATGAGTCAAGAACAGGCCAATGACGACATCCGTCACAGCCCTCCACATCACATCCGCGCCTAGTCTCACCTTCCGCCCCCATGTGAGACCCTCACTCACTCCCCACCACCCTCAATTATCCTCCAGGTTCTCATACGCCCCGAACGTGAACGTGAACAACTCGAAGCGATCTGAGTTCGAGCTGAGTTGGAGCTCGTGTTGCTCGAACTCAACCGTCCTGATGAGGCGGTACATCCTGGACTCGTCGACGTCTAGATAGCTGTTCCCCAGATTGTCGAATTGCACGTCGGTGTCGGCGTCATCGGGGGACAGGGGCTTGCCGTCGAGGGTGATACGCACCCGGTACGGATCGCCGCCGTCGTGTCCAAGGACGGCGTTGACGGTCTTGGCGTTGAACTTGATGGCGAGGTAGTCCTCGAATCCCTCGGTCGCGCGGGCATGTGCCAGGCTCTCCGGCCCTACGTGCCAGAGGCCCTGGATGTAGAGACGCTGGTTCTCGTGCTCCGGGACGTCCTCAAAGGCTACGTCGGTGTCGAGGCCCTCGTAGAATTCTTCGTAAAGGACCCAGGGCCTCGGCGGCGGGAACCGGTGGAACGGCAGGTTCTTGCGGTACCCCGCGTATATCTCCCTCGTCCGGGCCAGCTCACGGTCTCCGACTCGACCCGCCCGGTCGATCTCCGGGTCGAGGTGGTAGTCTTCCGGCTTGAACGGCACCGAGGAGACGTCTATCCCCGCCTGCCGGAACCAGTGGCGGATGGTCTGCTCCATGGCGACGTAGCCGCCCTCCCCGACCTCAGCGTAGCGGATAACACCCTCGGCATCAATGAGGTACTTCGCGGGCCACGCGGTGACGCCGAATGCGTCCCAAGTCTCGGCGTCGTTGTCCAGCGCAACGGGATAGTCGATGCCGAATCGGTCGACGGCCGCCCTCACGTTCTCGGCGTCCTTTTCGAAGTCGAACTCCGGGGTGTGCACGCCGATGATGCGGAGACCGAGCGGCTCGTACTTCTCCTGCCACTCGAGGATGAACGGCAGGGTGCGAATGCAGTTGATGCATGAGTACGTCCAGAAGTCGATGAGAATGATCTGTCCCTGCAGGGACGCGATGGTCACAGGCTCGGAACCGATCCACGACTCAAGCCCGATGAGTTCCGGGGCGAGAGTCCCTTCGAGCGGATGGGTGGTGTTGAGCAGGTCTTCCTCGGTCACGACATCGGTAGACGCCGATACGGCAGGTCTGGCGCTCACCACTTCGCTCAGGGATGGTTGGATTGCTTGGTCGGCAACCGGCGTGACTGAAGGCGTGGGAGATGCTTCAAGCACGGCGGCGATGGTGGGTTTCGGCACTGCGGGCATCGAGTCGCCGCCGCACGCCGTCGCGACCGTGCCGAAAAGCAGGGCCGCCAGGACGACCAAGGTGGACACGGCGGGGGTTATTCTCGCCGGTTGTTTCGGTGGCATAGACATTACAACGGTCTAAAGGACGCTATGGTATTCTTGGCGCTGCCCGACTAGGAGGCCGACTATACGGATACATACCTCGCAACGGTACCGGTGGTGGGTGTACTCGGCCATTGGGCTGGGCATCTTCGTGTCCGTGGCAGACCATGGCAGCGTAGCCGTCGCGCTTCCGAGTATAGCAAACGAGTTCGAGACCGACCTGCCGACCGTCCAGTGGGTGATGATCGCCTATGCCCTGACGATCAGCTCGCTGCTCCTGCCCATGGGACGCCTCTCGGACATCGTGGGCCGCAAGCGGCTGTACATTGTAGGGTTCTCCATCTTCCTCGTTTCCGCCCTGCTGTGCATGATCGCGGACAACGTCGTCGCGCTGATAGCGTCGCGCGTCCTCATGGGGGTCGGCGGCGCGATGACGCAGGCGACGGCAACGGCGATCCTCCTCTCGGCCTTCGACGAGAGCGAACGCGGCAAGGCGCTCGGCCTTCAGCTGAGCGCCGTCGGTACCGGTGCGGTCGGAGGCCCCGCCATCGGCGGCTTCGTCGTGGACGCCTTCGGTTGGCGCGGCGTGTTCCTGCTCACCATTACACTCGCGGTGATAGCCATCGCCGTCGCGCTGTTCGTCCTCAACCGCCGCAGGACGGACGGTACGCGATCGGGGGACCGCTTCGACCTCGTCGGCGCAGTCACGTCCACGGCAATCCTGATCGTGTTCCTGTTCGCCATGAGCAACGGTGCAGAGATGGGTTGGCGCGCTCCGCCCATCCTCGCAGGGTTCGTCGTAGTCGTCGGGCTTGCCGGTTTCTTCACGTACTGGGAACTGCGGAACCGCAGCCCAATGCTCGACGTGTCTCTCTTTCGGCACCGCGTCTTCGCCATCGGAGTCGTGGCGAGCGTGATCTCGTTTATGAGCATCTCATCCGTGCGATTCCTGATGCCCTTCTACCTCCAGACCGTGCTCGGCTACTCACCGGGCAAAGTCGGGCTGGTACTCGTGCCCGCCGCATTCGCCATGATCATCATGGGCCCGCTGGGGGGCAGACTCTCCGACAGATACGGCTGGACTGCATTCAATGTCGGCGGTCTGCTCTTTACCTCCGCCGGGTTGTTCATCCTATCGAGGGCAACGGAGGCCTCACCCGTCTGGCTGATAGTCCTCGGAACCGTCACCCAGAGCATCGGCACGGGGACCTTCAACGCGCCCAACAACAGCTCGATTCTCAGCGTCGTCGAGCGAAGCAAGTACGGCGTGATGTCGGGCTTCCTGAACCTTGTGCGCAACACCGCAAACATCACCGGAATCGCCGTTGCGACCACCATCGTCGTAACGGTCATGGGCGCTGAGGGATTCGAGCCGAGCCTCGCCGCCGTATCGGAGTCGGGTGCCGAAGGAGTGCTCGGAGCCTTCACGTCCGGGATGAAGACGGCCTATCTCACGATGTCCGGGCTGGTATTGCTGGGCGCTGCACTGTCGGTCCTGAAGGGTGGGCGGCGTAGGACACTGGACTTATCGGCCGGAACCAGTACCCAGTCTGGGACGAGTCGAACAGACTGAAACAGTAGGTGGCTGAGTCGCGACGATTGACGGACTATAATATCAGGGTCATCGGGGTATGCGCACTTTCTCAAGGTACCATTTACTACTACCAGCACACTACTGCAAGTACGACATGTCGTAGGCGAGGCGCAGGGAATTCGCTACCCTCAAGAGTCGCATGTCTTTTGTCCAGAGCTTGGCTGGAGCGGCGAGGGCAGTAGCTGCAAGTAGATGAGCATCGACGAATCCTATGCCACGTCCCATCAAACGACGCTCTTCTATGAGATAAAGCACCTCATCATGGACTGCTGAAGGTATAGTTGGCAGCCCCTTGAGATCCTGAAGTAACTCGTCACGATTTCGTAAGTTGCCACATGCCAATTCACCGATGACCATGGGATGCCCCAAGACCTGATTTTCTCTGAGAAGCGATACGAGATGCGGCTCCTCGTCACGCAGATGATCAACCCAAACGGAGGTATCAACAAGAATCATGCCTGCTCGGTGTTTCTGCGCGGTATGGACAGCAACTGAGGCTCACTTCCACCGAGACTCGCGAGTCTACGCGCGCTCTCTCGTTCAATGAGTGCGCGCAGGCTTTCTTTCACGAGGGCTGACCTGCCCTCGATTCCGGTGAGGCGGCTGGCCTCTTTCAGCAGGTGGTCATCTATGTTGAGCGTGGTTCTCATTTTGCTCTCCCACGATTAGTGACATCATACTGCACATCATTTGATGCGTATTATGATGACTACTCTACCGCAAGACATTGCAATTGAGCAACCCCATGACAATCAAGTGACTGTCCCTATGGTCCACAATGCCAAACCTTCACCCCGCCGGCGGACGGTGCTGGATCCACGGGCGCGCCTCTTCGAACGCGGCTGACGCGGCGAATACCTTCGCCTCGGCTCCCCGGTCTCCGATGATGTGCAGTCCAATCGGCAGTCCGTCGGACGAGAAGCCGCAGGGGATGCTTGCGGCGGTCGAGCCGATCATGTTGATCGGCATCGTGTACGGCGTGTAACCCCAGAACCAGTGGACGTCTTGCCCGCCGATCTTGGCCGGAGGCTCCCCGACTGGGAAGGCGGGCGTCGAGAGGGTCGGCGTCAGAATGAGGTCGTACTCGTCGAACGCGTCGGCGAACTGCGACTTCATCGCGTCAACATGTCCCAGCGCATTGACGAACTCCGCGCCGGTTATGTTCTTGCCCGTTGCCAGTGAGTCCTGGGCGTACCACGTCAATTTGTCCCAGTGCTCATCGACGACGCCGGCAACGCGAGCGTACATGATCGCCGTGAACAGGGGCCAGAACTGCTCGAACGGCGTGTCGAGAACGAAATCGATCTCTTCTACCACGGCCCCGAGGTCCTCATACGCCATGGCGGCCGCGGCCGCGGAGTCGCGGACTTCCGGCTCGACCGCTGCGAATCCGAAGTCGGCGCTCCAGCCAATTTTCATTCCCTCGACTCCCCTCGACAGCGCGCCAACGTAGTCGTCCGGCTCGTCGCGCAGCGCGCCGGGGTCTCGCGGATCGCGTCCGGCAAGGACCTGTAGCAGTACCGCTGAGTCCGCGACCGTGCGCGTCATGGGGCCGGGCTGACTGAACAAGTTCACGGCGGGGTCGGCTCCCGGGCCCAGGTAGTAGGAAATCCTGCCCTGGGTCGGCTTGATTCCATAGATGCCGCAGAACCCTGCCGGTATGCGTATCGACCCTCCGCCGTCGCTTCCGGTGGCCAGAGCGCACAGGCCCGCAGCGACCGACGCGCCCGCCCCTCCGCTGGAACCCCCGGTCGTCCGATCGGTGTTCCATGGGTTGCGGCAGTGGTCTCCGAGACGGTTTTCCGTATGGCCGAGTAGTCCGTATTCCGGTGTATTCGTCTTGCCGAGGATGACGGCTCCCGCCTTCTTGACCCGCTCCACGACGACCGAGTCATAGGCCGCGATGCGGTCGGCGAAGATAAGCGAGCCGCTCGTAGTGCGGATGCCCTCCGTCATCTCCAGGTCCTTTATCGAAATCGGCAGCCCGTGCAGCGGCCCGAGGTCGTCCCCGCGCGCAACGGCGCGATCGGCCTCTTCCGCCATCTCCAGGGCGAGATCGGCCGTGACCGTGAGGTAGGAATTGAACTGAGAGTCGAGCGAGGCGATCCGGTCGAGGTAGAGCTTCGTCATCTCGAAGGACGAGACCTGTCTTTCGGCGATCATCGAGCGAATTTCGGTCGCGGGCAGGTAGGCGAGATCGGTGTCTGACATGAGGGGCCTTTCGGTGGTGAAGTGTGGCCGGGCGAGTGTAGCATCGGACTTTTAGGCAGTCAATGAACGGTCGCAGTGGTATACTCGTTGCCGAGGATTCTTGACATTCGCGACGAGGAGACCAGAAGATGAGCTTGGAAAAGGCGACGCCGGGACCGTGGACGCACAACGAGGGCAATCCCACCCGCATCATCGGGCCGGACGATGAGACTGTCGCCGTACTCTACGGCGGTTCCGTCGGAGTCAAGCGCCAGTTCGAGAACGCCGCGCTCATAGCCGCCGCTCCGTCACTGTACTCCTATGTTGCCGAGCGAGCGCTTGAGGGGGACGGCGACGCCC
>JAPOPA010000345.1 GCA_026713145.1 Chloroflexota bacterium
AGCCGATTATGCTCCTTATAGTAGATCGACATCTCATCGGGCGCTGTAGGCAAGAGGCCAACGCCGGGGGTAAGGCTCCTGTCCGTCCAGTCGTCGATATCCCTTCCTGTCGGGATCAGCGGCTCCATGAACCGTCGGTCCCAGTGGATTCCGTCCCGGCTACTCATGAAGACGGCGTCGGATAGACCTTCCTCGGCCCAGTCATCGCGGAGCCTTCTTCCCACGACGAACCGGCGAGGGAACATCAGGTAGATGTGGGGCGCGCGGAAGTAGGGCGTAGCAGCATTGGTATAGAGGTGCTCGGGGTCTGAGTCTCCCATGTCGATGAATTCTGGCGTGCTCCACGCGCGAAAATCATGAGAAACGCTCCGCCGGATCGAACGAACTCCGCCACGGTGAGTGGAAGACACGCGGCCCTCGCTTGGGAACCAGCCGCGCATGTAGGCGACGTACTGCCCTTGCACTTCATCCCAAAACGCTACGTTGGTCGAGTCGAACATCGGCCACCCGTCGTCCGGCGCAATAAGAATTGGGTCTACCTCAATAACCTTCCACCGGAACCCGTCCGGTGAGGTCAGACCGCGTATTGTCGCTCGACCCTCTATCTTCGCCCCTTTGGCGATCGCCTTGTACCGCTCTTCGTCCGGCGCTGCGGGGTTGTCGTCTCGAAAGACGGCGAGGTTCGTTATTCCGTCGTCACGGATGAGAATGTTGTTGTTGGTCGAGCCATCGTACTCGATCATGCCGAGGGCTTTTCGCTCCCAATGGATGCCGTCGGGACTTTCGGCGTAGCAGGCGGCTTGGTCGCTGTCGGCCCCGGCGCGGTACCAATTCCGGTAAACATCCCCGTCCTTCATCACTCTGATGAAGATGCTGGATGTACCCTCCCACGGCTTATCGAACCGGAATGCGACTTCTCTTGGGACGGGTTGATGCAGGCGGAGACTTACGCCGTCCATGCGGTCGATAAGCCAGTCATCGATGAACGGCTCGAGCCTCGATCCGATTTCGCGGATTGTCTGCATATCGCTATGCTGTGCTGCCTGCGGCGACGCCGTTCTCGCTGCCCGGAGCGGCTTCGGGCGTATGCTCAACTTCCGGCTTGCCGCGTATCAGTCCCTCGATCTTTGTCGCGATGCCGTCGTTTTCCTTGAGGAACTGCTTCGCGTTCTCGCGGCCCTGTCCCAGCCGCGTATCCTCGAAGAAGTAATAGGAGCCGCTCTTCTGGACATGCCCCATGTCCACGCCGATCGCCAGCAGGTCGGCTTCCTGGCTGATGCCTTCACCAAACATGATGTCGTACTCGGCGGTGCGGAACGGAGGAGCCACCTTGTTCTTGACTACTCGCGCCTTCACGTGCGCACCGGTGATCTCGGTCCCGCTCTTGACCGACTCGCCCCTGCGAAGGTCGATCCTGACCGAACTGTAGAACTTCAGCGCTCGACCGCCCGGCGTCGTCTCCGGGTTGCCCCAAAGGACTCCCACCTTTTCCCTGAGCTGGTTGATGAAGATTACCGCCGTGTCGTGACGGCTGATTGCGGCCGTAAGCTTTCGGAGGCCCTGCGACATAATGCGCGCCTGCAGACCGACGTGCTGGTCGCCCATTTCGCCGTCGAGCTCGGTCTTGGGGACGAGTGCCGCGACGCTGTCAATAACGACAACAGTAACCGCGCCGCTGCGTACGAGGTACTCGCAGATCTCGAGGGCCTGTTCGGCGTAGTCGGGCTGGGAAACGAGCAAGCTATCAGTATCGACGCCGCAGGTCCTCGCGAACTCAGGGTCGAGGGCGTGCTCAGCGTCGATGTAGGCGGCCGTCCCGCCACTCTTCTGGGCCTCGGCCATGATGTGGTACGCGAGCGTCGTCTTGCCCGTCGATTCGGCGCCGAAGATCTCCGTGACCCGACCCCTCGGCACCCCGCCTATTCCTAGGGCGAGATCCAGGGCCAGCGAACCTGTCGGTATCGGCCGCGTGGGAGCGAAGGTGTCGCCGTCCCCGAGACGCATTATCGCCCCGCGTCCAAACCGCTTCTCGATGTCGTTTATCGCCGACTCGATCAAAGTGTCACGCTCGGTTGTCATAGAAAGGCCTCCTGTTTCCGTAACTACCCGATAGGGTGTTTTGCATGTACTCTTAGCTTTGACGCTGGCATGATAGCATAAACGTTCTATTTATGCAACAGGCAATTTTCTTCCGCTCGTCGAGAGAATTGACCTCGGTGATTGTCAACGTTCAAACTGTGAGCAGTCCATCGAATACTACACAGATCAACTAGGAATGGTCTTGGGAATTTCACTAACCGGAGTAGTAGCGCGACGTCTCCGTCTCCGCTCGCAGCATCTGGACGAGCGGGCGACGATTGACGTGAAAGAGCTTGTTCGGAGCATTGCGGCCGTGCAGGCCCAGGACACGTTGGCCGAGTCGTTGGCCGTCAGAGTCCGGGCTGATTGTGCGACCGAGGATGCTGTCGAAGAGGCGAGAGTGCGGGACCGCTCCGTGGTGCGGACGTGGGCCATGCGCGGAACGCTCCACCTGCTGCCCGCTGAGGACGTACGCTGGATTCTTCGGCTCGTCGGCCCAACGGCGGTGCGCAAGTTCCAGCGGCGGCATCGAGAACTCGGACTCACTCCAAAGGTGTACTCGCAGGCCGTTACCGTGATGGTTCAAGCCTTGGAGGAAAGTGGTGCGCTCACGCGACGTCGGATAGCCGATCGATGGGCGGAACACGGCCTGCCCGCGGAGGGCCAAGCGGTACCGCACCTGCTGTGCCAAGCCTCACTTGAGGGCATCATTTGCTTCGGCCCGACCGTAGAAGGACAGGGGACACACGTTCTCCTTGATTCTTGGCTGGATGATGGCACTGAGGCGGCCGATCCGGGAGGGGAGCTTGCGCGTCGGTACGTTTCGGCCTACGCCCCGACAACGATGGAAGACTACGCGACGTGGTCCGGTCTGCCGTCCGCGGAGGTCCGCAAGGCATTCGATTCCATTTCGGACGACTTACTGGAAGTAGACGTGGACGGCACTCTGATGTGGATGCCGAATGCTAATGCCGGACTGCTCGACGTGGCGGTGGCGGACGAGAAGCCGGCGATTAAGATGCTGGGCGCCTTCGATCCTTATCTGCTGGGATATCGGAATCGCGACTTGGGCGTAGGGACTGAACTGCTCAAGAGGGTGCACCCCGGAGGGGGCGTCATCCGTCCGACCATTCTAGTCGACGGACGGGCAATTGCCACTTGGACACGCAAGCGCACGGGTCGGAAGTTGTCGATAACCGTAAGCCCGTTCGAACTGCTGTCCGGTGAAGTGCTGTCAGGCATCGATGAGGAAGTGCAGGACATCGGACGATTTCTCGGGTTGGACGTAGAGTGGGCCGCAGGGTGAGGCCCAATGTGGGGCACCACTAGGGAGCCGAAACCGGTGCGCCATCTTCATTGTCCGATCCAATTGCCTCTGTTACGGTAGAACGGAGTTGGCGTAACATCCAGGAGAGACGACCCCTTTGTGATTCGAATCAAACACTCCATCGTCATCGACCGGCCACTCGACGACGTGTTCGAATACCTGGCCGCGCCCTGGAACATGCCGGAGTGGCAGGGGGGCGGCCCCCGAGCGGCGGGGGTGGGGGGGGCAGCCACCGTGGCTGGGGGCACAGGCCCGGGTGGGCGACGCCCTTTCGGCCGGAGGAGCGCCCCCGTCGTGGGG
>JAPOPA010000308.1 GCA_026713145.1 Chloroflexota bacterium
CGTAAGCATCTGCTCGTCCACTGTCGGCGGTATGTCCGCCGATCCAGCAACATAGGAGAATCCGTCTGGCAGGGTTTCCACCACGGAGCCAACGCCGTAGGCGCCGGCGATGGTGATGGTCACGGTTATCTCGCCTCCACTCGACGGCAGCGTTGCGGGGTTGATTTCTCTCGTCGCTGTGACGCCGGGCTGCTGCTGCGCCGCCACCTGTATCAGTGCCAGTGCTCCCAAGGAAGCTACTATCGCGGTGACTACAGCAATCTTCAGCAATCTCTTCATGGTGGCCCTATGCTCTCCTGAATTGACTTATGCAACGTGGCGGGGCGGACGCCTTTTCCGCAGTCCAACCCCGCCGCGTTTTCACTCTTCCAACAACTTCTTCTTATGAGGAGAAGTAGATGCCTACCAGTCTCCGCATGTCGTCCTTCGTCAACGTTGGCGAAGGTCCGAAGAAATCGCCTACTGCCCTCCGCATGTCGTCCAGCTCTATCGTGCCGTCACCGTTCGGATCGTACTCGGCAAGCAGTGGGTCAGCGGCGGTCACCGCGCCCGTCTCCTTACTCAACTCGTTGTCGGAACCATGAGGATCCGTGTAGGTCACCGTCACTCGCAGGGCCTTGCCCTGGTCGGTTGTCACGGGTGTGTAGCTAGCCATGGTTGCCCCGGCAATGACGCTGAAGGTGCCATCCTGGCTCTTGTTTTCCCACAGCCAGGTCTCGCTGTCCGGAGTAACCACATCGGGGTCGTCCAGCTCTGCCATTACTGGCGTGCCCACCTTGGGGGCAGAAGACGGCACGGTAAGCGTTCCACCTTCCGGCTCGTTGGTGACCGTGACGGTCACGGCGCGGGTGTTGGAGTAGGTACCGTCATCGGCTTTCACGGTCACCGTGTAGACGCTGTCGCCGTCGGCGTCCGCCGGAGCTTCGAAGTCTGGGGAGGCGTTGAACGTCAGGACGCCGTTGCTGCTTAGGCTAAAGGCGTCCATGTCGTCTCCTGAGAGCGACCAGGCAGCATTGGCAGAGTACGGGCCAGCGACGCTAAAGGTCTCCACGTTGGCTGTGCCGTTCTCGGCATAGTCAGTGCGGGATAGGCCCGATATCGCCAAGCCGCCGCGCATGATTTCCGGTCCTTCGTTCTCACCGGTGACGTTGATGGTCACGGCGATGGAAGAACTCTCACCGTAGGAGTCCGTCGCGATGACCGTCACCATGTAGGTGTCCTTGGTCTCAAAGTCCAACTTGGTCCCAGTACCAACTGTGATCACACCGGTGGTCAAGCCGATGTCGAAGGAGGACGCATCAGGGCCGCCCAGCCTGTAGGACACTAGGTCGTTCAGGGGGGAACCCGCATTGGGATCGGTGGCTGTAACCGCGCCGCCTCCGTTCAAGACAGTAGTCGCAACCGAATTCTCCGCTATCGTCCTTGTCGCCTCGGTGTTCTGGGTGCCGTCGGTCTCCATGTCCTGGTCATCAAACACCGGCGCCTTGTTCCTGGTGTCCGCCGCCACGGGATTGGTCGAATCACCACTTGTCATCTTTCCAGACCCCTGCGGGTCGGTGTAGGTCGCCGTCGCCGTGAGCGTATCAGCCACTTCGTCGGCGATCGGCGTGTAAGTGTCCGACGTGGCATCGACGATGGCGGTGCCTGCGGCAGACCACTGCCAGGTGACGCCGGATACCGGACCATCGATGTCGGTCAGGCTGGCCGTCACTGCCACTCCAACACGAGGCTGGACTGCGGACAGCGTCACCGTCCCAGGCTCGTCCTCGTTGGTCACCTTGACCGTGATGTCCCTGGTGCCGCGGTTGCCATCGGCGTCCCTTGCGCCGATCGTCAACTCGTACGAGTTGTCCTTGTCCGCGTCGGCGGGCGACTCGAAGTTCGGTGGGGCGTCAAAGCTGAGCTCACCCCCCTGAGTGAGGCTGAAGAGCGAGGCATCGGCCCCGGTCAGGTCGAGGACGTTCGTCCCAGCGGTCTCCGGGTCCGCCACCGTGAAGGTCACCACAGGATCGGTGTTGGCGGTCGCCTCCGTCGTTTCAGTGTAGTCGTCCACGTCGCCGGTTATCGTCGGTGGCTCGTTTACGTTGGTGACCGTAATGGTCACCGTGATTGCGTCGTTCAATCCGGCCGGATCGGCAGCTGTGACCGTGGCCGTGTAGCTTGTAGTCTCTTCAGTATCCAGATCGACCTTCGTCTGGATCTGACCTGTGGCCGCATCAATGTCGAAGAATGCAGCAGCGGTGTCGTCCAGCGTGTAGGTCAGGATGTTGTTGTCAGCGTCATCGGCTGCAACCGGAAGACCCACGTCCTCACCTGCAGCCGTGTTCTCCTCGACCGCCCTATCCGCCGTGTCGCCACTGTCATCGTTCTCATCGGGGAACACGGGATCGGCGTTCGGCACGTTGGGCGACTGCACCGTGTGCATCGACGTCGCGATCGCGCTCTTGCCTTCACCCTCCCCGTCGTTGTACGTCACGGTGGCGCGCAGGTAGCAGTCCTCGTCGCGGGATGTCGGGCTGTAGGTCGCCGCCTCGGCATCCTCGATGTCCGTGAAGGAGCCACTTCTGCTCCTCGACTTGGACCACTGCCACGCCGCACTTGTGATTGAACCGTCGGGGTCGGCCTGCGTGGCCGTCAGCACTATCCCGGGATACGGGGCCACCTTGTCCAGAGTCACCGACCCGGCCTCGTCTACGTTCGTCACGTTGACCGTGACGGCCTCGTAGGTCGCTATGCCGTCGGCGTCGGTGGCTACCACCGTCACCTCGTACACGTTGTTCTCGTTGGCGTCTACAGCCATCTCGTAGTCGGGCACCTCGGCGAACGTCAGCACGCCGGTGCTCGCGTCGATCGCGAGGTCCCCAAAGTCCGGGCCTGCCGTGACATCGTCTGTATCAGCTTCCAACAACGACCAGGTAATATCCCCGGCATTCTCAGGATCCGTCGCTGTGAATACCGCGACAGTACCCGTGTCGTTCTCGGCGTATTCGATGGCGGCCTCTTGTTGTGCTCCAGCAGGAATGCTGGACGCCAGCAGCAGGCTACAGGTCAGCGCTAACAGGATGGCCATGCCGCTCAGGGCGCGGCTCGGCCTTAGACTAAAGGCGAGAGAAGAGGAATTGAGGTTGAACAGTCCGGCCAGAAAGCTACGGGGAAGCCCACGTCGCAGCTGGGGGCGCATCGCACGCCGAATGGTAGCAGACCGATTACGCAACTGATCTTCCGTCCTGAAAATACTTAGCATTGTTTGCTTATCCTGTCCCTTTCCACGTTCGTCACCCAACAAGACCGGACGAGCTATCCATCCGCCTCAGCCGAGTCCCGAAAGGAAAGGCTGGATGGCACACATCCGAAGCTATGCTACGGTTTCAGGTGTTACTGACACGTGAACTTCAGGGCTCTTTTATGCGATGTTTTGTGAACTATTGCTTTGGGTGGTATAACAAGACCCCGTGGCGCCTATTTCAGCCATGACTGTCGGCAACAGAAACCGAATCTCTGCACCCGAATCGATGTGATGTAATGTGATGTATTGAATCGACGGGCAACCCTCCATAGAAGGGGAAGAAACCATGGAAGACCGCCTCTCCCGTCTCAGCCAGGCCAGTCTCCGCATCAACGAGAGCCTCGACGTTGACACGGCTCTGCGGGCGGTGATGGACGGCGCCCGGTCCCTGACGCGGGCGCCCTACGCCGTGATCACCACGCTGGATGATTCCGGCCGGGTGGAGGACCACCTGGTGCTGGGCCTGGATCCCGGCGACGTGGAGCGGCTGTGGCAGACCCCCGGGGGTCGGGAATTCTTCGAGTACGTGAACGCCCTCGACAGTCCATTGAGGGCGGGGCCGCTGGAGGAGTTCGCCAAGTCGATCGGCCTTGCGGAGTTCCACTTGCCCGTATCGATCGCGGCCTTCATGGCGGCTCCGATACTCTACCGGGGCGTACACTCAGGCCACATCTGCGTGGGGGGCGACCAGCCGGGCCGGGAGTTCACGCAGGAAGACGAGGAGACCCTGGTGTTGTTCGCCTCCCAGGCTGCGCAGGTGATCGCGAACGCGCGACGGCACCGGGAGGAGCGTCGGGCCAGGGCCGACCTGGAGACCCTCATCGACACCTCGTCGGCGGGCGTAGTGGTCTTGGACGTCGGCACGGGAGCAGCCAAGTCCTTTAACAGGGAGGCCCGCAGGATCGTCGACGGGCTGTGCAACCCCGACCAGACGCCGGAGGACCTGCTGGGGTTGTTGACCGTGCGTCGCTCCGACGGGCGCGAGTTCTCCCTGATGGATTCCCCCTTGGCCGAGCCCCTCGGCTCCAACGAGACGGTGCGGGCCGAGGAGATCGTCATGGAGGCTCCCGACGGACGGAGCGTGACCGTGCTGCTCAACGCCACGCCCATCCGCTCCGACAAGGGAGAGGTGGAGTCGATGGTGGTGACCATGCAGGACATGAAGGGCGTGGAGGAGCAAGAGCGGCTGCGGGCCGAGTTCCTGGCCATGGTGAGCCACGAACTCAGGGCGCCGTTGACATCCATCAAGGGCTCGGCTGCAACGGTGCTGGATTCAAAGGAGCTGGATCCGACAGTTGTGCGCCAGTTCTTCCGTATCATCGAGGGACAGGCCGATCACATGCACCGGCTGGTCTCCGATCTGCTGGACGTGGCCCGCATCGAGACGGGCGCGCTGCCGGTGGACCCGGAACCGGCGGAGGTGGCGGTGCTGGTGGACCGTGCCCGAAACACGTTCCGAGGCGACGGGGCAGAAACCAATCTCGCCATCGACGTCGGACCTGACTTACCCCTGGTTCTTGCCGATCGGCGGCGCATCGCGCAGGTGCTGGTCAACCTGCTGTCCAACGCCGCCCGGCACTCCCCCGAGCGCTCCGTGATTCGGGTGAGCGCAGCTCGACAGGGTGTTCATGTTGCGATCTCCGTGACCGACGAAGGACGGGGAATCCCGGCGGAGAGCCTGCCCAACCTGTTCAGGAAGTTCTCCAGGGCACAGTTCGAGGAGGAAGGAGAAGACACGGGCCTCGGGCTCGCCATCTGCAAGGGGATAGTGGAGGCTCACGGCGGCCGCATCTGGGCCGAGAGCGGCGGGCCGGGCCTCGGAACTCGCTTTACCTTCACCCTTCCGGTGGCGAACGGGGCCGGAAGCGCCATGGTTCGTGATATCGCTCCACTTGCGACCCGGCCCTCGGAGCGGTCGGTGAGGACTGCGGTGGAACGGGTTCGTGTCCTCGCGGTGGACGACGATCCCGAGGCTCTGCGGTATGTTCGTGACACCTTGACCCAATCAGGCTACGTTCCGATACTGGCCGGTGACGCGGACGAGGCGCTCCGCATCATGGCAGACGAGATGCCCAATGTGGTCTTACTCGATCTGATGCTGCCCGGCACCGACGGGATCAGCTTGATGGAGGATATTCTGACCATTGCCGATGTGCCGGTCATCTTCCTGTCCGTCTACGGACAGGAAGACCTCATCGTCAAGGCGTTTGACAGAGGGGCCGAGGATTACATTGTCAAGCCCTTCTCGCCTTCTGAGCTAGCCGCGAGAATCCGGGCGGCGCTTCGCAGGCGGGAGGTATCGGAACCGTCAGAGCCGTACGTGTTCGGCGAACTGACGATCCACTACATCAAACGGCAGGTGACAATGGCGGGGCGTCTGGTGAAACTGATGGCAATCGAGTACAGAATCCTCGTTGAGCTTTCGGCAAATGCCGGGCGGGTTTTGACCCAGAGACACCTGCTCCAACGGGTCTGGGGCGAGAGGAACGACGGCGACGTGAGGCCTTTGCGCACCATCGTAAGCAGGCTCCGCCGCAAGCTGGGTGACGACGCCAACAATCCCACTTACGTTTTCACCGAGCCTCGCGTCGGCTACTGGATGCCCAACGGAGAGGGGCAGGGAGAGGAGTTACCGTAAACGGCGTTGTTTCACAGAGGCGTCGCGGGGATACTGAGACTCCCCTCGTGCCCGCTCGTAAGGTGTAGCGTGGCCGGCCCCGATGAAACGATCGAGTCTCCAACCTCGGTGGGACAGAAGCTCTCGGGTCAAACCGGGACTCCCGACCGATCCCCGTCACAGCAACCTTTGGGACTTATATACGAAATGACACGCGCTACGTTTGATTGCAGATGGGCTTGTAGTTCTCGCGCAGTCGTTGTGCCAGGCTACGCCTCTCATCAGCGTTGTCCACCTTCCGGAAGTGAATAAGAGGGTCTGCCCCCGCCGCTTTGATACAATCACCCCGCCCGTGACTAGTTAGCCCATAGGTTAGGTTTTCCGTTTCGTCGATATAGATTGCAACGGGTTGCTGCCTTCCTCCGCGAGAGTAGATGTAGATGCCCGCTAGCCGCTCGTCTGGCTCACCCTGTGCGCCCTCTGAAACCAATCTGTGAACTCCAAAACAGTATTCCTTGTTACCGTCTGTCCATGTGCTTTTCATCAACATCTCCCTCCCGTGCCATGAATTGCCACAGCCCACTCTCACAGCGTCACTTGTGGCGGCTTCCGTATCTAGTCTATTAGCCCTCTCGCCTCTCACCGCGCCTACGGCGTTGCTCTCGGATGCTGACACAAGCCCAGACACAGATGAGTGGCCAAGCGAGCATTCCGATGGCCATGATGGGTAGTCGCAGCACGGCAAGGTCTCCGGCCCGCCAGAACAGCAACTCGATAAAGACCGGAAAGACCAAGAAGCCGATGATTAGTCCGCCAACGATTCCGATGCCAATGTGCATGACAGTGCTCTCCCCTCTTACAGCGTCATTTGCGCCGGATTCCGTTGTTTGGCGGCTATCATCTGGTCTGCAAACTTGTAGGCCAGGTCCGCGAGCGCACGCCGATTAGCGTCCGGCAAATCCTTATCGACCTGCCGGGCTCCTAGAGCATCCGCGACGATGAGCGCCTGCATGGCGTGGGCGGCAAACTCGTCTCTAACGTCGTGCACTGCTTCTCCTCTCATTTAACGGCACACGGGGTGTTAGTCTTGGCCGCCCTGCCGGACTTCGCGGTAAGTGGCCAGGTCATCCAGATTCCCGTAACCGATGGGTAGTTGACTGTCTTCTAGTAGCATCACGATGATGGTGATGAAGATGATTGTTCCGCCGATGATGATCATGGCGGTGATTCTGACGTTGTCGCGCTCTCTCTGGTTATGTGGTCTCATCGCGCTTGTTCCGTACGTCTCGCATACGCCGTTGTGCCTTGATGCTGGTACAAGCCCAAAGACCGATGAACGGCCATGCGGCCATTCCGATGGCGATAATACTCAGCCGGAGAATGTGTCGATGGATCAGCATCGGACCACTCCGGACTCAAGAGGATTGGAAGAACCGGCCTTGGTAGACGGCGCGTAGGCGAGATGGTCTGGTTTACGCAGAATGGCCTCCACGTCTTCCCAACCCGAAGATGCCCGCGCAGTCCCCGGGAACGTGTACAGAATGAACGTCGGCGCCCCCCTGGAGAAACACGCGCCGACGTTCACTCTGAGAGCGGGGGCCCGGCTTTCGCTAACGGTGTTGCGGTCCGCCACCGGGTAGATCATCTCTGTTCTTCCCGAAACCTCACCGTATCGGATCGCGCGGGTGTCCGAGTCGAAGGCGGGGGGTGGGGCTCCGGATATCAGGTGCCAGCCTGTGTGAGCTTGTAATGCTTGCAAATATCCGATGCCCTCCGTCGGATCACGAACCAAGACCCCAGAGCACAGTACCCGATTGTGTGTATGAAAACGGCATTAGATTGCACGGTTTCTGTATGAAATGGTGTATGTTTTGGAATGACTCCTAGTGCAGTCGAATCGGGAACGACAGTGGCGCGCTCAGTCGAGGAGGAAAGAAATGACTCGGTCAGACCGACGGGACCGGGAGTTCGAGGCGCTTCAGGATCGGCTGTCACGGTTGAGTGAGGCCAGCCTGCGCATCAATGAGAGCCTCGACTTTGATGTGGTGCTTCAGGGAACCCTCGACTCCGCCCGGTCGCTGACGGGCGCCCGCTACGGCGTGATGACGCTGCTCGACGACGAGGGCCGGGTGCAGGACTTCCTGTCCTCGGGCTTGACGGCGGCGGAATCCGAGCGGCTGTGGCTCATGCCGGAGGGTCAGCGCATCTTCGAGTCCCTGACCAACACCTCGGAACCCATGAGGGTGCCGGACCTCGCGGAGTATGCGCGCGCCCTGGGATTCGCCGAGTTCAACATCCCCGTTCCGGTGGGGGTCTTCCGATTCATGTCGGCGCCCATGTTCCACCGCGGCGGCCGGGTGGGTCACCTATTCGTGGGCGCCAAGGACGGTGAAGAGGAATTCACCCGGGCGGACGAGGAAACCCTGGTGATGTTCGCCTCCCAGGCGGCGCTGGTCATTTCCAATGCGCGCAGGCACAGGGAGGAGCGGAAGGCCAGGGCGGACCTGGAAACGCTGATCAGCATCTCTCCCGTGGGCGTCGTGGTCCTCGATGCCCAGACCGGAGAGCTCGCGTCGATGAACCGAGAGGCTATGCGCATCGTGGAGGGCCTGCGTGAAGAGGACCAGCCAATAGAGGAACTCCTTGACGTGGTGACCTGCGTGCGTTCCGATGGCCGGGAGGTCTCCCTCAAGGAATTGCCGCTGGCCGAAGTCCTGAGGGACGGGGAGACAGTCCGGACCGAGGAGATCGTCCTCCGGGTTCCCGACGGACGCAGCGTTGGAGCTCTGCTGAACGCCACCCCCGTCCACTCTGAGGAGGGCGCGCTCGCGTCATTCGTCGTCACCCTACAGGACATCGCACCGCTGAGAGAGCAGGAACGGCTGCGAGCCGAATTCCTCGCCATGGTGAGCCATGAACTGAGGACACCGCTTGCGGCTGTCAAGGGTTCGATCACCACGTTGCTGGAGACCGTCGGTGTGCTGGACCCCGCCGAGATGATCCAGTTCTTTCGCATCATCCAGGACCAGTCGGACCAGATGCGGTACCTCATCGGCGACCTGCTGGATGTGGCCCGCATCGAGACGGGTGCCCTGTCGGTAGCCCCGGAGCCCGCAGATGTGCGCCTCATGGTGGATGAGGCCAGGAGAAGGTTCGCGGCCGAGGGCATCAGGAACCCCGTGAACATGGAACTGCGGCCGGACTTGCCACCGGTCATGGCCGACCGTCGGCGCATCGTCCAGGTATTGAGCAACCTGTTCTCCAACGCCGGTGGGCACTCGCCCGGAGAGTCGCCAATTCTGGTGACCGTCACTCGGGAAGGAGTCCATGTCGCAATCTCCGTCGCCGATCAGGGCAGCGGCATACCGGAAGAGCTCCTGCCGGAGATGTTCCGCACATTCTCACGGGCATCCATCGCGGACACGGGGGCAGGTGTTGACGGCTCGGGGCTGGGCCTCGCGATCTGCAAGGGTATCGTGGAGGCTCACGGAGGCCGTATCTGGGCCGAGAGCGACGGGCCGGGCATGGGAGCGAGATTCACCTTCACGTTGCCAACGGTCGAGGAGTCCGCCTCTTCCGCTCTAGCCTCCCCACGTTCGCAACGGGCTTCCCGCGGGCGGAGGATTCGTGTCTTGGCCGTGGACGATGACGTCCAGGCGCTGAGGTACATTGGTGATGCCCTCACCAAGGCAGGTTACACCCCTATCGTGACCAGCGACCCCGCCGATGTGCCCCGCCTCATGGCGGAGGAGAAGCCCCACGTCGTACTGCTGGATCTGGTGTTGCCAGGGATCGATGGCATCGTGTTGATGAATGACATTCTGGCGTCGGCGGATGTGCCAGTTATCTTCCTATCCGTGTACGGACAGGAAGATACCGTCGCCAGAGCCTTCGACATGGGGGCGACCGACTATATGGTCAAACCCTTCTCACCAACTGAACTGGCGGCAAGAATCAGAGCGGCCTTGCGAAAGCGGCTGGATCCCTTCCGGGACGAGCCGTTGGGCCCATACACCGCTGACGGCCTGGACATCAATTACGCGCAGCGCCGGGTGATGATGGCAGGAGAACCGGTTCAGCTCACCGCCACCGAGTACGCAGTGCTCTACGAGTTGGCTGTTCATGCACCCCGGGTGCTGACCCATACCGTGCTGCTGCAGCGAATCTGGGGTCCAGAGAGAGTCGGGGAGTCTTGGCTGGTGCGGGACGTGGTCAAGAGGCTTCGCCGCAAACTTGGAGATGGCGCGGACAATCCCAAATACATTGTCACCGAACCCCGCGTTGGTTACCGGATGACCAAGGGGGAGACGGCCGTGAAAAGCGACGAATGAGGTCGAAGACCCTGCTCACTCCTCCGCAGCGGGCTCCATTCAAACACGACGAATGACAACCTCATCATACTGGCCCGGGACGAGCGTCAAGGCTGGCCGCTTCCCGTTGATCAGACCGTGACCTACAACGAGTGGGCAACACTCCTCGGTTCCGGCATCGCTTTCCCCGTGGATTCGTGGTTGCTGGAAGGAGTTTTGGGGTGAATAAAGAAGCAGCGGCAACAATGCCGAAAGACGATACATATGAGTCCGTCGCCCTCTATGCTCGCGTGTCCGGCGATCGGCAGGATGTTGACCTATCGGTAGCAGCGCAGCTTAGGGCACGGCGGAACATTGCCGCGAAGAACGGGCAGATCGTCGTGCGCGACTTCACGATGTTCCTCAGGGATCTGTTACTCGAGTAAAAGTCCCGTGGACAAATGGCCCGCCGTGGAGCCTGCTGTACACGTCCAGGAATGCTGCATCCCGATCGGCGGGAGTGTGCTTGAAGAAGATGTGAAAGACCTGTTCATCGGTTGGGTGATGCTGAAAGTCCAGATACCCCTCATAGAACCCCCGCATCGCCGATGAGAACGCATCCTCCCCAATCGTGTTGTACAGGCTGGTCAGGAAGTACTGGCCCAGGGCGTAGCTGCACGGATTCTCAAACTCGCCGGACCCCGCAAGCGCCGCGATGTTGATGACGCCGTTGTCGACGCACCACTGCCGGCCCGCGAACTCGTTTCCCTCCAACAACTCGACCTGGCCCTCCCAGTCCTCCGTGCCGTCCCACGCCTCCCGGTAGACCCGCACGAAGTCGGCGCCGCCCTCCACCAGCCA
>JAPOPA010000360.1 GCA_026713145.1 Chloroflexota bacterium
AGACCGCGACCTGCTGCGCATGGGCGGTCGCGAGGTGGAGGACTACCGCCGGAACGAGGTCGGGTTCGTCTGGCAGCAGACGAGCCGCAACCTGTTCCCGTACCTGAGCGCCGTCGAGAACGTGGCGCTGCCGATGATGCTGACGAACCTCTCGCCGAAAGAGCGGCAGGAGCGGTCCGTAGACCTGCTGAATCTCGTGGGCCTCGGCCACCGACTCGACCACACGCCGGAACGGTTGTCGGGCGGAGAGCAGCAGAGGGTGGCCATAGCGGTCGCATTGGCAAACCATCCTCCCCTTCTCCTGGCGGACGAGCCGACGGGAGAGCTTGACGACGCGACGGCGAGCGAGATACTCGACCTGTTCGGGTCGGTCAACAGCGAGCTTGGGACGACCATCGTAGTCGTGACACACGACAGGGACATCGCCTACAAGGTGGGACGGGTCGTGATGATACGAGACGGCAAGACCTCAACTGAGGTGCGGCGCTCGCACTCGTACGAGCGACAGATATCCGGCGACGTGGACATCGATACGCCGCTTGAAGAGTACACCCTCGTCGACGGGGCCGGACGAGTACAGCTGCCTCGTGAGTACCTCGACGAGGTGAAGATTCGCGAACGGGCGCGGGTGACCGTGGAGGACGGCAAGGTCACCATCGTATCCGGAGAGGAATGAAATGAGCAGTTCCCAGGTCATCATCGACATAGATAACCTCACCCGTGTGTACGACGTGGGCGCGGAGCAGGTCACGGCCGTGAAGGACGTGACCATGCAGGTACCCCCCGGCCAATTCATCGCGCTGGTCGGCAGGTCCGGGGCGGGCAAGCCCAGCTTGCGTAACCGGAGGGCGGGCCTCGACAAGCCTACTTCGGGCACGATCCTCTTCGAGGGCGAGGACCTCGCGGCCATGGGGGAAAAGGAGCTTACGAACATCCGCCGTCACAAGGTGGGATTCGTCTTTCAGGCGTTTGGCCTGCTCCCGCTTTTGTCGGCGTTCGAGAACGTGGAATTGCCGCTGAGGATTTCGGGGTACGGCGTCCGTGAACGTGAGGAACGCACGAGGGAGGCGCTTGGGATCGTCGGGCTGCTCCCGCGAGCGAACCACCGCCCGTACGAGCTTTCGGGCGGCGAGCAGCAGCGCGTGGCTATCGCCCGCGCAATCGTCACGAGGCCGCCACTCATCCTGGCGGATGAGCCGACCGGTGAACTCGACTCGACGAACGCTCAGTCCATCTTCGGACTGTTCCGCGAGATGGTGGAGACGCACGGGATAACCGTCGTCGCGGCGACGCACGACTCGACGCTACTGGCAATGGCGGACCAGGTTAATGAGATGCGTGACGGCAGCATCGTGGGACACCTCGTGGGTGACGACCTTCAGAGCCGGCTTGAAGATATCCAGGCGAGTCGCTACCGGGACGCACCGTCCAAAAGCGCAGGGGTCGGCGGTGCCGAATCCGAGGCCTCGGAGGCAGACCAGCCGGAAGCGGCGGAACCGGAACCAGCGGACGAGGTTGGCGGCGAAGACGAGTCGCCGGGACAGGACGAGGACTACGTCAACCGCTTCCGTCGTCCGACCGACAAGTAGGGGCTCTGCAGAGGCCGGTTATTTGACCGCCACGCTCGTTCCGTAGTTTGCTATCGGCTGGTACTGAAGCCGCCCATTGTGCCGGGCGGGGTCGCAGTAGAGAAGGTCGGGGGTTTCGTAGTCGAGAACCAGTTCGCCGTCGACCTGCCTATACAGGATATTCTTGAGCCAGTTGACGTTGTCCGTCTCGGGATAGTCGTCGCGGAAGAAGGCTCCCCTACTCTCCCTGCGTTCCAATGAGCCGATGAAGTGCAACTCCGCCGAAAGTAGCAAGTTGCGGACTTCCAGTGCACGAGCCCAATCGTATCCGCTTCGGGCTCTCAGCTTTCCGGTCTCGGATTGAACCTGCCTGATGCGAGCGAGGCCATTGGTGAGTCCCTCTTCGTCCTTGATGACCCACGCATAGCGCCGTGTCGCGGCCTTGATCTTGCGCTTGATGTCGCTGGGTTTCACGGTGGCAGCGTTGTCGATTGTGTCCGCCGCGGCCGCGAGGCTCGCCCGCACCTGTAAGGGGTCGATTGAGACGGGGTCTGCCGCGCCGGCCTCTTCGGCGGCGTACCGCCCTGCCCTCTGGCCGAAAACGACGGTTATCATGGAGGTGTATCCCTCGGGCCTGGCGTGACCGTAGACGCCGCCGGCAACAGCGCCGGACGCGTATAGGCCGGGAACAGTTGTCTCGCACTTCTCGTTTATGGAGATTCCGCCGATCGTCGTATGTGCGCGGGGTTCGGAGGCGACGGGCTCGTGGCGCAGGTCGATGCCGCGCTTCTCGGTCTGCTCCTTCACCAAGTCCATAAACCACCACGGCATATTCTCTCTCTCGAAGGCGGCGCTCATGTCGAGCATAACCTTGTCGCCCTTGAATCCCCTGCCCTCCTTGATCTCCTTCCAGACGGCATAGGTCAGAGGTTCCTTGGCAAAGTTGCGTGGGTCGTCGATGCCGTATTTTGGAAGAAAATCCTCGTTCTCGGAGTTGAGGAATCTCGTGCCTGGCGGGAATCCGACGGACGTGGCGACGAATTGGGAGGCCTCCATTCCTGTCAGGTCGGCGCCCACCCTGTAGGCTGCGCACTGCCCATCGCCGGTCTCGAATGGCGAGACGGTGGTGGGAGCGAAGATGTGGCTGTAGGTACCTGTCGCAAGGATGGTCGTCTTGGCCTGGACGACGAGCGTTTCGTTGCGGCGGCAGTCGAGCACGGTAGCGCCGACGACGCGTCCGTCGGTCGTCAGGAGGTCGATGAGCACGGCGTCGTCCATGACCGTGACGCCGCGGTCTTCGGCCTGGTCCATGAGGGCGTCCATCATGGCCCATCCGGGAGGAGCGCCATACGTATGCTCGCGCGCATTGTCGCCGGGCTTCAGGGTGAAGTTCCTCACGTGGGTGTGGGCGGCAGAGCGGTAGAGGGCGATGTTGCCATCGTCCTCGCGCTGGAAATCGATGCCCCATTCGACCAGCTCCTGGACGCGTTCCATGGTCTCATCGACGAGAATCTTCGCGAGCTTCTGGTCGGCGAGGAATCCACCGAAGGAGACCAGGTCGCACATCGAGGACATGTTGGTGTCGCCGTTCTGCCCATTGAGGCCCACTACGGCGCTCGTGCCGACGTTCAGGGTACAACCGCTGTTTCCGTACTTGCCCTTGACGACCATGGTCACGCTTGCACCTTGGTCTCGCGCCTCCACAGCAGCCCTCAACCCCGCGCCTCCACCGCCAATTATGAGAACGTCGGTCGTAATGGTCTCGTACATCTCTATCTGCTCCTCCTGAGCCGGCATTTTTCTTGGACAGCTATGCTACATCACAATAGTCAAACGCGGTAGACGTATATCTCGTTCGACGTGGACAACCAGGTCTTGCCTAAATGGAGCGTCTTAACGGGCTCCCACGTCGGAACGGGGAATGTGTTGGAGAGGACGAGGGTGCCGGGACGCAGCTCTCGCTCGAATTTGGGGCCCAGCTTTCGCATCGCCGCGGGATGGAGGTATACGACAACCACGTCAACATCGGAAAGGTCGGCGTCGAAGACGCTTCTTCTGAGCAGAGAGAGGTTCGGGCGGCGGACGACAAGACCTTTGATACGCGAGTAGAGCCACGGGAGAGGGGAAAGCTCGTAGCCGATGACCTCGGCTTCCGGGAACCGTTTGGCGATGGGGTATGCGAGCGAACCCCAGCCTGAACCGAGGTCGACGATCTTGGCGTGGATCCTGTCGGGGATCAGGTCGATGAACGTCGCTATTGCTTTGCGGGAGCTTGGCATGGGAGTGATGCCGAGCTTGATGCCGTAGAACGCGATCGACATGATGGCGACGAGGAGCAGGCCGTTGAGGAGGTATGGGAGCCAGTCGGGGATCATGGGATGGTATTCCAAGGGCGGGTCTGAAACCCGCCCCTACGAGAGTAGAGGTTCATGATCGGATCGTCTGTACATTGTTAGGGTACGGTATTCGGGGTGCTGAAAGCGTGTCAACGGGGTCGCGACACTTCGTCGCAATTCTCGCAGTTTTGAAACTGCCCTGCCCTTCGACAGGCTTTCGAGTAAATGCGGGAGCCCCCTCTCTGAATCTCTCCCCCGGCGGGGGAGAGATGGGAGGAAGTGGCACCTCCCCTGGGGAGAGACCGTGGGTGAATGGCAGCTATTGACACCCCGGTACGGCCCCAAGCATGGGGGTATGAGTGCTCAGGGCGAACGGGATCTTCCCTTCTGAACTTTGTCCTGGGTTAGTCGATGTGCCGTTGGGGATATCGTCGCCATCGCTTGGACGGTATCAGAGGCGCTGTGCTACAATCCGCGCGGCCATCGAACCATAGCGAAAAGGAGAGACGTGCATGAGGCTGGTACTGTTTAACGACTTCACTCCGGGCGTACTGCGGGGCGACAACGTGGTGGACGTGTCGGGAGTGATTGATGACATTCCGCATATCGACGCGCAGACGTGGATGCGCGGGCTGATCGACAGTTTCGACGACTACAGGGGCAAGCTGGAAGACGCAGCTGCCAACTCGGAGGGGGTCCCGATCGCCGACGTGCGATTGCGTGCGCCTCTGCCGGAGCCGACGCGGATCGCCTGCATGGCGGGCAACTACCTTGAGAACGGCAAGCTGCCCTTCCCGACGGATAGAGAGGCGTTCCTGAAGTCGCCGAGCGCGGTAATCGGAGACGGCGACACGGTGGAGCTTCCGGACGCGCCGGTGCCCCACTTCCACCACGAGGCGGAACTTGGGCTCGTGATCGGCAAGACCTCGACGGACGTGCCGGCTGAGAATGCGGCCGGGCACATCTTCGGCTACCTGAAC
>JAPOPA010000364.1 GCA_026713145.1 Chloroflexota bacterium
TCAACCTCGGCCTAGAGGAACGATTCAGCTCAACAGGAAGAGGGGTTTGAAATTGTACCTGTACGATGCAGCAAAGACGGAACGCGGCGCCCGCGCAGCCGTAATCGGTGCCGTCGCTGGTATCATCCCCGCGGTAGGCCTCGGCTGCGTGCGGGTCCTCAACAGTGAGCCCCCAGAGATAGCCGCCGAGCTTGCCGGCAACATCGCCTTCGTCCTAGTGTACGCCTCACCATATCTGCTCGCCCTGATGGCATCCAGGGCGCGGGACCCCGGAGTGCGTGGAGGTCTCCTGGCGGCTATCGGACTTCTCTCACTCATAGCCAGCTTTTCAACCTTCTCGCTTGTCTCCGTAGCCTTGCTGCCAGCGACCTTCGTGCTCTGGTTCGCCGCCGCCAGGAGCCTCTCAGCATCGGGCCGCCCTCTGGCGACCTCCGTTCCCGCCGCGGTCGTAGGGCTGCTCATCGTAGCGACCGTGGCGCTCGGCTTCTTTGCACTTTGGGGAATACAGGACGACGAGGACCGGTGTTGGGTCCTGTCTTACGACTCCGACGGACAGTCGCGCTGGGAGTCTGTGCCAAATGTCGGGGGGCCTGGGAGGCTCAACCCCGGACCCCTGAGCGGCGGCCCCGCGATGGTGAGCCACGACGGTGGCGTGACGTGGCTGAGAGTAGGCCCCTTGGAAGGCCCTCGCGGCCACTGCACCAGCGACATCATCACCAATACGGAAGCTGCCTTGGGCATGGGAGCCGTAGCCGCCGCCCTCTTGTCCATGTTGCTCGTCCTAAAGCGACGAAGGTTATTGTCCTGGGGCTTCGGGGTCCGGCTCTCATTCAAGCAGAGTAGTCCTCCTCAAGGTTCCGCCGAAGCTACCCAACATGAACTGACGCAGGCAGAGGAGACGAACCCCTGCGAACTATCCAGGATTCGAAAGATGTTAGGAACGAGCAAAGAATCCATGTCCAGCTTGGAGATGCTCTCCACGGGAGGAGGCATTCCCGTACGGCAGACGAAGCTCGCGCCCGATGGTCTGGAGTTTTCTGAGGACGTGTCGGAGGCCAGGTGGGTGGAGGAGAGCCTGTCGGATTTCGGTACGCTGCGCTCACTGATCCCCCACGGGTTTCCGGCATATGCACGAGTGTTCCATCCGGCCTACATGGACGGTAGAGAAGATCGACCGGTTCGATGGTCGAGGGTGGCCTCGTGGACGGGCCGGACAGTCCATCCTTTGATGCAATTCGAGCGCATTGCAGGTCTGAGTGAAGACCCTAGCGTCATGTACGAAGACCCGCCGTGGGGTTCTCATCCGCAGTTCGGGTCAATCCCCGAAGTGGAGTGCCGCACACTGGTCGAGGTGCTCAGAGGCTTCACCTCAACGCCTAGCAACTGCTACTTCTGCCTTTGGGAAGGCTATGGGAACATCGACAAGCGTCTATACAAGGCTGACTCACGGGTGAGGGCGCCGGGGCGAGACTACCTGCTATTCCGTGGTCCTATAGAAGCAATCATGGATTTCCTCTCTAGAGATGGAGCTTTCTGGGGACACTCGCCGAACATCTGGTGGCCGGAGGACCGGGCCTGGTGCGTGGCAACGGACATCGACCTGTACGACACCTACGTCGGCGGGAGTCACGAGTGTATCGAGGCGGTTCTTAGAAGCTCGGACCTAGAGGCGCTTCCTACGACCGTAGATGCGCGGATGGACCTTGCCGGAGACAACATAAACGCCCCAGATGCCTGCGGAGGCAGTGGCAAATGATCAGACGTGGGCACTACTAAGAACCTCGTTCGGGTCTCATCCCCCCAGTTTCAAGAACCATAACGGATGCCATCCCTACCCGCAGATTCAGGAGCGGCCCGGCGGCTGCGCCGTTGATGACAGGAGCATAAGCATGAGACGGTTATTCTCCAAGGTGCCTTACCTGATAGCTACAGTGCTACTCGCCTATGCCGTAGTGAGTCTGGTCCCGCCGTCTGTCTGGAGTGAGAATCGGATGACTGTCGCGCTGATCCTGGGCGCCGTCGCCGTAGCGTTCATCCTGTACTTCAAATGGGGCAGGAACAGGTTGTCCTTCCTCAACACCTGGCCGACTCCGGTTATCAGCTCTCAGATTCACCGCTATTTGCTGTTACGCGACTACACTCCCCGAACAGCGCGTACGAGGAATCAGGTGCTCGCTTCCCTACTGATCCCGTTCCTGACTTTCTTGCTATTGTTGACGGTGACAGGCGCAGCTTCTCTGACGCTGCATGTATCCGACAGATTCCGAGAGGTCGTCTACAGTGCCGGGCTTCCTCTTCTTCTCGGATGCCTGTTCCTGAACCCGGTCCTTCATGGCCTCGTGTTCAGGCTGAGAGCCAGATACGATGTGAGAAACGCCCTTCTGTCCATGGTCATATACTTGCCTATACTCGTTTTCGCTCTTACTGCGCTTATTCACCTGACCATGTTCTTCCGCGACGATGAGACACCGTTTCTTTCGATTTTATGGTTCGAAGTCTCGCTTGCGTCCTACTTCGGCGCAATCGTATGCATATTGGTAGTAGTCACACATAGAATTGGTATAGGTCCGGAGCCCGCGCCCGCGATGATCAGTCATCGCTATTACCGGCGGACTGAGATCGGGGTATCCCTGGCATCTCTCATCGGCGTTGCGATCATCCTACTGATAGCGTCACAGGACTTGATTTGGTGAGCCTGTTCGTGTTTCCGAGACGGCGTAGAGTACCTAAAGAGGCAGAGCACATGCTCCCCCTGGAGGCTGGGGAGACCGCCGGACGGGTGATTGTTCGAACTTCTCAACGGCCCAAGTCAAACCAGCCACATCAGGTCGAGGTTGCCGCGATGCGCACGAGACGTCACGTAGCAGTCACATGGCTGGCGCTGCTGACGCTCGCATCTGCGTGCGGCGGGGACACTGGCCCACTCGGAGAGTTTCCAGAGAATACAGGCTACCTGCGAACGGCCAAGAAACTGGTCATTTTCAACGCGGACACACACGAAATCTACCGGACAATTGACCTGCCCGAGGAACCATGGCAAAGCGACTCCCATCGCCTCGAGAGAGACGACAAGGGGAGGATTTGGATCGGATACAACCAAGCGAATCCCGGATACTGGTGGCCGTGGACGGTTTCGACGCTCAAGACAGGGGTGCTGGTCTTCTCAGCTCAAGGCGACCCTGAGTACGAGGTGAAAGTGAGCGACGATACAGAGTGCCGCTCGCCGAGGGGCGGAATCGCATTCGCGAAAGGGTACGCCTTCATTGGCTGTGACCAGTCCTACGGGAGGGTCCTTGTGGTGAACACCGAGACTATGGACATCGCAAGAACGCTCGAAGTTGAACACCCCGATCCTGAGGTACCACGTCTCTCCGACTTGTATATCCAGGCGGTCGAAGAGGTCGCCGGGTCGATCCTTGTGTTTGGATCAGGGAGACCTCCCAAAGGCTATGATGAAGTCCATCCCAGCACGACCGGTATAGCGATAGTGGCGCGTATAGACCCTGATACGCTTACTGTCTACGACTACAAAGCTGAGTTGGCGCCCGGCTCCAGAGTACTCGACGCGGTAGAAGTCGATGGAACTGCGTGGCTGCTTAACTCGTTCAGCCACATCCCGGAGCGCCCGCCGCGCACCGACATATATGTGATGGACCCTATGACGCTCGAAATCGTGGACAGCTTCAACCTACTCGAACCCTATCCCGTCTGGGGTACGATCGGCGCTGATGGGTACGTGTACATCTATCACCGACGCATCGGAGGCGTGACCCGCATAGACCCCGTCACGCGCGAAATTGAGTACATGGATTCGGAAAGAGAAACCAGTGCTCAGGGGTTCGATGTGTACCGAGGGCAGCCGTGTATTGTGTTGCGTAGCGGCCTCTGGTGCATGAACGGCGATGGAGGCATAGACCTGAAACTCCCACAAGAGAGCTCTATTGGAGTCCTGTTCGCGCCGTCGAAGGAGGAGTGAGTCCTCTGATTCCGACTCTTCCGGAAACGCAAAGAGACCCCATATAGGAAAGGATCAGGCAGAGGCACAAGCTCATACGGTTGGGGGAACGCTACTCCCCTGAACGTCTCGACGCCGCCTGCCGCAAAGCCCTCTCAGTAGACCTGATCGACGTGGGTCCTCTCGAGCGCATACTCACAGAGGCCCTGGAGCAGGAGTCAGCGCAGCCGGAGCCTCCGCTGATGCCCCGGGTCGGTTCGCCAGACCCGGGTCCGTCTTCGCTCATGCCAACGGCATCGCCACTCAATCAGCACAAGGAGAATGACCACCGCCACCGAACTGACGCCGCTGCTCAAACGCCTCAAGCTCCGAGCCATGCTCAACACGCTGCCGGAGAGGATCGCCCTCGCACGGAGGGAGGAACTCGACTACGCATCCTTTCTGCAGGTGATCCTCACAGACGAGGTCAACCGCAGGGACCGAAGACGGTTGGAGATCCACCTACAGCGAGCCGGCTTCGATCAGGTCTGCCGCCTTGAGGACCCCGACTGGTCGGCATTCATCACGCTCGACCGCAGACTCCTCGACGCCGACGCCCTGGCCATGCCGGAGCCTCCTGTAGGGACTTTCCAACACAACCGGTTGTCCGCCACATCTGTGTCAACCCTGGGATGGAACCCGGCCGCCCTGCCGCTGAGCGATGCTCTGCCAGACCCGCTGGCAGCGTCCGACCTAGCGCCGCCACAACCGACCAAACCGCCGTCCGGTCTGCTCAGGCTCCGGCAACTCTTCGAGTTCCTCTTCTTTCTCACCAGTCCTCGACACATCGTTGCCTTGGACATCGGCCTCTTCGCCGCTTTCCGCCCGTGCCTGCGCCCATTCCTCCTCCAATGCCTCCACCCGCAGGGTCAGTGCCTCAACCAAGTCATCGATCTCGTCCATCGACTCCGCCAGAGAGCTGACCCGCCTCTCAATTTCGTCTAGCGACATCTCCTGACGCCCCTCAGAGCCACGCGGACCGTAGAGATACCTCTGGACCGCGTCATTCATCCTGCCCGTCAGCCGTTCCCTGCGCAGCGCCAGGGCTACGGTCTTCCTGTTCACCCTCAGGGCCTTCGCCGCGCGGCGCTGCCCCTTCTCCTTCACCAACCACTCCACCACCCACTTGAGGTCGGACTGCTCGTCCCGGGGTTCAGCCTCCGCACTGCCATAGCTCTCCGTCGCCTCTCCCGTCATCTCAACACCTCCAATAGGGGGTGGCCCAGCCTTGCAAACTTGAGGTCCTTTGCCCTGCAACCAGCCCCTGACAAAAAGTGTTCGCTTTTGCGGTCTCCATACTGTGAAACCTGCAACTTGCCGAAGCTGATTGGCCCAGGAAGTCCGCTTCTACCCGAAGTTCGATTTCCCTGTACAGCCCCCTGACAGCCATTCGGTGCACAAACGCTGGGCCAAGCTGGGCCGTCTCGCGGAACCATGACATCAGATCAGACCGTCGTCGGTAATCCCCTGGAAGGGACTTCATCCGTGTAGTCCCCTCAAAGTCACTACGCCCGTGTAGTCCCTTCCGAGGGATAACGCTCGGCTTCCCGACCCTCCAGACTCGATGGCAACCATCCCGACCCCATCGACGAGGAGGCGAAGACATGAGAGCGCGGTCGACCGTCCGATGGACCTTCGGCGGAGCCAGGGGACAGATCAGAACGCTTATATCTCTGGCCCAATGTCCCGTCGACGGCTGTCCTGTAGGAGGTTGCACACCCCCAATTCCCTCCTCCACGTCCAATCGCTCGCTCCGATTTAGCTATCAACCCGACTTCCCTTTTGGGAACTTTCACCCTAATCGGGTGAAACGGCCCTTACCTCGAAGTGCTCGCAACAACGGCGCCGACTTCCCTTTTTCTCACCTATTTCAGGTTCAAAACAGCCCTCGACTTCCCTTTTGGGAACTGACGCTAATCCTTGTACACGGGTACGACACCACATCCGGCCTTTCACAGAGTCGAGTCCCCGTGAGGGGGGCACGGCCCCGTGCCCCCCTCACGGGCCATGATATTTCGCCTTCCAACTCCTCAGACTCGATGGAAGACAGACCGCGCCATCGGGGAAGAGGTGGGAGCCGCCGTTGGAGCCGAAGGGGTAAGCGCAGGGCACACACGCGAACCGCCGCCGGTCCGGCGGCATAGAGAGATATGAAGGACAAGAGCAGACAGAACGGGCAAATGAAGCCTCAGGAGGACTTCTCCGAGTTCGGAGAGATCAGGGTCGTCTCCAGGCCCGCCCCCGACGCCGAGGACCGACTGCGCCGCCTGTTCACGATCCTGCTCGGATCTTCAGCCGGTGATGGGCAGGAGGAGTCCAAGAATGATCTGCCCCCGGACGACCGGCACGTGGGCAATCACCTGGAGGCGGAATTCTGATGCGGTCCGATTCGTCCTCCAGTCGACATCAGTTGACGTCGAGGCGTTCGGGTCTCAGTCACGACGCCCCGTACCGGGCCGCCTTCGGAGACGTGTCGAAGATCATCGACGCGGCCAGGGAGTCGGCCGCCCGCTCGGTGAACGCCGCCATGACCGCCGCGTACTGGTTGATCGGACATCGCATCGTCGAGTTCGAGCAATCGGGTGAAGAGCGAGCCGAGTACGGGGCGGCGCTCATCGAAAGGCTGGCGGAGAACCTGACCCGACAGTTCGGGCGTGGCTTCTCCCGGCAGGACCCCCCGCACCTGCGCCTGTTCTATCTCGCCTATCCGCCAGACCGAATTCGCCAGACAGCGTCTGGCAAATTGAATCGACCCTTTCAACTACCGATTCGCCAGACGCCGTCTGGCATATCTGAAGCTCCCACCGCCGAAGTGGGCCTCGACGACCTTCTGACAGCCTTTCCGTTGCCCTGGTCAGCCTACGTGTGGCTGCTGTCGGTCAGGAACGAACAGGCCCGCTGGTTCTACGAAGTCGAGGCGCTCCAAGGGGGATGGTCGGTCCGTCAACTGGACCGGCAGATCGCTTCCCAGTTCTACGAGCGCAGCGCCCTGTCCAAGAACAAAGCTGCCATGCTCACGTCGGGACGGAAGACCAAGAGCGAAGACGTTGTGCTGCCCCAGGAGGAGATTAAGGACCCCTTCGTCCTGGAGTTCCTTGATCTCAGGGACGAGTACTCCGAGAGCGACCTAGAAGACGCGCTCATCCGCCACCTAGAGACCTTCATCATGGAGCTGGGAGGCGACTTCTGCTTCATGGGCAGGCAGAGGCGACTGCGCATCAGAAATAAGTGGTACAGGGTGGACCTGCTGTTCTATCACCGGGGCCTGCGATGCCTCGTGGTCATTGACCTAAAGATTGGGGCATTCACCCACGCCGACGCCGGCCAGTTGCACCTCTACCCGAACTAGGCGCGGGAGCACTGGGTACGGGAGGGCGAGAACCCGCCCGTCGGACTCATCCTCTGCTCAGAAAAGGACGAGGCGCTGGCACGGTATGCGCTTGATGGCCTGCCGAACAATGTGATGGCCGGGGAGTACCGGATCACGCTGCCGGACGAGGAATTATTGGCAGGAGAGGTTGGCCGCACGAGGCAGGCGATTGAGGTGCGCAGTGCACTATAGGAGAACGACCATGAGGAGTGAACTGGCGCGCCGCAAAGAGCGGAGCCGGGGCCGGTTATGTCTGCCCAAGGCGTTCACGCACTGGTCGCTGCGGAGTGTGCAGGTCAAGCTGATCAAGATGGGAGGCCGTCTGGTGCGGCACTCCCGGCGGTTGATCTTCCAGTTATCCGAGGTGTCGGTTCCTCGACGGTTGTTCGAGGGAGTGTTGGATCGTATCGGCCGGTTATCACCGGCGCCAAACTGAAGGAGGGTACAACCACGA
>JAPOPA010000365.1 GCA_026713145.1 Chloroflexota bacterium
ATCTCGGTGACGGCATTGGTGAAATATCGCGGACCCTTGGGGCCAGTGTAAGTCTCCACAACGGTCAGGTTGGCGTTGCGGCCAGCGAGTATGAGCGTGCGCGGGTGACGGGCGTATCGCTGGTCGCCGATATCGGGCAGGCCGTTGTAGTTCACGTGGACGGCCACTGGTTCTTCGGAACCGTCGGGAATGCGGACCACGGCGACGTCGCTCAGGAAAGCGGTGTTCAGGGCAGTAAAGCCGTCGTCCTGCATCGGCGCGAGGCTTCCCAGGTGTTGTCGAATCTCAGCTTCCTCATCAAACGCCGAGGACGCCGAAATTGCAGAGAATCCCAAATCAATCTCTGCGTTCTCCGTGTTCTCCGTGGTTAAAAACGGATAGGCGAAATTGACGCGGGAAATGGGGGCCACGGCAGTATACTTCCAGCGCTCGTTGCCGCGCCGCGCCGTGGGGAACCCGAGATCGCTGAACCGCTCCCACCCGGCGGCGCGCAGGTCGGCGAGCCATGCCGGACCGGCGCTGGCGGTGGCGAGGGCCAGATGGTCCTCGTGGTAGCGGTGGTTGCTGATGGTTCTGGTGGTCATAGCCATCGATGCGGGCAGGATGCTACTTGCCCGCTTCAACCTCCTCGCGGATCCAGTCGTACCCCTTTTCCTCGAGATCGAGAGCCAACTCGGGACCGCCGGAGCGGACGATGCGGCCGTCCAGGAGCACGTGCACCTTGTCGGGGCGCACGTAGTCGAGCATCCGCTGGTAGTGAGTGACCAAGACCATGGCGTTGTCCCCGGAGCGCAGTTTGTTCACCCCGTCGGACACGATGCGCAGAGCGTCGATATCGAGGCCGGAGTCGGTTTCGTCCAACAGGGCCAGGCGCGGTTCGAGAACGGCCATCTGCAGGATCTCGTTGCGCTTCTTCTCGCCGCCGGAGAATCCCTCGTTGACAGCGCGGCGGACGAGCTCCGGATCGATCTCGACATCCTTGACCTTGGCGTCCAAATGCCGCTGGAACTCGCGAGCGCTCATTTCTTCCTCGCCGTTGTGAACGCGACGGGCGTCGACGCCGGCCTTTAGGAACTGCCAGGCCCGGACACCGGGGAGCTCGACGGGGTACTGGAAGGCCAGGAACACGCCCATGCGGGCGCGGATTTCTGGCTCGAGGGAAAGCAGGTCCTCGCCGTCATATATGGCCTGGCCAGCGGTGACGCTGTAATCGGGGCGTCCGGCGAGTACGTTGGCGAATGTACTCTTGCCCGAGCCATTGGGACCCATGATGGCGTGGACTTCGCCGGCGTATACCTCGAGGTCGACGCCGTTCAGGATATTGAGATCGCCGGCCGAGGCGCAGAGACCTCGAACGGAGAGGAGTGGGTTGTTGTCGGTCATTGTTTCATCCGGTTGTGGTTTAGGATATCTATGGTGGCGTCTAGCAGATGGTTGAACACGGCGGGTTTGAGACGCGCTACGGCTCTATCTATTATCCTGCCATTGCCAGTGAAAATCTTGTTGGGCCGATAGTAGCTTACTGTGTTAAGAGAACAGTCGGCGAGACTGTCATTAGTCAATTCGATGGCAAAATCGTCAATTTCGGGATTAGTCGTTATCTGTCCCAGAACCCAGTCATCCAGGCCGGCATTTGCCAGTACGAGCACGGGGCGATTGGTCCATTTGGTCAAATCAGAATATGGGAAGCGAGCTATAACGACGGTAGATGCTTCAAGTGAGAAGCCCAAAACTCATCCTCCTCCATTTCCGATCTCAGCCTTTCCTCCGAGAAGGCTGTGGCGCCGCTGGACACCATCAGCGAAATCAGAGATTCTTTGTCCATCAATGTGACCAGGACGTGGGTGCCTTCCTTAATTTTTATCGGCTCCAAGAGGCGAATTGTACCTTCGTCATCGACAATGGCCCTGTAAGTGCTCAACACGGTAAAACGCCCTCACCCTTACCCTCTCCCAAAGGGAGAGAAAACTGTCGTGTGTTCCAACTTCCCGGCTACCCCACCGTGCCGTCGAGGCTTACCTTGAGGAGCTGGGAGGCCTCCATGGCGAACTCGAAGGGGAGCTCCTGGAAGATGCCGCGGCAGAAGCCGTTGACGATAATGAAGTTGGGGTCCTCGGCGGACATGCCGCGCTGCAGGCCGTAGAAGAGACGAG
>JAPOPA010000125.1 GCA_026713145.1 Chloroflexota bacterium
ATTCTGCTTTCCGTAGGGCATGGTGTAGAGACGGGACTGCTTGAATCCCACGTTGGGCCGCATACCTGACAGGGTGGAGCCGGTGATGTGAATTGCCGAGGGCATGACGTCGCAGCCGTACAGGACCTCCTCCATCATTACCGGGTGCAGGGCTGTGGAATCGCCACCGGCGCGCTCGTGGTGGGATGCGACCTGCTCGTACACCGCCGAAAGCAACGCCCCTGTCCCACACGCGAAGTCGCCGATGCGCAATTTGCCGATGGCCTCGGCGTCGGACCAGTCCAAGGAATCCATCTTGTCTACGGCCAGACGCGCCAGCAGCGCAGCCGACGCTGGAAGTGTGTAGAAGGTCGCCAGGTACTTCCGGTCGGCGATCAGTCGTTGGAAGATGCGCCCAGTCAGGTCGTGGGCGTTGTCGACGCCGGTGGCTTCAACTTGCTGGGCGGTCTCCAGCAACTCCCGCAAGATGCTAGGGGCAACGTCTCCGGGAAGTTGCTCCAAAATGTCCTTGGCTATGGCAAAGATCGGCCAGTAGTTGATCTTGAGGATGTCTTCCCAAGCCACAAGCGTCTCGCTCTGGGGGTTTGCAACGTTGGGACCGCACACCAAGCGCAAGTTTTTCACCTCCTGGTGCATCCCCGCGATGCGCTGGTGGAAGACCATTGCGTTGGCGATGATTGCACAGGCCATGCGGCGGGTCTGGGGAACGTCGCTCATTCCCAATAGCCGGGCAATGACACGGGTTACGTTGGGGCGCAGCTTCGCCATTTCATCCAAACGGTTGGCGGCCTGCCCGATGCCTTGCTCAAGCGTGTCGGCCGCCTGCTCCACGGCTTTCTGGGGGACGGATACCAGACGGGCTAGGTCAGCCAAGTCGGTTGCTGAACCTTCTAGCCACCCCGATTCAGGAAACCGACTGCCGTCCTGATGCAGGACATAGTAGGAGAGGCGGACTTCGGAGAGGACTTGGCGCACATCGTAGGAATCTTCCACAGCCTGCGGGTAGCGTACCGCTATAGCGGCCTCAATTGTTCGGGGCTGGCCCTGCACGCGAAGCCCCAAGCGCTCGGAGGCATCTCTCTCCACCTCCGCGGCAGGTTCATATTCGGCTTCGACCACTACAGGGGAGCGACCGGGAGCGGCAATCAGGACGTCTGCGTGGCGGCCCGGATAGTCAGGGAAGGTCTGGGTGTTCTCGGAGCGGACCTCACATCCCGGCATCATGCCTCGCAGCATGTCGCCCAAGGCGTTGTTGGCGTTCGGTTCTGTCTGTCTCGGCATGTTTAATCAATCAGCCTGCGGCCCGCCCATTTGTTCGGCCTCTATTGGATTGAAGGATGGCCGAATACAGCGGCGAATATCTGGTCAAAGGTCTTGACCTCGCGGACACCACGCCTTCGGCAACTGGCCAGGTGACAGAGGTCTCGGGCCTGCAATGTGGGGTGTTGCTCATGTAGTTGACGGGCAAGAGCCACGTCATCCTCTTCCAGCGGCCAAACCTCAACTGCCGCGCTCGCCATCAGCTCCAGCGTCGCATCGAAAGTCTGAAGCCTTCCCGTTGGCAGGTACACATGGGCCAGTTCCTGCATCACCTCCGCTGATGTGCACAGAGGCGTACCGCTCCGGTTGGCCTCGACGAAGAAGTCCTGGGCGGGTGCCTGGAGGGCGTGGGGCCGTCCCACCGCGTACATGAATACATTCGTGTCTACGAAGATCATGTGCCGGTGAGTCCTGTCGCCCGCGACTCATTCATGACTCGCAGGTGTTCGCTCCAATCCGGCTCGGTTTCCGGACCATCTAGCACTGCGCAAGACCGAAAGAATTCCTTTACGTCTTCAGGGGATTCGAACAGCCTCACGTGCTGGCTTGTTTCAAGGCGCTCTCGTGCGGCTGCGCGCAGCCATGCGCTCAGGGACATGCCTTCTCGTCGTGCCTGATCGACGAAGCGGTCTCGGTCTGCGTCTGGCATTACCAACTGAACCCTGGCCATACGTGCCTCCAGTCAAGGTGTTGCAAGTGTGTAATATAGTTACACATAGTATTGACAAGAGTCAAGTGGCAAGAACAGGAACTAACTCTGAGGGGCGGGCTAAGAGTCTTCTCAGAGCAGGTCTACATCTTCTACCTGCCAAGCTAAGCCGCCCCAGGGCACAATGGCGCTTTACGGCTAGTAAAGCTCTATCGTCTCGGCGATCTGCTCGAAGACCGCACTCACCGCCTCAAATACTTCCGAAGGCGTGGAGAATGTCATGATGATGGCGTTCTCGCCGTCCGTCAGGACGTACTGCACGTGGGATAGCCGGATACCGCGCGTCGGCGAGATGTTTGAGTAGGTCTGAACGAAAGCGTCTCCCGCCGTCAGGCTGACCTTCTCGGTCTTGATGTCCGACTCGTCAATGTCCGCGAAGAAAGCGGTGTTTGCTATGAGAATCTCCGTGTACTCCTCCAAGTCGGCGTACGCAGAGAACAGTTCGTCGATCTGTAGTGCGAAATGCGAACGAACGCCCTCGACGTCCGGTCCGGTTGTGTCCCCGCCCGAGAGCCAGATACCGCTTCGCAGGTTGAACCCTTCATCCTTCGTCGTGTCCAACTCCCACGACGGCGGCACCGAAATGGCGAAATCGAAACCTTGCTGGGCCAGGTCAACTCTGGTCCAGCCGTTCTCAAGAACCTTTGTCGTTGCACCAGTCTGCTCGCCCGGCTGGGAGGCACTCTCCTCCGGTTCGGGAGCCTGGATATCAACAGGCTTGCCAAAATCGGACAGAGTCATGATGATCTGCATAGTTACGGTGCCTTCCTCGTCTGGCAGTTTGGCTTCGATCAACATCTTCCGGACTAAGGAGTCATCGACGCCCACCCAGAACTCCACCACACCCTCGCCGCCGGTATCTGCAAAGCTGTCTAGCAGGTCAGCCAGGGCATCTCCCGACACCGGCCCCCTCACGTAGTGGACGCTCTCACCGGCAAGCTCGTCACGCATCGGCGAGTCGAAAGCCGCGATAACTCCGTCGTCGAAGTCCGTGCTGAACGGGCCAAAGGAGAACAGATCGCCGTATGGAGTGAAGGGCTCGGTAGTGATCACCCACATGTCGTTGCTGAGCAGTTTCAGGTACGTCGTGTCCTCAAGGGCGATTATCTCCACCTCCGTGCTGACTTCATCGGAGTCGAGACTCATGTTGACCCGGCTACGATCAGGGGATTGGAAGGGGACTTATATACCTGTGTACAAAGTGTCCTACGATTTATCGGCCCGTTCCTGCTCGTAGCGCCACGTCTCCTTCGGCTTCGCGCGCAACACGACCTCCGCGATTGTTTCCGGCGACGCGTCAATCCTCTCAACGGGTGGC
>JAPOPA010000303.1 GCA_026713145.1 Chloroflexota bacterium
GCGTCACCCGCCTCCTCGGGCGGCTCTCCGCGCCCCACACCCCCGCCAGCGGGGGGGGCCCGGGCCTCTACCCTTCCCCCCCCCCCCGCCACTCGGAAGGCGTCGTCCTGCTGACGGGCGGACGCGACGGTTCGCTCGCCCGGCTGGCGGAAAATGGCCGTGTCGGGGAAGCGCACGAGCTCCTGAAGCGGTACACGGACTGGTACGGGCCCGGCTCGGTGTACGTGGAGCTCCAACAGAACTTTCTGTATGGAGACACGGACCGCAACAGAAGGCTGGTCGGCATCGCCGGAGAGGTGGGCGTCCCAGTGGTCGCCACCAACGACGTCTACTACCACACACCGGAACGCTACATGCTCCAACATGCGCTGGTGGCAGCAAGGCTCAACACCACCATCGACCGGGCGCTCCCACATCTGAAGCCCAACCATCACCTGCACCTGAAGTCCCATGCCGAGATGGAGCGGCTCTTCGCCGAGCGCCCGGAGGCCGTGTCGAACACCCTCCGCATCGCCGAGCGGTGCAGCTTCGACCTCGCCAACGACCTGGGATACAAGCTGCCGGAGCCCGATGTGCCCACGGGCTACACCCCCCAGAGCTTCTTGGAACGGCTCTGCCGCGAGGCGGCCATGCGACGGTACGGCGGCTTCTCCGCGCAGGTCGAGTCCCGCCTTGCGGAGGAGTTCAAGTTGATCGAGCACCTCAACCTGGCGGGCTTTCTCCTGCTCTACAGGGAGATCGCGCTTCTCGCCCAGCGCATCATGGAGGGGCGCGGGCTGGCAAGTCCGGAGACGCCGGTGGAGGAGAGGCCGCCCGGACGGGGACGCGGCTCTTCGGTGGCGCTGCTTGTGGGATACCTTATAGGTATAAGCCACGTGGACCCCCTCAAGTGGGACCTCACCCTGGAACGCTTCATTTCCGAAGACATGACGACGCTGCCGGACATCGACCTCGACTTCCCCAGGGGTCTGAGGGACGAACTGATCGAACGCGTGCATCGCCACTTCGGGCCGGAGTACGCCGTCCTGACGGGGGCCGTCACCACCTACAAGGCGAAGGGCATCATCCAGGATCTCGGCAAGGCTCTGGGTCTTCCTCAAGAGCACCTGTCCCTCCTCTCGAAGCGGCTCCACTCCCACGACGCGGCGGACCTGCGGGACGAGATGGCGCAGATGCCGGACTTCAGGGACAGGATGGATGCGCCCGGCTGGCGAGACCTGCTCGCCCTGGCCCCACAACTCATGGACGCTCCAAAGGGACTGGGCCAGCATGTCGGCGGCATGGTGCTCAGCAGTTCCCCCATACCGGATATGGTGCCCATGAGGGCCGGGGCCATCGACGGGCGTTACGTCATGGACTGGAACAAGGACAGCGTGGCCGACGCGGGCTTCGCCAAGATAGACATCCTCTCCCTGCCGGCGCTCGACCAGATTGAGGAGGCCCTCGACCTCGTGGAGGCGCGGGAGGGCAGGCGGCCGGACATGAGCAGGATCGACCTGGAGGACCCGAACGTATACGACATGATAAACGCTGGCCTTTCCAAGGGCGTCTTCCTGCTACAGTCTCCCGCGCAGCTCAAGATGGCCCAGCGCCTGAAGTCGCGCAATCTCCTCGACCTCGCCTACCAGGTCGCTCTCATCCGTCCCGGCGTCGGCGTACAGGGCAGCGCCGTCTCCCAGTTCGTCGAGCGCTACCGGCACGGAGCGGAATGGGAGTACGACCACCCGCTGGAAAGACGCGCCCTGGAGCGTGGCTACGGAGTCATCGTCTGGCAGGAGCAGGTCGTGCAACTCATCGAGGACGTGGCGGGCATGACGGCGGCGGAGGCCGACGAGGTGCGCCGCGCCTTCGCAAGACCCAATAACGAGGGACTGATCGCCATGCACTGGGAGAGATTCCTCGACGGCGCGGGGGCAAACGGCGTTCCTGAAGAGATTGCCGGGAAGATATTCTCCAAGATCAACGGACACTACATGTTCCCAGAGTCCCACTCCCACGCCTTCGCCATAACTGCGTACCAGGCGGCTTGGCTCAAGCGGTATCACCCCCTGGAGTTCTTCGTCGCGCTGATGAACAACCAGCCGATGGGCTTCTACCCGATGGAAACTCTCAAGCAGGACGCGAGGCGCTTCGGAGTGCCCTTCCTGAACCCGTGCGTCAACGGGAGCCTCGCCATGTGTTCGCCCGAGGAATGGTCGGTGCGGCTGGGCTTCCGGTTCATCAAGGACGTGGGTGCGGAGTCTGCGAAGCTCATCGTGGAGGAGAGGGAGCGTCATGGTCCTTATGTCACCGCCGGGGACCTGGTTCGCCGGACGGGGCTGAAGCCGCAGGCCGTGCTCTCGCTGACTATGGCCGGGGCGTTCGACGTGATCACTCCCAACCGAAGGGAGGCCCTATGGGAGGTGGGGCTGGTCCCTCGCCCCTCTCGGAACGGCCAGGCCGCGCTGCCCGTCTCAAGGCAGGACGATGTGCCCAGGCTGACCGACTTCACGGAGCGGGAGAAGATGATGGGGGAGTACCGGGTGATGGGCATTTACCCCAAGGGACATCTCATGGAATTCGTCAGGCCGGGCCTGGGTCCCGACGTGCTCCCTGCGGGAGAGGTAGAGAAGCTCGGCGACGACGAGCGGGTCAAGGTGGCGGGCTGGCCTGTGGCGAGGCAGCACCCGCGCGGACGGGACGGCACGGTCTTCGTGACCATCGAGGATGAGACCGGCGACGTGCAGACCGTCGTCTGGCACGACCTGTTCGCCAGGCGCGGCAGGGAGCTCGCCAGCCATGTCGTCGAGGTGACGGGGCGAGTGTCGAGATGGGACGGCACGACAAACGTGACAGCTACCGACCTGCGCGCCGTCCTATCGGGCGTATCTATGCCGCCTGCCCACGACTGGCGTTGAGAGAGGTCGAGGAGGATGGGGATTGCACAGACGGTCTCGACGGGTTCATCATTAAGGGGAAATGTGCGGTAGATACAGCCTGACGGCGGACCTGCCGAGCTTGCGCGGCGCTTCGAGTTCGACGGCGACTGGGAAGCCTTCGAGCGGAGGTACAACATCGCCCCCACCCAAGAGGTCCTGACCGTCGTGGGCGGTCAGACCCGCCGAGCAGGTTTTATGCGATGGGGACTGATTCCCCACTGGGCCAAGGACCCGAAGATCGGGAGCCGGATGATAAACGCCAGGGCGGAAACGGTGGCCGAGAAACCCGCCTTTCGGGATGCGCTCAGGCGGCGGCGGTGTCTCGTCCTCGCCGACGGCTTCTACGAGTGGCAGAGGAGCGGCGGGGCCAGAAGGCCCATGCGTATCGTCATGCGGTCGGGAGAGCCCTTCGCCTTCGCCGGGTTGTGGTCTGTCTGGACGGACCAGCAGAGCAACCGCATACCGTCGTGCGCCATCATCACCACAGAGGCCAACGACCTGCTCAGGCCCATCCACTACCGGATGCCTGTGATACTCCCCAGGGACTTGGAGGACCTCTGGCTGGAGGCCAACGTCGACGACCCCGGCGCGCTCGGCAACGTGCTGGCTCCCTATCCGGGCGGCGCAATGGGGGTATACCAGGTCTCGCCTCTAGTCAACTCTGCTACCAATGACGGCCCGGAGGTCATTGCACGCTTGGCCTGATTCAAGAACGTCGTGCCGCTAAGTGCTACTGAAGCTACTTGGCCGAGAGTTGATCGAAGACGGCTGGGAGCAGTCAGGGCCAGAGGTTGAACGTTTGCGGATTGCCCACTGTGACTGTACCCTATGACCCATATATTGAAACCCATATCCCAATAGGGAAGTCCACGATGGCGAAGATCACAGTCCAGGGCTATAGATGCGAACGCTGCCTTCACGAATGGGTACCACGGCGTTCCTCGACCACCGAGCCGAGGACCTGTCCCAAGTGCAAGAGCCCCTACTGGAATACGCCAAGGAGGGTTGTCAAGTCTTGACCGCTTCTCACACAGAATGCCGTGAAGGTAACCGACCCGCAGGTGACGTCATTGGCTAGACCGACTTGGAGATTTCCCTCAAGAAATGGCGGGATTGACTACGTCAGTGATCCGTCAAGCACCCATTTCAGCGACGCTCCTATTGCGAAGCTCGTACGAGAGCTGATTCAGAACTCACTTGACGCCAAAGACGATGGCTTCGGCGATCCGGTCACCGTTACATTCTCGGAGACCAGCGTGAAGCGTGGGCTGATAGGCGGGGCCGCTCTGCAGCGCCATCTACAGTCGTGCTTGGACAGGGCAGGCGACGACGACAGGCCGGACATGGTCGACGTCTATACCAACGCACTGTCAGTCATCGGGCGGCGCGACATCCCCTGTCTGAAAGTACAGGATACGGGCACGATGGGGTTGAACGATGCCCGCTGGAAGGCGCTGGTTATCCAAGAGGGCGCGGTCAGCAAGGGGAACGGAGCTCCGGGCGGATCGTATGGGATCGGCAAGAACGCTATCCTTAACGTGTCAGACCTCCAGACGGTCTTTTACAGCACCCGCCTTGTGGAAGGTCGGAAAGGGCTAGTCACCAAGCTCCAAGGGAAGGCAACTCTTACCGGACACACTGACCTGGAAGGTTCAAACGACGACCTTCAGCATATCGGCTTCTACAGCCTCCAGGAAGACGGGCCCATCATGGGCAGGAAGATACCCGAATTCTTCCAACTGGCAGAGACGGGAACCGGCGTATTCATCATGGGCTTCAACCCACACTCCTCTGATTGGGTGGACCAAGTGGCGACTTCGGTCATCGAGAACTTCTTCTTCGCGATCCACCACCAAAACCTGACCGTTGAAATCGTCCCCCAAGAGGGGAGCCCAGTCAGGATAGATCACCAGACCATCGATTATCTGTTTGAGCGGCTTACGCCCATCAACCGAAACGCAGTCCACTACTACAGGGCAATCAGAGACCTTCCGGAGGAGGACGTCGGAGTTACAAGGCGGTTCAGAGGCTTAGGGCGACTCAGGGCATATATCGTCTTTGCTGAGGGGTCACCTCGAAGAATCGCCCACACCAACCGCAACGGTATGCTAATAACGGACAGCAGGGAGCAGAAGGTCAATCCCGTGGCACCCCGGGGAAGGAGCCTATGGCCGGACTTCGTTGGGGTGATTGTGCCGGACACAGATACTGGCGACCTCTGGCTAAGGAGAATGGAGAACCCGAGTCACGACTCGCTCTCCTCCGGCCAACTCAGGAGTGAAGAAGACCGGCGCGAAGCGGACGCGCGGCTGAAGCAGGCGCGCCGTGAGCTTGGTGAAATCATTGAGCGTAGGGCCGAGATCGGCAGGTACGGAGAGGCATCCAACATCGACGAACTCGCCAGCATCCTGCCTGACCAGGACGACATCTTGGGTGATCGAACCCTGAAGACTCAGGTCGTAGAGACCCGGACCACTCCGTCTGAAGTTGTAGAGGTCGAAGGGGAAATTACAGATGAGGGCGGAGGAGATGGAGAGGATCCAGGGGATGGTAGCGGTGGTCGAGGAAACGGCACTGAAGAGGGTATAGGAGCGGGGAAAGACGGCAACAGACCGGTTAGGCACAGGGATCGCAGGGCGGTGCTGCGGCGGGTGAGATTCATCCCGCTCTCCCCCGGTCAAGCTATTGTCGCCTTCGACCCGACATCCGACCCGCCACGAGAGGTGCGATTGTCACTGACGCCTGCCGGGACCGACCGCGACCCTCGGGGCACTCGGCCTGTCGCGATCACTGAGGCGACGAGGGTCGGAGATGTTGAGGAGCCACTGCCGGTCAGTGACGGGGAGATTGTCTTCACCCCGGATTCCAACGACAGAGTGACGATTAGGGTCATCGCCGACGGCAACCTGGATCGTCAAGCTTTCAGGCTAAGATGACTACCTGGCACCAGAGGATGCTGCCCTATCCCTTGCTGGCAGCTTGGACGGAGGACTACAAGGACTCCTCGTTCGGCGTCGACGTGCCGGAAGCCGTTCTGAACGACGGACTCCAGGTCAAAGTCGACCTCGTATTTCGTCTCTACTCGGACACCCTGCGTGGCTTGATCGAGAACGAAGAGGCCAAGTACGCGATTGAGGTCTCCTGTCCGAGGACGTTCGTAAGGAGCACGCATGTGACGTCTGAGCAGGACACACTTCTCTTGGATGCCAGCGAATACGAGGAGGAGATACTGATCACACCGTATGTCGTATCTACTAAAGCTCTGGAAGAGTTCAGGTCGTCGGAGCATGCTTCGGAATGGCGTGACCACAGACCCGAAGGCTTCAGTATCCCGACCGCCGGGATTCTGGCTGTTGGCAACAACATGCGCATCATCCTAGAAGATTCGGGTGTGAGTTCTGTGATCGACCTTCTTGCCAACACCAACGTCTCCGAGGGCACGTTCGACGTCCAACTCGACGATGAGCGGATCAAGATCCACGTGCCGATTGCGGAGAAAGAGAAGATCGAGGCCGTCAGGACCAGAAGGGGCAGCAGCGTAGAGTTCGCGGCCCTATTTCCCGGACTGTACTTGCACGCGGTCGCAGAGGGCCTCAGGAACTTGTCTGACCATGAGAATACCCGTTGGGCGTTCACTATGCGGAACGCTTTGGACAGGTCAGGCCACGGCGGCGTTGACATGGAGCTGCTCAGGAACGACGCGCTCAGGTACGCCCAAGATCTGATGGAACAGCCGGTAGGAGTGTTTCTCACTGCGGCGATGAGTTCAGAGGAAGGGGACTAGCGTCCGATGACTGATAGTCACCCCGTTTACCGCCTGACTCAGGAGGCCTACGATCAGCTCCGGCTGGCGGCGGACGAGAATCCTGATTCATACTTGGACTCCGGGATTGACTTCGGCCAGGTCCTTCGGGAACGTGGAGTCTCCGATCCATTCGAGGAGACGTCTATCACCTCCGACAGACCGATCGCTCTCACTCCTCCTGCTGAAGGGGAAATCCCGAACCGCGCGGACCGACAGGCACTCGACTTCTACCGGACTTTCGACGGAATGAGCCCGAGCAGGGCCACGGACGAGCGGTTGTGGGCATGGATCACACACTTCCGTCTTCATGCATACGGCCTCCAGCGTTGGCGGCGCACGTCCAACCTCAACATGCAGAACTACGTCCGTTCCCACTGGTTCAGTTCAGGGTCCACTGATGCGTTATGGCGGCACAACACGGCTTCCAGAACTTGGTGGATAGCCCACACCGCCATCAAGGCGGCTCGTGGTTCCGCCGGCGCTTTCACTGCCGAAGAAGCCTTGAAGTTGTTCTCCGACACCGCAGTCTTCTATCACATTCCGATGTACTACAACTTCACTCGCGAGCCCATGGTCTTGGCGGAAGTGGTGCGGGCGATTCTCAATGAGGCTGAGGGCATAAACGCAGAGAAGGGCATGTATGCCCTGCTCAGAGAGTTGAATCTCATGGGCGGCACACAGCTCCTTCCGCTGCTTCCTCGTGAGTTGCTGCGGGAAAGTATCGTTGACAACGTAGAGCGGATCATGTCGGATCCCGACATGGTGAGTGACCGTTCGAAGATCCGTAACCGGACTCCGTTCAGGTCGCTCAGCCTGGGTGCCGGTGTTCAGTCGACCGTGCTGGCGCTCATGGCGGAACGGGGAGAGTATGGTCTGCCAAAGCCCGACGTGGCCGTTTTCGCCGACACCGGCTGGGAGCCTCCAAGCGTGTACGAACACCTAGACTGGCTTCAGGAGCAGCTGTCGTTCGAGGTTGTGCGAGTCAAGGCCGGGAACATCAAGGACAACATTCTCCAGGGAACGAGCCCCGACGGCAACAACTACCTCGGGATCCCCGCGTTTTTGATCAATGGCGATGGCAGCACTGCAGTCGCGGCCAGACAGTGTACGTCAAAGTACAAGGTAAGGCCGATCAACCGCTATCTGCGTGAGCGCCTTGGCATTGCCCACGGCCAACGCGCTCCTAAGCACGTACACGTCGAGATTTGGATGGGCATAAGTGCCGACGAAGCGCTACGGCAGAAGGAGAGCAGGGAGGAATGGGCCACCAACCACTACCCCCTGATCGAACTCGGTTTCAGCCGGGCCCAGCTGCTCAAGTGGTTCACCAAGAACTACCCCGGTCGTTACCTGCCACGGAGCTCTTGCATTGGCTGTCCATACCGCACTGACGGAGAGTGGAAATGGCTAGTGACGAACGAGCCTGACGCTTTCCAGGAGGCGGTGTTTGTGGACCGGGCACTGAGGGAGGTCCCTGTGGTCAGGAACGCAATCACGCGCAAGGGCTACGCGTACTTACATAAGTCCCGTGTGCCGCTCGCCGAATTGGATTTCGAGGAGGCCACTGACTACGACTCCTACATGGCGGAGGAGTGTGAGGGTCTCTGTGGTATCTGAAACAGGTCAGAAGAAACGCTTCCTACGGCAGCTAAGCAAGAATTCCTCCCCCTCAGAGCAGGAGGTCCTACTTTCTCTGGGCCAAGAATGGGTCTCGGCCGGAGGAGTGGCAGCCAACGGTATGGAATACGCCTCCCCCAGCCATGCGGTAGCCTGGGGAACCGAGGGCTGCCCATTACTTCCCCGGGAGGTGCGAGAGCACTACAAAGGGGTCAAGTTAGCGCACGACCTTCAAAGGGTCTTAGGTACGCCTCTTACCGTGGACCAACTCGATTCTGGGGTTCTTGATCGACTCAGAAATGACGCTGTTTGGCAGCCCCCTCCACGCGAATTTCGAGACTTCCTTTACAGCCTGCCCATCCTTGCCTCTCAAGTTGCTATCCCGGCAGGTATTCCTCTGGCGTGGATCGAGAGTCTACCTCTAACGGGTCGTACGCGTGGTGCAGTGCGGAAGGCATTTAGTGAGGTCGGAGCGGATATCCTTCTAAGAGTGCCTTTGCTGGCGCGCCAATTCCTGAGTATCCCTTCAGTTGGTGCGACGTTTCTCAACGAACTAACATGCGTCATTGAATCCGCAGAAGTAGGGTGGACTAGTGAAGTTGCAACGGTAGACCTGTATGACTCGGTACTTCAGCAGAAGCCAGACGAACATGAAGCCCCAAGTGGTTCAGCAGGCCCTGAGACCGACGAGGGTTTGTCTGCTTTTAACAGGCGACTAAGCGAGTTCGCTAGGTGGTCAATGGCCGAGACTGACGCGCTAACCTTCGGCGAAGCGATTGCTGAACTCATTAGAGCGGGAGAAGCGAATGAAGTTTGGAAGCCCGTAGCCTTAGTCAGCTTAACGGATCTGGCGACGCACTCCCCACATCCATACGAAACGATCGACAGGTGGATGGAACAGATTGATCCTAGATCGCAGGCCATCTTCATGTCTAGAGTCTCCTGCCACCCCCAAAACATCGTTAGTCTGGAAGAGCTTGGTGATGGATTTGGTGTTACCCGAGAGAGGATCCGTCAGGTTGAAGCCAAGATCCGTCGTACTCTAAATGGGTTTCTCACTTCGGACGAGGCGTTGCCGATTCGTTGGAGAGCCTCCTCTCTCCGACGGGCGTTGAGTGTGGCGGCGCCGGTACATACTGTCGAGCACCTCCTGAGAGCCCCGCCTGGGTGCAATGACCACCGTGACATTCTCTTGAGAATGGCTGGTCCGTATGATCGTAAAGGCGATTGGCTCACTCTTCGTTCGGCACGGTACAAGGACCCAACATCTGCAATCCTGACTCAAGTGGACGAGGTGGGTCAGATTGATAGAGAGTTCGCTACTTCTAAGCTCACGGAGTGGGGACTGGACGTCGCGTTGCACGAGAGATGGTTAACCCGCGATGGCTCCGTGCGTCTCTTCAATGGCCAGCTTGTTCTGTGGGGCACTTCGGTCTCTGACCGTTTGGCGTTCGCACTTGCCGATATGGGTCGGCCTGCCACAGTCGATGAAATGGTTACTCACGTAGGGGAGAATCGATCACGAAACTCCATCAACAATGCCTTGGCGGGTGACCCAAGACTGGTAAAGGTCAGTCGCTCACACTGGGCTTTAGCATCATGGGACCTCGCTGAGTATTCCGGAATAGCGGCATCAATGCGCAATATTATTGATGATTTTGGAGGGTCAATCCCTATAGACACGATGGTGCATCGAATGCACAAGATGTTTGGAGTGGCGGAAAAGTCAACCCTTACATACTGCGGTGCGCCCATGTTCATTGTTGAAGGAGAGACCCTCCGGCACCGTACGCAGCACGATGGGCCATACCGCTATGACTCAGACTTGATAAGGCGTACGCCAGGCGTCTTTAATCTCGGGCCCATGCGATTGGGGCGCCTTCTCAACGTGGACAGAAACATGCTCCGTGGTAGTGGAACTGTCTTGACCCTTGCGGCAGGTTCAATACTGGGGGTCGAAGTCAAGGCCCATCTCTCATTTTGTAACCGGCATGGCGATAAAGTAGACATTACATTCCCTGAGACCTCGATCTTGGGACCGTCTATCGGCTCCGTTCGGCTGATTGTAGAGAGATTGTCAGCAAAGGAGGGCGATTTTCTGACGCTTGTCCTGGACAGATCTGAAATGACAGTGTCCGCTTGTCTGACCAACCTCAACGGGCAATCGCCCGGCTGGGACGTGATCGGCAGACTGACCGGGATTGCCAAGCCAGTTGACCTGGCTGGTCTTGCCAAGGCTCTGAGTTGCAGCGCAGAAGAAGTGCGCAGTGTGTTGAAGGGAAGAGGTGATAATGACATACTCGCCCTCTTGCCAAGAACCGAGGCTTCTAGCGGATTGGACGATGCGCTTTCTGCACTTGAAAACCATGTTGAGCAAGTTCGTGGGAGTCTCCCGTGAGCTTCTCCTCTCAATTGAGCAGAGTTCGTCCCGCTTATGAGATACCCTCTCAGGACTTGGTGGGAGAGGTTCTCGTCCCTGCTATGCGCATGTCCGAGGAAGTCAGAATTGAAGCGGGCTTTTTCTCATCCCGGTGTTTAGCCCAGATTGCACCTGGCCTAGCCGCCTTCGTGAACGACACGAAGAGCATCCTTCAGCTCATGGTTTCCCCGGAGATCAGTGAGGAAGACCAGGATGCCATTTGCAGGGGCGTAACTGACCCTCAGACCGTCCTGGGACTGGCGATGGACAGGCTATTCGAGAGTGCGCTGTTGTCAGAGTCGGCAATAGAGCGTCATGCGGTGGAAACCCTCGCGTTTCTTGTGGCCAGTGGTCGACTAGAGATGCGTGTGGTCTTGATGGCCCGCGGTATGTACCACAAGAAGATATGGCTTTTCAGGTCCGCTGATCAGTGGCTTGCCGTCCATGGTTCGGGGAATGCGACCGAACGAGGTCTGCTGGTAAACGGAGAGCAGATGTCTGTAGACCGCGCGTGGATGGATGGACCCCGCTCGGCAGAGCGTGTCAACATGTTTCTGGCTCAGTGGTCCAAGCGATGGGACAACCAAGACACAGCTTCGCTTGCCGTCGATGTGAGTCAGTCACTTCGGGTCCTGCGGGCGCACGCTAGACTGACGCCCCCGACGATAGATGACTTCTGGGAGTCCTGGCGCAGGGACCACGATGCCGGACTTGAACCTGCTTTGCCACGTGGTTACCGCGAAGAACCCATTTTGCACAGGCTGCGGGTTCCGGATTGGCTTGCGTGGCGGGAAGGGACGTTCGCACACCAGGGCCCCGCTGTTGATGCCGTAGTTGAACGAGGTGGGGGGATACTCTCAATCGCAACCGGCGGCGGGAAGACCAAGAATGCCACCCACGCCCCC
>JAPOPA010000265.1 GCA_026713145.1 Chloroflexota bacterium
GAAACTACTAGGGTCGTGGCTCTCGCTACCATGGGCATGTCGGGTGTCGATGTGTCCTCCGGTACCGGGGTTGGCGACGGTGTGACCAGATGCGGGAAGGTCAGCACGATCCCAGTCTTGAATGCCTGCGACGGCGGGTCGGGGGGGCCGGGGAAGTAGATGTACGTCTGCCTCTCCGCAGCAATCACGTCTTCGCTAAGGTGGAACGTTATCTCCTGACCATCGGCCGAACGTTCCCTCGCTCCAAGCGTGAGATTGTCATATTTGCCATCTACGATGGGTCTGAAGCCCGACTTCGAATTCCCGACCATAGCAAATATATGGGTGCAATCGGGAATCGGACTTCCCGCTACCGTTGCAGACCCGGAGAAGGACATGGGGAAGGCAGGTATCGCGCCATCCGGCGGCGGCGTAGCGGTCGGGAGCGGGGCGCCTTCCTCGGGGGTTGGGGTCGGCGTCGGCGTCACCGTAGGGCAGACCACTCCTTGTGTTTGCGCTCCAAGTGTGGATGAGCCCGACTGCGCGAAGTAGAGCATTCCTCCGAAGAGGAGGGCTACCGTAATTGCCGCTGCCAGTCTGGTCGTCATAGATCGGCTCTTAAGTCGTTCGTTGCTGGTTGGTTTGGCCCTTCAACAGGCTCAGGTCGCACGTCACACATCTAGCCGGATATGGAGTCCAAGAGCTTCCCGCCCCCGTATCGTGGTCCGGGCTAAAGTTCCTTCAGGGGAACGGCGCGTTCCTGCCAAGTGCCTTTCAACAAAGAGCCTCCCTCCTCATTCTATCAGAGGAGGGAGGCTCCCATCATTCGCTTTTCCTATCCTAACCCGATTTGTCGATTGGTGACTACGGGACGAGTACCGTGGCCGTGCTGAGGTAGGCCCAGTAGCCACTACCGACCTTCAGGGCGCCGGAGTGCTGGCTGAACGTGTCGCTCGAACCGTTGTAGCCGTACGTCCTCACGACGTTGGCCACGTAGTCGCCCACACTGGAAGCGTCGTCGCCGAAGGCGGCGCCGCCACCCACGTCCAGTACCGGCAGGAGGTTCCAACCGGCGACCAGGTTGACCGTCGGCAGGAGGGTTACTCCACCACCGGTCGGCCTGGTAATTGCCACGCTCAGGGCGTCGAAGGAGTCAGTGAAGATCCAGTACGCGGTGCGAGCGCTGATGGTCTCGAGCGACCCGGAGAACGAACCGTCGCCGCCGCGCGAGGCGGACAGCCACGCGCCAGGCTGAGTTGGATCGTAGGTCAGCACGATGCTGGCCGGGTGATCGCCCATCACATCGTTGATACCGGACATCTGCGGCTCGGCAGGCAGGGACACGAGGTTCCAGCCAGGCGTGAGCGTGACCGAGAACGGATCGGGTTCCTTGACCTCGACCGTGATCACTACGGGGTCGTCGAGCGTGTTGCCGAGTCCGTCGGAGCCGTTGAAGGACATCGTGTACGCACCGAGCTCGAGGTTCCGAGCGGAGATGAGCAGGCGGTTCTCAGTCGGCTTCGTGACGTTGAAGACGACGGGGCTGTCGTCGCCCCAGTCGGATCTGGCGCTGGTCTCGTCACCCGTCGGGGTATTGACCTCGAAGTCGCCGAACGTCAGGCCGGTCACGTCAACCGACGCGTGGGAGTCGCCCGTGTACTCCGAAGCCTCACTGTCCCACTCGATCGTGATGAACGGGTTGGCCGTGGTGATCCCGTACGCATCGCCTGAGATGGCATCACCAGGTACAGGGTAATGACCCGGAAGCGTGATGCTGGTTGGCAAGTCCAAGTTGCTGTCGATCTCGAATGTTATGGCGTCGTCGGCCGTGGCGTCGGCATTTCCAAGACTGGCGCCATTGTCGCGCGTGTCCTTGCCGCTGACCACAACGTTGAACAGGCTCGTGTCGGAAGACTCGTAGGTCGCCATGTAGTGGTCGGCGGCTACGAGCGAGAGCCTGGAGAGTCCTGCCTGTTGCGCGTCGCCATCACCATCTGTGATGTCAATGGTCGGAAGGGTCAGCAGGGCCTCGTCGCTCCGCACTCTGATCTCGACCTCGGCCGCGCCGTACGTCGGGTTTACCTCAACCGTCAGGGTCGGGGCTATGCCGTCGCCGGCGGTGACCGCGTCCTGGCTGGTAGTCACGTTGCCAGCCGTGTCGGCAACGCCGTCCACTACCTTGACTGCCGGCGTTGCGTCCGAAGCCATCGAAGCGACCGTCAGGAAGACGCTCTCAGGATGGCTGCCGGACCATGACACGTCGGCCGGGATGATGTCGTTCACGCGGAAGTCGGTCGTCGCCAGCGAGTCGCCGTTGAGCGGCTCATCGAAGACCACGCGCACGGAGGTGGGATCGGCATCGGATGCGCCTTCAACTGCCGCACCGTCATCGTCAAGGTGCTGGCCCGTGATGGCGCTCTCGAGAGCCGGAGCTAGCGTGTCGATGCGAATCGTCCAGTTCTCAAACTCATCGGTGGAGGGGTCCCGATCACTTCTGCCAACGTTACCCGCAGCGTCCTCGACGGTAACGTACCACTCAATCTCTGTCACACCGGCGGGAACGCCCTGAAGCTGGGCCTCGGACCTGAAGCCCCCATCAATGGCGATGTCGGTCTGCCCGTCTTCGTCTACTTCAACGGCCTCAGGAGAGCCGGTGCCCACATCGGTCGCCGAAACGTGGAAGGTAATCGAGTCTTCCACGACGCCCGCCTCGGTGTCGGTCACCTGTGCTGACAGGCGCACGCCTCGAATCTGCGTCGCGTAGCCATGGTCAGGGGCAATGACCGCAACATCCGGAGCGGTGTTCTCGACCGTGACCCGGTCGCGACTCTCGTCTCCGTCCGGGTCCTCATACGTTACTGTGATGAGGGAGCCGGCAATCGCCGAGATTTCGTTGGCCGCCGCATCGGAAGCGTCCGCAGTTGTGAACGATGCCTCGAACACGCCGGTATCTGCGCCCGTCTCCATCGCTGTGATGTCGAAGCCCGCAGTGTCCTGCGTGCTCGTTACCCTAACTGTCGCTTCCTGTACATCCGGCGCCTTATAGGTCACCGTGAAGCTAATGGGATGAGGCACAGTTGTGTCACCATCGGTGCGCAGGATGAACGCGCCGCCCTGGGCATTCTCAAGAGAGAAGGGGTGCCGGTCACCCGTAACTCCGGAAGGCGACGTGAGTTCTTCCCAAGCGGCCATCATCTGGGCCGTCGTCGTCGCGTTGACACCCGTACCCGGCGCTACCATTCTGAGGATGACATCCCGATAGTCGACGCTGATTACGCGGTCAACGTCGTCGGCACCGTCGTCATCCGGATAGAGCTCCGCTTCGCTAGCCGACTCTATGGGAGCCCTCTGCGTTCTGAATCGAAGCACGGAATCGGGGGTGTAGGCCCTAGCACCGATCATGTAGATCGCAGTCCCCACTCCGCGCGCGTCTTGCCCCTCGGCCTCATCCTGAACCACCGTTCCGAAGTTGGCACCCGTGTCATTGACCGTGATGCCCACCTCTCCGCCGGGGGCTTTTATGTGACTCTTGCTCAGAGTCACGCTACCAGTTGCCGCCGTTGCGGGCGACAACACAAACAATGACGTCAGCAGTGCCAACGCCAGTACGAATGGGAGAAACCTTGCCTTGCTTTTCACTATCTACCCCCTTTTAGTTCGGCTGGTGTCGAAGTTATCGGACACGATGGTTTTGTAGTCAAACAAATGAAGGGGAGCGCACGGCTCCCCGCTGGCACTGGTCCCGCTCTGGGAGCGGAGGCTGGTGATGCCATGCGATCCTCTCTTTACGGTCTCATCAAGGCTTATGCAGTTGTACACTATGCCTTCTCTCATGTCAAGGCATATTTCAGCACCCCGCAATACCGTTCGCCGCTCAGAGATTTGACCCCTGTGCGACATCCCGGCGGTGCGCGACGCGGTCAACCTTGACCGTACGTTGCGAAAGCTATGGGAACTATATAGTACCTTTGTTAGTCTTGTCAATATGAATGTGGCGTTGGATTGTTGGGGATTTTCCGGCGGGTAATGCACTATATTGGTGCCGAGCCGGGCGTGCAGAAGTAAGGAGGCTGTTGTGAAATCGAGCCTTCTCCCTTCGGTTGGCTCAGGGCTAACGGTGTTCTAAGCATCGGAGGCTCCGAGGTTCGTGAGGAACTCCTTGTTGTCGCGTGAGCGGGCGAGTCGTTCGCGGACCTTCTCGGTGGCCTCTGAGGAGAGCTTCGCGTCGTTGGTGATCATGCTGACCATCCGGCGGAGGAGCCAGACCTGCCGGAGAGTGGTATCGTCGAGGAGGAGCTCTTCGCGCCTGGTGCCGCTGCGAGGAATGTCGATGGCGGGGAAGACGCGGCGCTCGGCGAGCCGGCGGTCCAGGTGGACCTCCATGTTCCCGGTGCCTTTGAACTCTTCATAGACGACGTCGTCCAGGCGGCTGCCCGTGTCCACGAGACAGGCGGCGAGGATGGTAAGGCTGCCGCCGTGTTCGACTTTGCGGGCGGCGCCGAAGAACTTACGTGGCGGATAGAGAGCCACGGGGTCCATGCCTCCTGAGAGGGTACGTCCGCTGGAGGGCACGGCAAGGTTATAGGCGCGGGCGAGTCGTGTGAGACTGTCAAGGAGTATACAGACATCCTTGCCGGACTCGACGAGTCGCTTGGCGCGTTCGAGAACGAGCTCGGCGACCTGGCAGTGCGTCTCAACTGGCTCATCGAACGTCGAGCTGTATACCTCTCCTTTAACAGACCGCATCATGTCAGTTACCTCTTCGGGGCGTTCGCCGATGAGGGCGACCATGAGGTGAATGTCGGGGGCGTTGGCGGTCATGCCGTTGGCGATCTGCTTGAGGATCGTGGTCTTGCCTGCCTTGGGAGGAGAGACGATCAGTCCACGCTGTCCGCGGCCGACGGGGGCTACGAGGTCGATGAACCGGGTGGCGAGCTCAGTGCGCTTGTTCTCGAGCTTTACGTGTTCCAAAGGGGAGACGGGCGTGAGGTTCTCGAAGTGAGGTCGTCCACGCGCGGTATCTGGATCCAAGTCGTTCACGGTATCGACGCGAATGAGTCCGAAGTATCGCTCGCTGTCCTTGGGTGGGCGGACCTGACCGGAGACCTCGTCACCGCTTCGCAGTCCAAACCTGCGGATCTGCGACTGCGAGACGTAGACGTCGTTTACCCCGGGCGCGCGGCCCTTCGGCTTAAGAAAGCCGTAGCCGTCGCTGGTCATGGAGAGGACCCCGCTGGCGAGCAGGTTGGTGCCGTTCTGCTCGGCGATGTTCTGGAGGAGCCTGTTGAGCAGGGTCTGGCGCCTGGGGCGGGAGCCATTCTCGAACAGGCCAAGCTCGCGGGCCATTTCGAGAAGCTCCTGATCGGTCTTTTCTTGGAATTTGGTGATGTCCATAGTGTTCTCCGAGGGGAATTGCGTGTGGTCTAAGACGGATTCGAGGAAGAGCAAGCGAGGGGATTGGGTCGCGGGACAGCTCTCTACTCCTTAAATGTGGGGAAGGGGGAAGTGACTATCGCAGGGGTCTGCTCTTGGCGTCTCCCATGAAGGGGGAGACTATTGAGTTCTTTGGCTAATTGCCCTATCTCACACTAGAAGCAACGCCTCACGACGAGGGCCTCAGGCCTTAAGTTTGGAACCGGAGCATCGTTCGACACGGGTCCGGCGGGAGAGTACTCCTTCGCGACACGGAAGACTGAATGAGTGCTACCGGCGCGGAGGAGGGCTAAAACATTAGAGGGGCAGGAATTAATGTATCACGTACATGCGCAGTTGTCTATAGGGTATTGGGGGAGACTGACGAGTCTTGCCGTTCGATGGGAAGAATATGCTGGCCTCCCTCGCGGAGCGTGCCGCGAGCCACGTCGACAAACTCACGGAAGAGCGGGTGCGGACGATTGGGGCGTGAGAGGAATTCAGGGTGGAACTGGACGCCGAGCATAAAGGGGTGGTCTTCGATCTCCATGATCTCGACGAGGCGATTGTCGGGTGAGAGGCCTGTAGGCCAGAATCCGACGGACTCGAATGCCTCGCGATAGGCGTTGCTGACCTCGAATCGGTGTCGGTGACGCTCATCGACCACGGAGACCCCGTATGCCCGCCGGGCGATAGAGCCGGGAACAAGGCTGCACGGGTAGACGCCAAGACGCATGGTTCCCCCCATATCTGTGACGGAACGCTGGTCCGGCATGAGGTCGATGACGGGGTGCTGGGTGTTGGCGTCGAACTCCGTGGAGTTGGCGTCCGGTTTGCCGAGCAGGTTGCGGGCAGCCTCAATTACCATGACCTGCATTCCGAGGCAGAGCCCGAAATAGGGTACCCGGTTCTCGCGGGCGTACCGGACGGTCTCGATCATTCCCTCCACTCCGCGCTCACCGAACCCTCCAGGGACGACGATGCCCGAAACGGAGTGAAGGAGGCGGTCCGGTCCGACTCGTTCGACTTCTTCGGCGGCCACCCAGTCGATCTCGATATTGCTACCGTGCGCTAGTCCCGCGTGAAAGAGCGCCTCCTTTACCGAGAGGTACGAGTCCGGTAGGTCGACGTATTTGCCGACGAGCGCGATGGATATCTTGTGCTTCGGTTCTAGTATGGAATCGACGAGGGAGCGCCAGTCGGCCATGTCCGGCTCCTTCGCGGACAGGTCTAGGGTCTCGATGACGATGTCGCCGAGTCCCTCGTCTTGGAGGAGCATCGGGACCTGGTAGACGGAGAACGCTGTCTCGGCTCCGATGACACTCTTGCGTCCCACATCGCAGAAGAGGGCGATCTTGTCTTTTATGTCATCGGTAACAGGTTCCTCACTGCGACATATGATGGCATCAGGCTGAATTCCGTCGCTTCGGAGTTCCCTGACACTGTGCTGGGTGGGCTTGGTCTTGAGTTCGCCTGTCGTCGGAATGTGCGGGAGGTAGGTGACGTGGATGTAGAAGACGTTATTGCGTCCGGCGTCGTTGCGCATCTGGCGAATGGCCTCGAGGAATGGTTGGCCCTCAATGTCCCCCACCGTTCCGCCCACCTCGACGATTATGACCTCAGCCCTGCTTTCCTCGGCGAGGTCGAACATGCGCTGCTTGATGGCGTCGGTCACGTGCGGAACGATCTGGATCGTGCCGCCCAAAAACTCGCCACGACGCTCGCGAGCGATGACGTCCTTGTATATCTGGCCGGCAGTGACGTTCGACGAACGGGTGAGATTTGCGTCAATGAACCGCTCGTAGTGGCCAAGGTCGAGGTCGGTCTCGCTCCCGTCGGTGGTGACAAAGACCTCTCCGTGTTGATAGGGCGACATCGTGCCGGGGTCTACGTTGAGGTAGGGGTCAAGCTTGATGACCGAGACCGTGATGCCACGGCTCTTCAGAATGCGCCCGATGGACGCGACCGAGATCCCCTTGCCCACCGAGCTCACGACACCGCCGGTCACAAAGATATACTTGGTCATGGACGCTCCGGTCGCGCGCTGTCAAGGACGAGGACGATAGGACGAGCCGGCTCCGTACATGCAGAGGAGGCTACAGTTCGATGGGAGACAAGTAAGAAATCCGAGGGGGAGGGACAGCTACTGGACGGTACCAAGGCCGCCGCGATGTTTCGTTCTGTGGGCGAACACTCGCCGATTGTCACTAAATTGGCCCCCTCGACCCAAGAGAGTATATGGTCGATGTGGAGATCGTGTCAATTGTGAAGGCAAGCTGGCTAACTAGCATTCTCTCGGCATTTGCAGATATCAAAAAGGGGCCTCCGAAAGTTGCGCAAGTTATGATGCTGTATCATGGGCGCGTCCAGAAAGACACGATTTCGCGGGGAGAACTTTCATGAGGTACTACCGGATGACAAATGTGGACGGCGACACGGTGATCGGCGTGGAGGCCGAGCCGGGACGCGTCACGATTCTCACCGACATCAAACCTGACGTTGCCGACATCCGTGACCTCCTCCTAGCCGCGTCGTTGACCGGCCTGAGTGTGGACACTATCGCTATGGCGCTGTTCGACGGAGGAAGCGAGCCGGAGACTGTCGACCTCGGAGAACTGCTCGATGGCACTCGTGGGGAGTTTGGCGACTACCTGCTAGACCGTCCACTTGATCCACCTGAGGTCTGGGCCGCAGGGGTGACGTACAAATCGAGCGAGATGGAGCGACGACGGGAGAGCAGCACTCCGGACGTGTACTCGATGGTCTATCAGGCCGATCGCCCGGAACTGTTTTTCAAGTCGACTGCCAGTCGCTGCGTCGGTCCATTCGAGGACGTGGGGATCAGGAGCGATTCTCCGTGGAACGTGCCGGAGCCCGAGCTCGCCTTTACCTTATATAGGGGGCAGATAGTCGGGTACACCATCGGCAACGACATGAGCAGCCGCGCAATCGAGGGGGAGAACCCGCTCTACCTCGCGCAGGCGAAGCTCTACGACCGGTCTTGCGCCATCGGGCCATGTTTCGTCCCCGCCGACGACTTCGATCCCCACGACGTGAAGATTACCTGTGGAATAGAGCGGGACGGCGAGATTGTGTTCACGGGTAACACGTCGACCGCGGAGATGGCCAGGACTTGCGAGAGCCTCGCCGACTGGCTCTTACGTCACAACAGTGTGCCGGACATGACGACCGTTCTCACGGGCACGGCCATAGTGCCGCCGCCCGGTTTCACGCTCGAAGAGGGCGACGTGGTGTCCATCACCATCGACGGTATCGGTACCCTCGAAAACAGTGTTGTGGTTGTGTAAGGGATGCACCTGAAGCACTATCGATCCTTACGACGACTTGAACGTCGCTCCCCCGTCGATGTAGATTGTCTCGCCCGTGATGTAGTTCGCCGCGTCGGAAATGAGATAGGCGGCAAGGAAGCCGACCTCTCTTGGATCGCCCACGCGACCGAGCGGCACGTTGTTCTTCGCCAGTGCCTGGCGCTGGCTCATCTCTTCCGGGGTTGCAAGTTCGGGGTCCGGAAACGAACCGGGGCCGATGCAGTTGACTGTGATACCGTACTGCGCCCACTCCTGGGCGAGGGTTTGAGTTAGGTGTACCACACCGGCCTTGGCGGTCGAATACGCAAGGAAGCCGGGATTCCCCTTACGGGCCGCATAGCCACTGATGTTGATGACCTTGCCCGCACGTCGCGAAACGAAGTGGTCGGCAATGGCCTGGCAGCCCAAGAAGGCCTCGGTAAGGTTGATATCGACGACCGTGCGCCAATCCTCCTCGGTCAACGGCGACTTGTCATCCGAGCCGGGGGGCGGGACGAGGTATCCCTCGATCGCGTCGCCCAGGTTGTTGATGAGCACGTCGATGTGGCCCCAGTGTTCGAGGGCCGTCTCTACGGTGCGCTGCCAGTCCGCGCTGTCCGTGGCGTCGGCGACCATGATGTCTATGGGTAGACCTCTGGAAGCCATTCGGTCCTGGAGGGGTTTCAGATAGCGGTCCGTTAGGGCAGTCACCAGGACTTGCGCACCGGACTCGGCAAGTACCTCGACGATGCCTCGCCCGATGCCTCGCGCCGCGCCCGTTATGATGACGGTCTTGCCGGATATGTCGAACTCCGAGAGCATTGGTTGACTCCTTCCCACCGTTTTAGTGAACTAGGGGAGCACCTGCTGTACCGTGACGCCTATGGCTGCGGGGCTGGGGATGATGTTCGCCCCTGCCCGTTCGAGCGCCTTGATCTTCTCGTCAGCGCGGGCTGCCTTGCCGGTGATGATCGCGCCCGCGTGGCCCATTCGACGACCGGGCGGGGCGCTCCGACCAACGATAAGGGCAGCGACGGGCTTGGTGAACTCATTGCTTCCAATGTACTCGGCGGCTTCCTGCTCTTTGGTCCCGCCGATCTCCCCGATGAATACGACGCAGTCGGTCTCAGGGTCATCGTTGAACAGTTCGAGCACGTCCACGAAGGAAGTGCCATTCACCGGATCGCCGCCGATGCCGACCGAGGTGGACTGTCCGATCCCAAGTCCGGTGAGCTGACCGACCGCCTCGTAGGTCAGGGTCCCGCTGCGCGAGACGATTCCGACTCGGCCGGGCTTGTGCATCGCGCCGGGCATGATGCCCATCTTGCACTCTTCGCCGGGTGAGATGATGCCTGGGCAGTTCGGCCCTATGGCGGTAACGTCCTTGCCTTGGAGGTAGCGCACGACGTTGATGGAGTCCTTTACCGGCACACCCTCGGTTATGGTCGCAATGACGGGGATTCCGGCGTCTACCGACTCGACGATGGCGTCGGCGGCGAAGGGGGGCGGCACGAATATGAGGGAGGCGTTCGCCCCCGTCTCGTCGACCGCGCGCTCGACGGAGTCATAAACAGGAACGTCCCCGTCGAACACTTGCCCACCCTTTCCGGGAGTGACACCCGCCACGAGATTCGTCCCATACTCCCGGCACCTGGCTGCGTGGTAGCTCCCCTCCTTGCCGGTTATGCCCTGCACCAGCAGTCGAGTGTTTCGATCGACCAATATGCTCATGCTTGCAAAGCTCCTAGAATCTGTTCAGTCTTTGGTTGAAAAAGGGTTGGTTGCACCCACACCCGATTGCTTATCTTGCCTGAGGGAAGTCAGGTCGGGCATTGCTGCGATCACATTAGGCGAGCGCCTTTATGGCCTGGGCCGCCTGATTAAGGTCGTCCACAAGAGTCACGTCCAACGACGACGTCTCCAACAGCCTTCTGCCTTCGTCAGCGTTGGTGCCAAGCATTCGAACGACCATGGGCGGCATCCCGTTTTCTGCGCGTTCTGCCGCAATGACAGCTCCCCGCGCGACCACGTCGCAACGAAGGATGCCCCCGAATATATTGATGAGGATCTTGGCGACGTTCCGGTCGGAAAGGATGATCCTGAGCGCCTCCGCTATCTTCTCCTCGTCCGCACCGCCTCCCACGTCGAGGAAGTTGGCGGGGGCAGTCCCGGCTGCGAAAGTGACATCCATCGTCGCCATAGCGAGACCAGCGCCGTTGACCATGCAGCCGACATCACCGTCGAGCCTGACGTAGCTGACGCCAAACTTCCCGGCCTCGGCTTCGAGAGGATCCTCCTGTTCGGGATCGTACAGTTCGGCGAGGTCCCGATGTCGGTACATCGCGTCGTCGTCGAAATTGAGCTTGGCGTCGGCAGCGAGAAGCCGACCGTCCTTCGTTACCACGAGGGGGTTGATCTCGATGAGGGAGCAGTCGTGGCTAAGGAACAGGTCGTAGAGCTTCGACATCATGGCCGCAACGGTCCTGACCTGGTCGGAGGCAACGTTCAGGGAGTAGGCGATCTTGCGGGCCTGGTACGGCAACAGACCAAGTACGGGGTCGATGGCAATGCGAACGATCTTCTCCGGCGTTTGCTCTGCCACCTCCTCGATGTCCATGCCGCCCGCTTCGCTGGCCATCACGACAACGCCTCCGGTAGACCCGTCGATGACCATCCCGACGTACAGTTCGCGATCGACCTCAAGCGCCTCCTCGACCAAGACGGACCGAATGGGCACCCCCTCGGGTCCGGTCTGGTGAGTGACAAGGCTAGAGCCGATCAGTTCGCTCGCGGCGATCCCGGCCTCTTCCGGAGTCGCTACCAGCCTGATGCCGCCCGCCTTGCCGCGTCCACCCGCGTGGACCTGCGCTTTGACAACGACACTGCCGCCCAACTCGGACGCAGCAGCCGCGGCCTCTTCGTGTGCTTTTGCGAGCACACCCTTCGGGACGGGAACGCCACCCTTATCGAGTATCTCTTTCGCCTGATATTCGTGGATTTTCAAGTGTGGACTCCGGTGAATGTTCTATCTATCGTCTCTACATGTCGAGGGAATTCTTGTCAACGCGGCACGACACTAGGCGGGCATATGGAATCTGGCGGAGGGAGTGGGATTCGAACCCACGTTACCTTTCGGTAAACCTGTTTTCAAGACAGGCGCCTTAAGCCGCTCGGCCACCCCTCCCGCTGACATATTGTACCGTCTCGGCTCAACGGCCGTCATGTTGTGAAGACCTTCTTCGGCTGCCACTGGCCCTCCGAACGGTCGAATGTCATCAGAGCGAGGAATTCGCCGTCGCCACCGTAAACCCGACACTCTTCTCCCGGCCGGTCGAAGGGTATTTTGAGCGCTCCGGGCAACGGGCGTCCGTTGCTGACGCGCTCGGCAACGCCCTTGTCGACAACAATTGCGGGCATCGACCGAACGGCGATATCCGGGGAGTGAAGCACGTCCCTCCACGTGCCGTCTGCGAAGCAGGTCTCGGCCTCTTCGAGCGACAGGGCCTGATCGATATGGAACGCGCTGTTTCGCGTCCTCGTAAGCTCTCGAAGATGTCCGCCGCAGCCGAGAACCTCGCCGAGGTCGTGCGCAAGCGAACGCATGTAGAAGCCCCTTCCGCAGGTAACGTCGATGATCAGGTCCGGAGGCGACCAGTCGACCACGTCGATACCAATGACATGTACCGAGCGAGGCTCTCTCTCCACCTCGATGCCGGCACGGGCCATGTTGTAGAGGCGCTCACCGTCTTTCTTAAGAGCGCTGAACATTGGCGGCACCTGCTCGATCATTCCCACAAAGGGCTTGATCGCCTGCCGGATTGTGTCGATCTCGATTTCCGAAGCGTCACGTTCCTCGATCACCTCTCCGTCCACATCGTAGGTGTCGGTCTCAACTCCGAGGCGAACGGTGGCGTGGTACTCCTTGGTGCCGTCGACAAGGTACTCCATCATACGGGTCGCGCGACCGAGGCAGATGGGGACGATCCCTGATGCAAACGGGTCGAGCGTACCGCCGTGCCCGACGCGCTTCTGATTGCTTGCACGCTTGATCCGGCGCACCACGTCCATGCTGGTGATGCCGGAGGGCTTGTCGATGTTGAGGATGCCGTCGATTCGTTCGCTCACGTTGTGTCGTCGGGCAGGGGATCCGAGTCGCCTCGCTGTGCCGCAATCTCCTTGTCGCGCTGGATGACCTCGTCGATGAAGGCCACCATGTCCGCGCCCTTCTCTATGGCCTCGTCTAGGTAGAATGCGAGATGAGGGACGTTTCGCATCCGAAGGTGAGGCCGTATGGTGCGGTGTATGAATCCGGAGGCGGACTTGAGGGCATCAATCGTGTCGGCCTTCTCTTCGTCCGTACCGAGAACGCTGACATATACCTTGGCGGAGCCGAGGTCGCGTGACGTGTCCACTCGAGTGACGGAGGCCATCGGCGATATTCGAGGGTCGTTAAGCTCTCCAGCCAAAACGCTTCCGATTTCCTCGCGCAAGAGGGCATTCACTCGCTCGATACGGTACGGCATGGGCTACAGACGCTCCGTGAGGTTTGTGGGAACGGGAGATACGCGTCGCGCAGCCAAGGAATCGAGCGCCTTGACTCAGACTTCCTCAATCCGGTGGGACTCGAGGATATCGCCTTCCTGGTAGTCCTGGAAACCTTCGACTACGACGCCGCCTTCTAATCCGTTGGTGAGCTCTCGCACGTCGTCCCTAAAATGCTTCAAGCTGGCGATCGGGCCTTCGTGGACCTTCTTGTTATTCCGCAAAATGTAAATCGTCGACGAGCGGGAGATGCGACCATCGTTGACATAGACGCCCGCAGCCCGACCACGACGCCCGATGGTGAACACGGCGCGGACTGTAGCGTAGCCCTCGGTAATGTCGCGCATCTCAGGCGCGAGCAGGCCGTTGACCGCCCTCTCGACGTCCTCCACCAGGTGGTAGATAACATCGTAGTACCGGACGTCGACGCCCTCCTGGGCGGCGAGGGTATTCGCGCCCGCTCCGGGTTGAGTGTTGAACCCAATCACAACGGCATCCGAGGCCGCGGCGAGCATAACGTCGTTTTCGGTGATCGCTCCGGTGGCCATGTGGATGATGTTGACTCTCGTCCGTTCAGTGTTAAGACGTTCGAGGGCGGAGCGCACGGCCTCGGTGCTGCCTTGCACGTCCGTCTTGACGATCAGATCAAGATCGACGACCTCGCCGGACTCGATTCTCGCGGCGATGTCCTCCAATGTCCCGTGTCGTTGCTCGACGTACTGGGTACGCTCCCACTCTTCGACCATTTCACGCGCGGCCCGCTCATCGGCCACGATGGTGAATGCGTCTCCCGCGTCGGGCAGGCCTCCGATGCCGAGTATCTCGACAGGCATTGAGGGGCCGGCCTGTTTGACACGGTTGCCTCGATCATTGAGCATGGCTCGGACGCGGCCCTTGAGTCCGTTCACAACGATTGTCTGCGCGGGCTTCAGGGTGCCCGTCTGAACAAGAACGGTCGCGACAGGCCCTTTGCTCTTGTCTATCTCAGCTTCGACCACGACTCCACGCGCAAGCTGGTCTGGATTGGCCCTGAGCTCGGCAATCTCGGAGACAACGATGATGTTCTCCAACAAATCATCAATGCCCTCGCCCTTGAGAGCGGAGACCGGTACGGCGATCACCTCGCCTCCCCAGTCCTCGACGAGCAGATCGCGCTCTGCAAGCTGGCGCTTCACGCGGTCGGGGTCTGCGTCGGGACGGTCTATCTTGTTGACGGCCACGATGATCGGCACTCCCGCCGCCTTGACGTGGTCGATCGCCTCTTGGGTCTGGGGCATGATACCGTCGTCGGCAGCGACAACGAGGATCGCGATGTCGGTCACCTTGGCCCCGCGGGCGCGCATCGCGGTAAATGCCTCGTGGCCTGGGGTGTCCAAGAAAGTTATCGGCGTCCCGTTGTACCTGACCTGGTACGCACCAATGTGCTGGGTAATTCCGCCGCTCTCGCCACTGACGACGTCGGTATTGCGGATCGAGTCCAAGAGCGTCGTCTTGCCGTGGTCGACGTGACCGAGAATCGTAACGACCGGTGGACGTTCCACGAGACTCCCCGGGTCTTCGCCCTCGTGGGAAAGGACGACCGATCCCGGTCCGCTTTCCTCTTCCGGCATGGGGGCCTTCACGGGAAATCCAAACGACTGCGCGATTCCTGACGCGACTTCGAACTCGACAACCTCGTTGATCGAGATCATGTATCCGAATCGCATCAGCTGCTTGATGACATCGACCGGGTCGACGCCCATAAGGTCGGCGAGATCGGCCACAGAGATCGCGGACGGTAAGTCGAGCACTGGAAGACGCGGACGACCCTCCGCCGTTCGCGGTCGATCAGCCGTTGTCTGAGTTGTCGTTTGGTTCGTAGTCATTAGCCCCTCAGGACAGTATACACCGTCCAATCAAATTCGCTCGATCTCGTCTCCCGCCAGCTCCGCAGTCACTGCATTCCATTCGGCGTCGGTGACCTGACGCTTCAAGGCCTGCTCGATGCGTCCTCGCCGCAACCCTGCAGGAGAGCACTCGCCGTCGCCACAAACATACGCTCCCCGCCCGGAGAGTTTACCCATCCTATCTACCTTGACTCCCTCTTCAGGGGTCGAAACGATCCTCGTAAACTCTCTCTTCGAACCCTTCGCGCCGCAAGAGATGCACATTCGCAAGGGAACGTGCCTCTTGGCGGACGTCATCTTCGTCTCGAGGACCCGCGCCGCCGATTGCCGCCACCACCACCACCGCGACGTCGCCTTCCACCACCGCCACGCGACCCTCGCAGCGCCAATTCCTCAATGTCTTCAGCGAACCGGATGACGCCGCTGTCGCCGCCGCCTCCCTGGCTGATGTTCCAGATTTCGTCCGGCAAATCGTGAAGGGGCGTTGCCTCTTCTCCCACTGGCACGGGTTCAGGCTCGTCCTCCACGAAGAAGAGTTCCTCAGGAATCTCCGGCTCGACGTATTCACCGACTTCGGTGACTTCGGGTACCTCGACTTCGGGCATAGCGGTAGGAGCCTCGACCGGCGCTGCCTCCGCGGCAGCCGGCTGCGCGACTTCTGCCGCGGGCTGGAGCACGTCGGGTACGGTCGCGGCCGGCGCAAGTATCTCGGTCTCCTCTTCCTCGACGACAGCGGGATCTGGCATCGGCTCGCCGACTGCGGCCGGTGCCTCCTCCTGCTCCACAGGTGCGGGCTCCCGCTCTGGAGCCGGCCGTGCGGCTTCTTCTGCAGCCTTCTGCGCTGCCAGCTTGGCCTGCTCGGCCTCGAGTACGGTGGCCTCGACGTCGCTAATAATGTCGATCTTCAGGCCCGTCAGCTTGGCAGCGAGACGAGCATTCTGTCCCTCTTTTCCAATGGCGAGAGAGAGTTGACGTTCAGGCACGACTGCGGTCGCTGTGCCTACCTCCTGTTCGACTTGCACCTTCATCACCAGCGCGGGGCTGAGGGAGTTCTTGATGAACCGCGTCGGGTCGCGACTCCACTCGACCACGTCGATCTTCTCACCGTGCAGCTCGTTCACGATATTTTGAATACGAATCCCACGCAGGCCGACGCACGAGCCCACGGCGTCCACTCCCTCTTGCCGGGCGAATACTGCCACCTTGCTGCGGGACCCTGCCTCGCGGGCGATACCTACTATCTCAACGGCGCCGTTGTAGATCTCCGGCACCTCCATCTCGAATAGCCGACGGACGAGTGCCTTGTCGGCGCGGGATACGATAATCTCTGGTCCCCTCGCCGACTGGTCGATGGACTTGAGCAGGACCTTGTAGCGCTGTCCCACACGGTATCTGTCATATGGCGACTGTTCCGTCATCGGAAGCACCGCTTCGGCACGACCTAGCTCTACAATAACGTGCCTGCCCGACTCAATACGCTGGACCGCGACGGTGTAGACCTCGCCCACCTTGTCGGAGTACTCCTGGAAGACGATGTCGCGCTCAGCCTCGCGAAGGCGTTGGATGACCACTTGCTTTGCCGTCTGTGCCGCGATTCGACCCGCGCTGTGGGGGAGCTCACCGATTGGGACGTTGTCTCCAAGGTCGGCGATGGGACTGATCTTCTTCGCGTCTGCCAACGTCATTTCGGTAAGTGGGTCTTCCACCTCCTCTACGACGGTTTTCACGATGGAGACGTTTACGTCGCCGGAGTTCGGGTCGAGCTTGACGGAGATGTTCTGACCTGCCGCGATACTGTCACGCCTGTAGGCGGACGCGAGCGCGGCTTCGATGGCCGAAAGAACGATATCCTTCGAGAGATTACGCTCGGCGGCAAGCTGCGTGAGGGCGATGATAAAGTCGCTCTTCATAAGTACCACCTCACTCCCGACATTCTGAATTCGCCTAGTAACAAAGAAAGTGGGGCAAGCCCACTTTCTCAGCCTGACAGATAACGATGTCCATTCAACAGGCAGAGTATACCACTTTTTGGTCGGCCCTTCAAGCGAGGCGCGAGGGCGTCGGCTCCATATCGTGTCCTGCGAAACTGACGGAGATTCCCCTACAAAAGCCCCGACTTGACTTATGAGAACACATGTCCTATCATGGGCTTGTAATACAAAAACGAACAAAAGGTAGGTGTCCCAAAATGTCCCCAAATGTCCCTCAAAATTCAACCGGGCTCTCCGATAGCCAGATCCGCGCTCTCCCCTTCATGACTTCATCGCGAACATTCTCCGAAGCAGCGGAAAAGGCGGGTATCTCACGCAGGACCATCCATCGCTGGATGAACGAACCTGACTTCAGGGAAGAGTACCAACGACAGTGTGATGAAGCCGGAGGCATAGCCAGGGCTGCGATCCGGGGCCTGATGACAGAAGCCGTCTCAGTCTTTGCCGAACGCCTCGACTCCGACGACCCTAAGGAGCGCGTCCTCGCCGCCAAGACCATCCTGAGTTTCGACACCAAGACGGCCGCGGTCGACAGCAACCGCAAGGTCGTCAACAGCCTTAATCGCGTCATGGCCCAGATCGAGGAGGAAGTGCAAGACACTCACATACCTCCCCCCACCTTCTCTGATGGACGTCCGGCACGTCGCCCCCGCCGGTAAATTCACACCCTGACATACGATCCGCGGCAGTCTCTCTTTTAGGTGATGCTTGTAGGACCACACATCCTCATTGCCGGGTACAGAGACCCTCGCGTAACTCCCTCTCCCGTTCGCGGGAGAGGACCTCCCCCGTACTCGATACGGGGGTTGGGGTGAGGGTGAAAAGCCCGGTTCAGCGAGGTGTGTCGCTTGTACAGGAGGGAACCTTGCCACCGGCTTTCGACCGGATGACAGGTTACGCAAAGGGTCTCGTACACCCAAAAAACGGTATGGATGTAGCGCCAAACCGAATTCTTGTCCCCGGATTGGCGTCAAGACCCCCTGTACAGTGGACGCGTTTCGCCGTACCCTGTAGCGCAATTTCACGATTGCGAGGAGAACTATGCGACTCATCCTTGTCGGCTGCGAGTATTCCGGCACGTCAACGCTCGGCTACCACATTAGTCGGTGGGCGAAGGAGGCCCTCGGCGACGATTTCGGCTTCCACGACCACTGGCAGATTCCCCACGTGTCCCACCCGAACATCCCCGAGGGTAAGACCCACGACGAGATGATCGACGACTTCCTTGCAGGCAAGGGCATCGATCCGTCGCTGACGGGTCACACGGACGATGAGAACCGCAAGTTCCTTGCCCTCTCCCCCAAGCAGCAGGAGTCCTTCCAGCGGTACCACATGGAGTACCACGTCGCCGACACGTTCTACGAGGACCCGCATCACAATCAGATCGGCTTCCACATCAACGAGGCGATCTACGCCCCTAGGTACTACGGGTACGGCGGGGCCGGCGAGTACGCCGACAGATCTTGGTACGCCCGTCGGGTCGATGCCGACATCATGCACAAGGCCCCCGACTCCGTCCTGGTTCTGGTCAAGGCATCCGCCGAGAAGATCAAGGAACGCATGAACGCGAACCCTCACCCATTCGGACTGGTCAAGGAAGAAGACGTCGAGGGGGTCCTGGCCGAGTTCGAACAGCAATTCGAGTGGTCATGGCTGCGGCACAAGTTCGAGATCGACACGACGAACGCGACCCCTGAGGAGAGCCTCGCCGAGTTCGTCGAGAAGATCCAGCCACACCTTATCGAGACCGATCGCCAGAAGATCATGTACCGCCGGGGTATGTGCTGATCGATGTTGGTACATAGCGATCTTCCGGCAAGGGAGTGGCGCTTCCGTAGATGATCGTAGACGTCCACACTCACCTCCCCACCCACGATACCGCCGTGCCGGAGAGCGAGGTGGAGCATGACACGGCCATGCGTCCGGGACGGCAGGTCCGGCTCACCAACAGCGTCGAAGACTACCTTGAAGCCATGGGGCCGGTCGACGCCGCGTTCGTGTTCGGCATCGCGCCGCGCCCCGGCGACGACACGGTGCAGGTCCTCAGAAACAGGGGCAACGTAAACGATGCCGCGGCGGCCTTGGCCGCGAGAGCGCCGGACAAGATCATCGGGTTCATGTCGGTGCATCCCGACGAACCGGACGTGATGGACGAAATCGAGCGCTCAGTCAGCGACCTGGGTCTGCGCGGCATGAAGCTGGGACCGAACTACCAGGGCTTCGACCCGGTTGGGGCGAACGCATTTCGGGTGTATGGGAAGGCCCAGGAGCTTGGACTTCCCATCGTCTTCCATCAGGGCACGTCGCCGTTCCCCGACGCGCCGCTACGGTACGCGCACCCGATGGTTATGGACGAGATCGCCGCAGAGTTTCGAGACCTTAAGGTCGTCATGGCACACATCGCCCACCCCTGGCACGTCGACTGCGTGAACATCATTCGCAAGCACCCGAACGTCTACGCGGACGTGTCCGGCGCGCTGATCCGACCATGGCAGGCGTACCACGCCTTCATGCAGGCATACGAGTGGGGGATGCTCCACAAGCTCCTGTTCGCCAGCGACTTCCCGGTGACGACCCCGGCAGAGACCATCGACTTCCTGCGGGGCCTGAACGACTACGCGAGGAAGTATCACCTGCCGGAGTTGCCGGCGGACGAACTGGAGGCGATTATCGAGCGTGACTCGCTGGAGCTACTGGGGCTACGCTGAAGCTGTAGGCGTACAAGCCTGATCTCTTCGAAGGAGTACCCGTCTCCGAGGGCATCCCTGATCGCCGATAACCACGGCGTCTCAGAGCGCTCAAGCTCGAGTTTGATGAGGTTGAACCGCTCAGGATCCAGTTGGCCGCGCACGTCGATCTCTTCGCCGTGAGCGGCTAGCCGTTCGAGGTGGCCGACAACCGTGCCGGCGCTGATGCCGCGTTGGGTCGCTATCTCGTCGATCGACAGCGCTTGTCGGAACAGTTCCAGCGTCTTCGCATAGGTCGAGCCGGGTCTCCGAACCGACCGTGTCTTTCGTCGTTCGAGCGGCTTCTCACGCTCTTCAAGGTCGTGCTCCTCGGCGTACTCGCGAATGTGCTTCACGAAGACCTCTCCGTGCTCTTCGAGCTTCGCAGCACCCACGCCTGAGATACGCGAGAAGCTCTCTCTAGTCTGTGGCAGGAAGTAGGCCATCTGCACCAAAGACACGTCCCCGAACACGACATACGGCGGGACGCCTCGCTCTTCCGCGAGCGTTCGACGAAGTTCTCGCAGCAACTCGAAGAGTCCTCGATCGTAATCGAGGCGTGACCTGTCTTCCGGCTTCTTCCCGGATGGTTGCTCCTTCTTCCGGGTGAGCCGAAGGGTCGCGCGGCTCCGGAGAAACTCCCTACCGGCCGCGGTGACGGAGAGCGTCGGATACTCCCCGTCGGCCTTAGCGAGCAACCCGCCGTCGATCAACTGCCTCGTAATTCTCTGAATCTCGTCCTTGGAGAAATCGCGAGCAATCCCGTACACCGAGAGCTTGTCGTGGCCTAGTTCGATCACCTTCCTGGCGCGGGAGCCCCGCAGAACATTCACTATGTGAGCGCTCCCATAGCGCTCCCCTGTACGTATCACGGCGGAGAGGATCTGCTGGACGATGATCGTCGCGTCGAACTCCTCCATGTCCGCAAGACATGCATCGCATCCCCCGCAGTTGAAGTCCTGGAGCTCCTCACCGAAGTAGCGCAGCAGATAGGCTCGGCGGCAACCGGTCAACTCGCTGTAATCCACCATGCCGTCGAGCTTCCGCCGAGCGCGTCGTTTCTCTTCTGCATCCGACATCTGGCCGATCCAGTACTCTTGCCGTGACCTATCCCCTGGCGAGTAGAAGAGAACGCAATCACTCGGCAGACCGTCGCGTCCCGCCCTGCCCGTCTCTTGGTAGTAGCCTTCCACGCTCTTGGGCATGTCGTAGTGAACGATGAGGCGAACGTCGGGCTTGTCGATGCCCATACCGAACGCGATGGTGGCAACGATGATCGGAGTCTCGTCTCGGATAAACCTTTCCTGGTTAGAGCGTCGGATCGACGGGTCGAGTCCGGCGTGATAAGGCAGCGCGCTCAGGCCTTCGTCTGCCAGGTCCTCGACCAGTTCCTCAGTGCTCTTTCTCGAGAAGCAGTAGATGATTGCCGATTCGCCCTTGTGCTTGTTTAGCAGCTTTAGCAGTTCACTGAAATGGTCGCTTTTCGGCAGCACGGTGTAGGTCAGATTCTCGCGGTTGAAGCTGGACAGGAACGTCCTGTCACCTTGTATATCGAGCTGTGTGACGATGTCCTTCCGGACGCGCTCAGTTGCCGTCGCGGTAAGGGCGATGCAGGGTACGTCGGGGAACCGAGCGCGGAGGGCCTTGAGGTTCCTGTAGTCGGGCCGGAAGTCGTGCCCCCACTCGGAGATGCAGTGCGCTTCGTCGACTGCGATCAGGCTGACCGATGCGGAATCGAGGAACGATACGAAGCCGGGAACCACCAAGCGCTCGGGTGCGACGTAAAGTATCTTGATTCGCCCAGTGAGCGCGGCCGAGTGGATGCCACTGATCTCGGATGCCGTCAAGCTGCTGTTCACGAAAGCCGCCGGGATGCCGTTCCCCCGTAAGGCATCCACCTGGTCCTTCATGAGTGCAATGAGCGGGGAGACCACGAGCGTCAGTCCATCGAGACTCAGGGCGGGCAGCTGGTAGCACAGCGACTTGCCTCCACCCGTCGGCATCAGCACGAGGCAATGTTCCTTGCCAAGCACGTGACGCACGATCTCTTCCTGCAGCGGCAGGAAGGTCTCATACCCGAAGTGGGACTTCAGCAGGTCGAGGACTTGAGGAGACAATTCTATTCAGCAGCCGTGGCACACATAGTGAGGGACAAGCGAATCAGAAGGGGAACGGGATGCAGGATGTTTCTACTAGCTGGCGCTCGGCCGGCTCGTGTGCAGCAGGTGGTCCACGTGATGGTCCTCTTTGCAGGTGGCCCCAGTTTGCTCCAACTGAATCGTAGCGTGCGAGATGCCGTACCGGTTGTGAATTAGGTCCTGTACCGTCGTGCGAATAACTTCATTGCCGCCCTCGTACGAGGGGTCGACGAGAATGTGTGCGGTAAACGCCTCGCTTCCCGAAGTTATCGTCCAGATGTGCACGTCGTGGATGAGGGTTACGCCCTCGACCTCTTCAATCTCGTTGCAGAGTTCATATGCGTCTATATGCTGGGGCGTTCCTTCGAGCAGCACGTTCATGACGGTGAACATCAGGTGTCGACTGCTCCACAGAATAAGCAGGGCGATAAGGACGCTCAGGATCGGGTCGACAAGGAACCAATTGAAGCCCCAGAGTGCGTCGGCGGGGTTGTCCTGGGCGAAGAACAAGATGAGTATCGCCGAGATAATGACGCCGACAGAGCCCATCAAGTCGGCCAGGACGTGCTGGAATGCTCCCTCGACATTCATGCTGTGGCCTGAGGACCGGTGCAGCACCCACGCGGCGGCAATGTTTATGAGGAGTCCCCCGGTGCCTACGATTAGCACCGGCAGCCCGTCGACGTGAGGATCTTCCGTGCCGAAGGACCGATGGTACGCCTCGAACACGATCCATCCTGCGATCAGCCATAGCGCGATTGTGTTGAGCATGGCCGCCAGCACTTCGGTGCGCTCGTAGCCGAAAGTGCGCTCGGCGGTCGCTACGCGCTCCGCAATCCACATGGCGACCAGCGCCATCGCGATCGCGGCGGCGTCAGTGAGCATGTGGCCCGCGTCGGCTATGAGGGCCAAGCTACCCGACAAAATGCCTCCCACCACCTCGGCCAGCATGTAGGTCGAGATCAGCACCAAGGCAATTGTGAGGTTCCTGCGGCTCGCACCCCTCAGGTCGTGGGCATGGTCGTGACCGCCGTGGTCATGGCCCTCGTGGTCGTCATGATCGCCGTGGTCATGACCCTCGTGGTCGTCATGATCGCCGTCGTCGTGGCCCTCGTGGTCGTCATGATCGTGATGGTCATGGCCTTCGTGGTCGTCATGATCGCCGTGGTCATGACCCTCGTGGTCGTCATGATCGCCGTCGTCGTGGCCCTCGTGGTCGTCATGATCGTGATGGTCATGGCCCTCGTGGTCGTCATGATCGCCGTGGTCATGGCCTTCGTGGTCGTCATGATCACCGTGGTCGTGACCTTCGTGCCCGCCGTGGTGCTCGTGGCCGTCACACTCGTGAGGGTCGTGCACATGGCCCGGCTCATCACCGTGGTGCTCATGCTCGTCGCACTCGTGGTCGTGGTGCTCGTGATCTTCGTGACCGCCGTGGTCGTGGTGCTCGTGGTCGTCGGAGCCGGCGCTTCCGGAGAGAGACGCAAAGTACATTGCAGGACCTTCGGCAACAGGCACGAGCCTAGGCGAGATCACTAGTGAGCCTATGAATCGTCGCACTGTTTCGGAACTAGCCTTGAGAGTCCTCAAGTCTACAGTACCTCCGGCCACACTGCGCAATTGCCCTATCAAACTCGAATGGGGCGAAGTGGCGTAAAGCTTACTTCCCGCCTTGCAGGAAGTCAATAAACGATGAAGGCCGACGCTCAAGATACTCCCAAACGCCGGGCCTTCAAATTCTCTAAGAAGCGGTTCCAAATGAGACCCGCTTCGAGAGACGTTTCTAGTGGCTGTGGTGCTCGTGGTCGTCGCACTCGTGATCGTCGTGCACATGCGCATGGTGCTCGTGGGTGTCACATTCGTGCATGTCGTGCTCGTGACCAGGCTCGCCGTGATGCTCGTGAGTGTCGCACTCGTGCGTGTCGTGCTCGTGAGCGTGATGCTCGTGGCCATCACACTCGTGATCATCATGCCCCTGGCCGTGACCATCATGATCATGTCCATGACCGTGATGCTCATGGTCGTCGCACTCATGTGCATCGTGCTCATGAGGGTGATGCTCGTGCTCGTCACACTCATGCATGTCGTGCTCGTGTCCAGGTTCGCCGTGGTGCTCGTGAGTATCACACTCGTGCATATCGTGCTCGTGAGCGTGATGTTCGTGGGCGTCACACTCGTGGGTATCGTGTCCCATTTTTAGTCCTCCATGTGGCCCTTAAACGGTTGCCTTGCGGCAGAATTCAAGGGGTTTCTTATGAGCGATTGTCACACGGACACGAGTGCTTGACAAGAGGAACAGTCTCAGTTAAAGGCCAAATTCGTAGTACAGACGGGGCACTAACTGATACTCACTATCACTAGAATAATTGCCGGAAACGCTTCACAAATTACTGCATGGCTTTCACTGAGACTGGTTCTCATTATTGGGGAGTTTTGCCGGATTTTTGGGCTAGTCAGGGCTGGCACAATGTCTCGATTTCCAGACCAAGTACCACACTTCGTCGGCCATCCGGTGGCCAAACGTCCCCGGGTCGTCGAGGCTCCAAGAGACTAAAGTGAAAGCAAATGAGACACCGTGAGAACACAGGAGTCATCCTCAGTAGAGGCGTCCTTGCTGTCCGGCTTGCCGGATGCAAGTTCGCTCTACCCCGCATTAGACGCAGGACAGATTCTGAATTCCGTCAAACTGTCGCGGCCCCTTTCATGGTTTGACTCATTTGCCTTGACCGTTCGACTCCAACTCTAAGACTCTCGCCGGGTTGGTTGATCATTGGAGGCTCCATTCCTACATCATATGGTAAAGTACTCGCCACCCAAAGTACAAAAGGGCTAGACGCTTGATAGACCTGGTTGGAATATCGAAGTACTACCAAGTCGGGCCGGTCGAGGTTCGGGCGCTGGACGACATCGAACTGCACGTGGCGGACGGCGAATTCGTAGTGGTACTTGGCCCTTCGGGAAGCGGGAAGACGACGCTTCTTAACATCATCGGCGCGTTAGACACGCCCACATCCGGCAACGTGTCGGTGGGCGGTCGCGACATTACCGCCGCATCGCGCTCGGAGCTTTTTGCCCTGCGTCGCGAGACCGTGAGCTTCATTTTTCAGAGCTTCAACCTGTTCCCCGGACTCACCGCCCTGGAGAACGTCGAGTTCGGCGTGGACGTTGCGGGGAAGCGCGGCAGCGTATCTCCCGATTCCGTGCTCGAATCCGTCGGTCTCGGCCACCGGACCGACCATTTCCCCCACGAGCTTTCCGGCGGCGAGCAACAGCGCGTCGCCATTGCCAGGGCCCTGGCCACGGGCAATCCCGTACTGCTGGCCGACGAGCCGACGGGAGAACTCGACTTCAGGACCGGAGCGCAGATACTGGAACTCCTGATTGCGCAGGCCTCCGCCGACCGTGCGGTGCTGGTAGTCACCCACAACCGGGAGATATCGCGCATCGCCGACAGGGTTGTCGAGATGAGCAGCGGACACATCATCAGCGACGGCCCGCCTGAGGGCGGCAAGACACCGCTCTCCGAACTGCGTTGGTAAAGGTGGCTGAATGCTGGCACTGAGGCTGCGCTGGGCTCTTCGCGACGCAAAATCCCGCTGGGTGCAGGTCGTTGGCATCGCCTTTATGATCGCCATCGGGACGGGCATGTTCTCCGGCCTCAGCAGCGTTACCCAGTGGCGCTTCGCCTCGAACGACGCGAGCCTCGCCCTAACGAACATGTATGACATCCGCGCGCGACCGAGCGGGGACGGTTTCCTCCCGCAGGGTTCTCTGGCGGCCATCGCGGAGGGCATCGACGGTGTGGAGGCGGTGGAGGAGCGGCTCATTACGCCGACGCAGGTCGAGGTGGACACCGGCGGCGGCTCCATATTCGTGCGGGCAAGGGTCATCGGCGTCGATATGTCGGACGGCGGCCCCAGCGTGAATGGCGTCGAGCTCATGACGGGGAGGGAGCTCGAGGAGACGGAGTTCGGTGAACCCGTCGTACTGATCGAGCGCAATTTCGGCGTCTTCTACGAGCTTCCCGATGAGGGCGAGCTGCGCCTCGGCGGCGACGTCGCCGCCCTGTACGTCGGGCACGCCGTTTCCCCGGAGTACTTCCTGATCGTCGAGGACGGCGGCTTCTTCGGGCAGGCGAATCTGGCCGTCATCTTCACGTCCATCGAGACCGCCCAGGAGTTGTCCGGGCGGCAGGGTCAGGTCAACGACCTGGTGCTGACCGTGGAGCCGGGGACCGACCTGGCGGCGGTCGAAACGGC
>JAPOPA010000110.1 GCA_026713145.1 Chloroflexota bacterium
CGGTTGGAGCGACTACGCTGTGCCCGGATGGGCCGCCACCAGCGGAGTCCCTGACGGCGTCGTCGATTCGATGATCGTCCTCGAGCCGAACGACATCTCGCAGGTCGAGCAGGCCATCGCAGGCGGCGATGTCGCGGGAGTCATCCTCGAACCCACCGGCGCGCACATGGGCCAGGAGCCTATCAACCCCACTTTCCTCGAGGAGCTACGGCAGGTGACCGAGCAGAACGGCGTCGTCTACATCATGGACGAGGTCGTCACCGGATTCCGCACCTCCCGCAACGGAGCGTCCGGCTACTACGGCGTCGTGCCCGATCTCTCGACCCACGCCAAGATTCTCGGCGGCGGTCTCCCCGGCGCATGTGTCGCGGGCAAGGCCGACATCATCGACATGATCCAGTTCCGCGACGATGCCGACTTCAACGACAACGGCAGGATCGCCCACAACGGCACCTTCAACGCCAACCCGCTCTCCGCCGCGGCGGGCGTGACCGCACTCGAATACGTCAAGGACCGTCCCATCAACGATGTCGCCACCCAACGAGCCGAGCAACTCAAGCAGGGCATGAACGAAGTCCTCACGCGCAAGGAAGTCCCCGGCATAGCAACAGGCGTTGCCTCCATTGTGCTCCTCCGCATCGGCCTGGAACTGGCCGACGAGGAGGAGATCTACTCCCTGCGCTACGATGAGGTCGAGCCGCGCGCCGACCTCAAAAAGCACGGAGTCCTCGCCATGTACAACCACGGCGTCGACGGCTTCGACCGCTACCTCCTCAGCGCCGCCCACACCGAGGAAGACATCGACGCCACTGTCCAAGCCCTCGAGCGCACCATCGACGACTTCCGCGACGAGGGTCTGCTGTAGCGAACCGACTCTCCCGCATGTCTAGGCAGGCGGAAGGGTAGGGGAGTACGCGGTGAATACCATGCCCGACTCGACGTACGACGCGGTCATCGTCGGTGGCGGGATCGCCGGCCTCTCAGCCGCAATCCATGCGGGCCGCTCCGGTCTGCGCTGCCTCCTCGTCGAGCGCATGATGCCCGGCGGCCAGATATTCAACGCCACCCACATCGAGAACATGCCCGGCATCGTCGGTCCCGTCTCCGGCGTCGAGCTCAGCGAGCGCCTCCAAGATCAGGCCCTCCAAGCAGGCGTGGAGATCGCCCTCTCCGAGGTCACCGGCCTCGAACCCAACGGCTTCCACTGGCTCGTCTGCAAGGACGACGGCGATGTCCGCGCCAAGTCGGTCATCATTGCCGCCGGGTCCTCATTCAAGAAGCTCGGACTGGACCGTGAGGATGACTTCTACGGCTCAGGCATATCCAACTGCGCGTCCTGCGACGGCCCCTTGTTCTCCGATCAGGTTGTCGGAGTTGTCGGCGGTGGCGACTCCGCCATCGACGAGGCGCTCGCCCTGACGGAGTTCGCCGCCAAGGTGATGATATTCCACCGCGACGCTGACCTCGACGGTCAGGCCTTCCTCCAACAGCGCATTCAAACAGACCCCAAGATCGAGTTGCGCCCCAATATCGAAGTCACGGCCCTACTGGGCGACGACATGCTCGAAGGAGTCAACACCCGTCACACCGGTTCGGCCGAGGCTTCTAGGGTTGACCTTTCAGGCCTCTTCGTCTTCGTGGGACTGGAACCGAACACCGGCTTCCTCGACGGCGTCGTCCCCTTCGACGCAGCCGGACACGTCAAGACCGATATCTGGATGCGCACCCCGGCAGAGGGCATATTCGCAGTAGGAGACATCCGCCAGAACTCCGCCGCCCTCCTGGCATCATCCGCAGGCGACGGCGCCACCGCCGCCGTAGCCGCCAAACGCTACATCGACACCGGAAACTGGCTGGAGTAGGCGACGAGCTTTACGCGTCTACTTCCGCGCCGGAGCGCTCACGTGGAGCTCCCGGCCAATGACACTCAACGCGGCATCGATCTGGCGTTTTACTCGGGGTTCGTGCTGGTTTGCGAATCTAGCGTAAAAGAGAAAGGATTCACAGCAACTCAACGAACTCATTCACGCTCAATCCCGCTTGCCTGATGATGGCGCGCAACGTGCCCCGGTCTAATTCCTTGTGGTTAGGAACCACCAGTTGAGCGAATGGGTCGTCTCGGCGGAGTATGATGTGGCTGCCACGCTGTCGTCTGGTGTAGAACCCCGTTCTAGCGAGAGCATTAACGCAATCTCGCCCCGATACCCTGGGAAGTCTGCTCATACGGCTACGAGGAGCGTTGCGAACTGTTCCTTAGGAACCGGCAGGCCATCGTCCTCGAGAGCGGCGACATATTCTTCGATCGCCTCCCTGATATTGGCGATGGCGGTCTCCTTGCTCTCTCCCTGGCTGATGCAACCCGGCAGGCTGGGGCACTCTGCAACCCAATAGCCGTCTTCACCCGGATGGAGAACTACCTGACGCATGGTTTCACCTTCGCTAGCACAACTGGGAAGTCTCCTCTTCAGAGTACCACGCTATGTCTGCCGCCGCACCCGCCCAAGTCTCCGCCGCCGCTCCTGCGACAGAGTTTGACAAGCGCTTTACTATACAAAAGTCTCTCCCCCGTTCGACGGGGGAGAGATACAGAGAGGGGGTCCTACCTATCCGTCCGATACAAGTACCGCGAATCCCATATCCCGTACAGCGTCGGCGTCGTATTGCCGAAGATGTTACGCACAGCGGCCAGCCGTTCTGAGAGTGTCGTGTAGATCACCGGCAAGTTCTCTGAGGCGATCTCCTGGGCGCGATGATAGTGCTCCACACGCTTGGCCCGGTCGAGCTCCTGGCTCCCGACGATGTACAGGTTGTCGATCTCGGCCTCCCAGTCCGTCGCCGGCTCCTCCTGGTTCGGGTTCCACAGGTGTAACGACTCGCTGCTGTGCCAGACATTGATACCGCCGTGCGGCTCTGTCCCGCCGGTCAGGCCAATGACTATGGCCTCCCAGTCATAGGTAGCCGTAAGTTGTCCAACGAGGTCCCCAAACTCGATTGCTTCGTAGTTCGCCTGGACCCCTATCTTCGTGAGTCCCTCTTGAATGATCTGAGAAGCTCTGTCGCGCACGCTGTTTCCCGTGTTCGTCACCAGCGAGAACTCGATCTTGTTACCCGCGTCATCTTCGCGTATACCGTCCCCGTCGGTATCCTTCCAGCCAATGCCGTCCAGGATCTCATTGGCCGTTTCGATGTTGTACGGGTACTTGCGAACGTCCGGGTTGTGGAAGTCCCCGGCCGAAGGGCTGATGGACGACCACTGCGGGTAGCCGAGCCCGTGCTGGACTTCCTCGATAATCGTGTCCTTGTCCATGCTGTGTGCCACGGCGTGTCTAAACTGCTTGTTCTGGAACCAGTTCAGCTTCACTGCGTCTACGTACGGCTCGCCCGATTCCGGACTAGATCCCGAGTTCATGTTGAAGACCAGGAACGTCGTTCCAAAATTTGGCCCGCGCTTGTGAATGGTGAAGTTCTCTTGCTCCTGCAGCGGTTCGAGCGTCGCGAAGTCCTCTCCCAATACGCCGTGCACGTCCGTCTCGCCCGCGCGGAACTTAATGAGCTCCGTCTCCAAATCGGGCACGATGATGTGAATGATCTCGTCCAGGTAGGGCAGTGCGTTGCCGTCGTCGTCCTTGAGCCAGTAGTTCGGGTTCCGCTTGAGCACCACCCGCTCTGCCGGCGCGTAGAGACTTATGGTGAACGGTCCTGTTCCGATGATCTCCTCCGGATCCGTCGAGATGTCCCATGCGTCGACAAACGTACCCTCGTCCACGAACGGTTCGAGGAGGTGCTTCGGATAGACCGCCGTGCCCATCGAGCGCAGGAACGGCGCGAACGAGACCGGAAGCTCACACAATACCGTGTAGTCGTCCAGCGCCGTGACGGTCATCGTTCCTTGTGTCCACTCTCCGTCCTCCAGATACCGGAAAGTGAACGCGGGACGGCTGCTCGCCGGAATCTCATCGTTGTAGATGATCTTGTTGAAGGTGAATTCCACGTCGTGGGCCGTGAACGGCTGCCCGTCATGCCAATTCACGTCCCTCCGAATGTTGAACGTCCAGGTCAACCCGTCGTCGGAGTGCGTCCACGACTCTGCCAGCGCCGGCTCCACCTCGTCCGTCAGCCAAGAGATCTCGGTCAACCCCTCGAACAGGTTCCCCAGAACGCCGGACGACGACGCATCATTGGCGATTGCCAAGTTGAAGGTGAGCGGGTCGCTAATAGTGGCAAAAGTTAGAGCGCCGCCCTGCTTCCCTATTTTGTACTCGAACAAATCGGCGTTACTCAACAGCTGCCGGACCGTCGCATCCTCTTCCTCATCCTCGTTCCTCATGGCTGGCACGACCGTCGCTGTCGGCGGCACGACCGTGGCAGTAGGTGGTACGACCGTAGCCGTAGGTGGCACTTCCGTCGCTGTCGGCGGCACGACCGTCGCTACAGGTGGCACAACCGTGGCAGTAGGCGGCACGACCGTCGTTGTCGGTGGCACGACTGTCGCTCCTTCATCTTCATCCCCTTGCCCACACCCGACCAACAAGAACGCGAATGCGCCTGCAAGTACGGCGACGACCATCCAGTTGCGAAGTTGAAGGTATTGCATGTCAGTTACTCCCTACTCCAGAGCGTGTCTCTAAACCCGTCGGAGCGTGTTCGTTTTCGGCATTCTACCTAGACTGGAGGTGTTGGAACTCATTGATGCCCGGAACCATATCTGCGACTGGTGAAGTCACGACGCCTCCTTCAACAGCTTGACAACATTTCTTCACAGCTTCACAGTAGAGTCAAGCACGTATCTTCCTAGCTGCTGCAAGATACTCCGGAGTCACGGTCATGTCTCCCATTTCAAGCGATTCTGTAGGTACCGCGACAGTACTCCAGGCGGAGTTTGAACGTCTTGCCGCCGAGTGGAAGCAAGAGACGGAGCATCTCTCTTCTGTGGTCGCGATTGCTAAGCATCGTGCGTACCAAGAGATCATTGGAATGGGTAATGAAGCTATTCCTTTCATCCTGCGCGACTTGGAAGAATCATCATCACAGTGGTTCTGGGCTCTTAGATCCATAGCCGGAGAATCCCCAGTACGTCCGGAGGACCGAGGCGATGTTGACGCCATGACGGCTGCTTGGCTCGACTGGGGTAGACGCAAATTGTACATCTGATACTGGATTCCGCAAGACTGAGTTTGACTGATCGACTGCGTGAACTGTTCCCTGCCCTCCTCGACTACCGCGTAACTAGCCCACAGGAAGCACGTTACAACTGCATTGCTTGGGCAGCCGGGGAAGCCAATCGCTGGTGGTCGCCCGACATCGACAGCTATTGGCCGCCGGAAGTCCCCATGGACTACGGACTCGGAGCATATATTTCGGCTTTCGGTACGCTAGGCTACGAGCGGTGTGCCAACGGGTCTCTCGAAGAAGGCTTCGAGAAGGTTGCAATCTACGAGTCACCCTCCGGCTATGTTGTGCACATGGCTCGTCAACTACACACAGGCCGCTGGACAAGTAAGCTTGGCGGACTCGAAGACATTGAACATGCCGGCCCGGCCGAACTCGAGGGCCGTGAATATGGCGCAGTCGTCCAATACATGCGGCGAGTTGCTAGTCCTCCATCAGATTAGCCTTCTTTAGTATTACTCCCTTCTTTAGCGACATGAGATAGTGTGCAAAGGCACACTATTCCCCGTCACGCATGCCAAATCTGTCGCATATGATACGTTGTATCGAATAAATGTCCAAGTGTACGCTTTTCCAGGCGTGTCGAATTCCGCCAACCCCTAAGCGTCGACTTCGACGTCCAACGCGTGCTCTTCGATGAACTCGCGGCGCGGCGCGACGGCGTCGCCCATCAGAATCGAGAACAGCTCGTCGGCCTCCGCTCCACCGTGCTCTTCCACCTGGAGCAGTGTGCGCTTCTCCGGGTCCATCGTCGTCTCCCAAAGCTGAATGGCGCTCATCTCGCCGAGGCCCTTGTACCGCTGGATGTTGATCCTGGTCTTGGCCGACCCGTTTCGCGAGAGTTCCTTAACGTACCGCTCCCGCTCTCGTTCGCTGTACGCCCAGCGCGACGCCCTGGCGCCGCTGATCTTGTACAGGGGCGGCTGCGCGATGTAGAGAAAGCCCTGCGCGACGAGCGGATGCATGTGGCGGTAGAAGAACGTCAGCAGCAGCGTGCGGATGTGTGCCCCGTCGTCGTCCGCGTCAGTCATGATGATGATGCGGTGATACCGCAGCTTTGCGACGTCGAAGTCCTCGCCCAGCCCGGCCCCGATGGCGATGATGAGTGCCTTGATCTCCTCGTGGTTGAGCATCTTGTCCTCGCGCGCCTTCTCCACGTTGAGGATCTTGCCCCTCAGCGGCAGGATAGCTTGGTACATCCTGTCCCGGCCCATCTTCGCCGTCCCGCCCGCGGAGTCACCCTCCACGATGTACAGCTCGCAGTTCTCCGGGTTCTTGTCCGAGCAGTCTGCCAGCTTGCCGGGGAGTGACCCGCCGTCCATGGCGTTCTTGCGCGTGATGAGCTCGCGGGCCTTCCGCGCCGCCTCTCGAGCTCGCTGGGAAAGCAGGCACTTGTCGATGACGCGCTTGGCGTCCTGCGGGTGGTTCTCCAGGTAGAACAGCAGCGCGTCGGCAACCACCGTCTCGACATGCGCCCGCACCTCGGGGTTGTTCAGCTTTCGCTTCGTTTGCCCCTCGAATTGCGGCTCCGGCACCTTCACGCTCACGACGGCAGCAAGACCCTCGCGCGTGTCCTCACCGGAGAGATTCGCCTCACCGTCCTTGATAATCTTCTGCTTGCGACCGTAGTCGTTCAATACCCGCGTCACCGCCGCCCGAAGGCCCGTCAGGTGCGACCCGCCGTCGATGTTGTTGATCGTGTTCGCAAAAGCGAAGACCGACTCCGAGAACCCATCGTTCCACTGGAGCGCCGCCTCCACTATCGTCGTCTCGGCTTTTCGCTCGACGTACACCGGGTCCTTGTGCAGCGGCGTCCGCGCCTTGTTCAGCGAGTCCACGAACTCGGCGATCCCACCCTCGAAGTGGTAGGACACCTCCTTCATGCTCATGCCGTCCTCGGACTGCTCGGTATCCCACATGCTGCGGAACACCACCCTGAACCCCTTGTTCAGGTACGCGATCTCCTTGAACCGCTGGGCCAGGGTGTTGAAGTCGTAGATGATCTCTTCGAATATCTCCGCGTCCGGCTTGAAGGTGATGACCGTGCCCGTCTTCTTGATGTCGTCCGCCGGAAGAGGCTCGGACGTAAGGTCAGACTGTGCCGCGCCCCGCGCAAAGTCTTGGTGGTAGTGCCGGCCGCCTAGGAACACGTCCACCGTCAGCCACTCCGCCAGCGCGTTGACTGCCGAAACGCCTACACCATGCAGCCCTGCAGAGACCGAGTAAGCCTTCCCGCCGAACTTGCCTCCGGCGTGGAGAGTCGTCATGACCGTCTCTACGGCGGAGACCTGCGTGGTCTGGTGCGTGTCGACCGGGATGCCTCGCCCGTCGTCCTCGACCGTGACAACGCCCTCGTCGTCGATGGTGATGACGACCTTGGTGCAGTGCCCACCCATGAACTCGTCTACGGCATTGTCCACCGGCTCGTATACAAGCTGATGCAGACCTCGCTGGTCCGTCCCGCCGATGTACATTCCCGGCCTGCGGCGGACGGCCTCCATCCCCTCGAGAACTTGGATATCCTCGGCGGTGTAGGCCTCGGACGTGGGATCCATCTGTTGAGTCGCCATTATTCCTCCTGAAGAGGCGCGGTTATGAAAGTTTCCCGCACTGTGCGTTTATCGATTCTTATACTTTGTCTAGCGATTAAAGCCCTAAGTCGATCTGAGGTTGTTGTCATCTCATCCTTAGGGCGTTTGGGCGGACTCACCGCAGGGAGCCGAATAAGCGCTCGTCCAGTCTACGAAGTGTCGGAAGGTGCATCGTTGCCTCCCTGTTCGACCTACGAAAACGCTGGTTCCCTTCAAGCTATCGACGCTCACGTCGATATTCTACCATTTTTTCGACGAGCCGACAAGCTGGAGGGCTTGCGGCAAACAGCGAATTTCAAGCATCCGTCCGAGGGGAAGGTTTTCCCGGTCGGATGGAAACAAATATCACGCTATTGCTAAAACGCCTCCAAGGGCCTTTCAGTCCGCGCAAAAGGCGGAAAAACGCGGGAGCTTGCCCCCATTTCGTCGATTCAGGACACCAAGATGAAACTTATATGTTCTGAATCGTGCGACGAGAATCGGAAAAGATTAGATGTGGTCAAAAGTTTGCTCAAACGACAAATAGAATGCGGTCACACACCTTCAACCCCGATCACGCCACCGACGCCCGCCCCCTCGCGCAGCTTCTTCACCGGCGCGTATTCCGGCCCGTCCCAGAAGCCTCGCGCCGCCTCCTTGGAGTCGAATTCGATCACCACTCGGCGTCGCCCGTTGTATTCCCCTTCGAACAACTCCACCTCGCCGCCTCGCACAAGAAACCGCCCTCCGTACTGCTCGATGATAGGAGTGACCGCCTCCCGGTACACCGCATACTGTTCGGGTTTCAGTACTTCGGCCTCAATCAATAGGTAGTACGCCATAGCTGCCGTCCGTTCTGCATGGGCTGAGACTGCGGCAGGGTGCTCCTCACCCGTCCGCTCATCCGCCCGTATGATACCATCCCGCCAAGACGATACCCGGTTCTTAAGGACCCAGGCACAGCCGTCATACCGGCAGGGGCCGGTATCCAGAGGGGGAGGGCAGCTTGAAACATCTCATACTCGTTACGTCCGCCATCTCCTCCATAGTCTTGATACTCCTCCTGACGAGAAAAAGTCACGCCCGCGCCAACGGAGCAAACCTCGACCCTGACCGCATCGACGCCGACGCCACCCTTGGAGGGATCACCGACCGCAGCGTCTCACAGTACTTTCGCGGCGGCCGCCTCACCGCATTCCTGGGCGGCGTCTCCGTCGACCTCCGGCAGACCACCGTCATTGAGAAGCCCGCCCGCATCCACGTCAACGCCATCCTCGGCGGCGTCGAGTTATCCTTGCCCCAACACTGGAACGTGAAGAAAGACATCCGTCCCATAGCAGGCGGCGTCGACGACAGAAGACCCCCAGTCCGTCACCCTGCCGATGACGACGCTCCCCTCGACAACACGCCCGACCTCGTCATCACCGGCTCAGTCCTGCTGGGCGGCCTCCTCATCAGAGACTAGTACCGGTTCAATCTGAATGTGATGGATAGATATGTTGAAGTTTAGTGCGAGCGTCCTGAGTGGAGAAGCGCCAGTCTATGATGGCGACAGCCTCATTGCGTTCACGTTCCAGCGCCGAGACCTCTCGTTTCAGTA
>JAPOPA010000290.1 GCA_026713145.1 Chloroflexota bacterium
AGGATATGTCCGGAAATGTCAGGCCAAAACAGACCCCCCCTGTGCACTCCGTCCCCATTGCGGTGAATCCCCCCACCTATGCTAAGAGTGTCCGGATATGTCCGGAAATGTCAGGCCAAATCGCCCCCCCCCCCGTGCTCTCCGTGTCCTCTACGGTAAATCCCCTCACACCCGACCGGCGAGGTCCGCCCGGCACTTTACGCCCGACCGGCGAGGTCCGACCGTCGCGGTTGACACCCCTTTCACCGACTCGTAGGATGCGCACCAACTTGCGCGAGGGGTGTACGGGATGGACTTTGGGATCATCTACGAAATGCAGCGGCCCACGCCCGATGGGGTCGTCGACGAAAAGGCGCTGATAGAGGAGACCATCGAGCAGTGCGTTCTGGCTGACAAGGTCGGCTTCGACTACGTCTGGTTCGTCGAGCACCACTTCCTCACAACCTTTTCCGGGTCCTCAGCGCCCGAGGTAATCATCGGGGCCCTCGCGACGGCCACCAAGCGCATCCGCCTCGGTTTCGGCGTCGTCGTCCTGCCCCACGAGCACCCGATCCGCGTCGCCGAGAAGGTCGCCATGGCCGACCACGTGTCCGGCGGACGCATCGACTTCGGCACGGGCAGGAGCAACTCCTACGAGCAGCAGGGATTCGAGATCGACCCCCGCGACACCCGCGCCATCTGGGACGAGGCCCTCGACGTGGTGTGCGGCATCTGGCGCGAGAAGGAGGAGTTCCAGTGGGAGGGCAAGTTCTGGAACATCCCCCCGCGACGAATCCATCCGAAGCCACAGCAGTCGCCCCATCCTCCGATGTGGGTGGCCGCCATGCAGCCGGAGACCTACACCATCGCGGCGGAGAAGGGGCTGGGAGTCCTGGCCTTCTCCTCCGAGGCCCCGGCTAACTACACCGAGCACATCAAGGAGTACCGGAAGAACGTCCAAAACGCGAACCCCGTCGGCGATGTCGTCAACGACAGATGGGGCAACTTCACCATCGGCTACTGCGGCGAGGACAACGTGGAGGCGCAGAAGCTTGGCGCCGACGCCATCAGGTCGTTCTTCGGCCCTGATCGTCCCTACGTGCAGGGACGGCGCGACGTGTACAAAAACCTGCTGGAGGCGTGGGGTGGTCTGCCCGATCACCTCCAGCGCGAGTTCGACAACTTCCTCATTGGCGCCGCGTCCGAGTCCGACGAAGACGCCGCCCGCGCAATCTGGGAGAAACTGGAGCCCGCCACCCTGGCCGAGCGCGGCATCATCATCGCGGGCGACCCAGAAAGCTGCGCGGCAGGAATTCGCGCCCACGAGGAAAGCGGGGCCGACCAGGTCCTCATGGTCATGCAGACCGACATGATTCCCCACGAAAAGGTCATGACCTCCATCGACCTCTTCGGCCGCGAAGTCATCCCCATGTTCAAGTAACGCCAGCTCTGTTATGACAGCGCCGTGATCATCGGAATGCACGGCCAGAGCAACAACCACCCACCGTCATTCCTGCGAAGGCAGGAATCCAGAGAGTCCAGTCGGCGGGAATATGGTGCATCACGCCAAATTGATGTTACGTAGGAGGAAAGTACCTGGCACCCAAGTAGTCGATGTAATCCAGATAGTCGGCATCCGTCCGAACGAGAGCGCCTAACCGGCCAAATGCTTCTTGGTAAGATAATGCCTTAAATCGTACCTCTTCCCCTACACGGTTGGCGAAGCTCCAAATCTCCCTTTTGTGTGTTTCCGACCGCTCTCCTGGATAGTCGTAGTAAAGATAATAGAGGCTAAATTGGTCATGCAGCTGCGTCGCCAACCCCAGGGCGTGCTTAAGCAACTGCCAAGGGTCCAGGTACTCGAACTTGTGTCGCCGGTCATGCAGTTCTTCGGCTAGACCTTGACACTCGGATAATTCCACACCTGCCCAAAGACCGCCGGAATGGGGAAAATACGACGGTTCAAACTTAGACTTGCCTCTGGTTGAACGTGTCATGTGCTCGGTAAACTTGCTCTCAATCCCGATGACCGCACCGGAGCTTATGGCTATTGCCACATCAAGATGAGGCGGCGTGCCACCAAGACCGGTCGGGAATTGCGCCTCGAACTCCAATGATTCGGCGTTGCACTCATCTATTTCTAACGCGGACAACAGACCGTTCTTGTCGTTGCCTGTCCAATAATCAAAGAAGTTTGCCACCAGTGCCGATGAGGAATGCAGGGCCTTCATGTGTCCGGCTAACTCCGACCCAGCGCCTCTACTGAAGCCCTTTAGAGCGCAAGCCGATAAGGGTCGACGAAGGTTGGTTTCAGCATCCCGCACGTATCCCTTGGGATCGATCCAGATGCCCATTGAATTAGCCCAGGCATTCTGGAGTTCCTTTATTTTCTGCTCAGGATTCAATGAGTATCCTTTAGAGGGAGCCTCCTCTCAGCTGCTATCCCACCCCCAGCACCCGCGCCGCCGTCCCACCCATCATCAGCGACAGGTCGTCGGCGCTCAGCCCAGCCCAGTCCGTGAACTGCCCCTCTATCCATTGACGTGACTGCCGGTAGGTGCAGAAGCGGTTCTGAAACGGCATGTCTGTCCCCCACATGAGATTGCCCGGCCCGATGCGTTCCAGCATCGCCCCTAGCGTCGGCCACACCTCCCGGTACGGATACTCAAAAATATCTCCGAGCCGAACGGGGAAGCAGACCTCGATGCTGACGTTCGAATTCACGAACGGCTCCCAGATCTCGTCCGGCAACTCAATGGCCTCCTGCTCGTCGTTCAGGAAGGTCCGCCAGGGGAACCCATGCGTGAGGCTACACACGGAGTCAGGGTACCGCTCCATCCAGCGCATGAGCGTCCGGTGCTCGTCGAGGTAGCCGCGTTGCTCCTGGGCCTTCGTGCGCTTGACTCCCTTGAGATCGTCCGGACCCGCGCCGAGCGTGAAGAAGATGGGCACGCCGAGTGCGGTCACCGCCTCCCAGAATGGGCGATACGGCCCGTCATCCCAAGCCTCATCGCTCGTCCTGTAGCACAGCGGAGGGATGAACTTCACAGCGTGGAGCCCGTGCTCCTCGATGGCCCGTACGGTCTCCGCGATTACGGCGTCGGTCTCCTCGATGATGCGCCATTCTTCCACCGGCGCCATCGCGTACATCCTGCCGGGAAAACGCTCGACGATCTCCTGCAGGTACGAGCTATCCCGAACGAGCGACGGGTCGGTGTGCAGCAGGACGCCATCCACCCCCGCGTAGTGCATCTCGGAGTCCAGGCTGAACGGCGTGAACTCCGTGTTCCGCAGATTCGGCGGCAGGAAATATTTCGTATATTCTCTACCTTCCCAGTTCCAGACGACTCGCCCCCTCGGCTTGTTGACGCGGAACCGCAGGTCGGGGAGCTTGTCGATGTCATGCGTACCCGCGGGATCGAGCACCTCGGACGGCCCAATCTCCCCGTCAGGTATCCGCATGGCCGGCTGGTGATGCGAGGCGTTCGCCGCCTGCGCCCACGCTAGGTGTTCCTCGCCGGAGGCGTACCCCCGTGGGCTGTCGAGCGCCTCGAAGCAGTAGGCGTGTGAGTCGATAATCATCGTTCTTCCTCCTGTCCGTCCTGTGTGTCGGCGAGGGCCAAGTCGGTGGTCTCCCGGATGAATTCGCCCTTACCGTCGGTGTAGGCAACACGGTCATCCCTGTGCTTCGAGGCCAACTCCCTTTTCAGCCGCTCGTAATCGAAGGCGGTCTCCCTATGCGTCCTGAGTCGATCTCTGAAGGCCACCAGTTTTCGCACGTCGGAGTGGTCTTGCGGATACATGTGGCAGTGCACGACCGTGCGTCCGCCCACAATCTTGTCGAAGTAGAACCGTCCGGGAAGCTCGTTCTCTCCTCTATACCGATAGCCTAGCGTAGTCATCGGCCCTACAGCGCATTCGCCGTCGCTGGGGTTGTCAACGACAGGCATGATATCCAGGATAGGCTTGGCCGCCAGCCCAGGCACGGATGTGCTCCCGAAGTGATGGACTTCCATCACCCATGGGCTGCACCTTGCGAGAATAGCCGCCCTTTCACACTCGAATATCTCGGCCCATTCGAGGCGGTACTCCACGATCTCGACGTGCCCGCCATCAGTGCCCAGAGGACTCCAGAGACTCGCATCACTCATCGTCCGCTCCGAGCACACGGGCAGCCGTCCCTCCCATTATCAGGGCTAGGTCTTCGTCGCTCAGTCCGGTAGCAGGCGCGAAGTGGCGTACAAGCCAGTCCCTCGACTGCCGGTACGTGCAGAAGCGATTCTGGAACGGCATGTCCGTGCCGTACATGAGCTGGCGCGGTCCGATTCGCTCGACCATCGCCTCCATCGTCGGCCACACCTCGCGATACGGATAGTCGTAGATGTCACCGATGCGGACGGGGAAGCACACTTCGAGGCTCAGGTTAGGGTTCTCGAACGGCTCCCATATCTCCTCGGGCAGGACTATGCGGTCACCATCCATATAGACGCGCCACGGGAACCCGTGCGTGATGCTGCACAGCATGTCCGGGTAGCGCTCCATCAGCCGCGCTAAGATGCGGAGCTCGCCGATATAATTCTCCCGTCCGTAGGAGTCGGGATGTGCCTCGGTGGCTCGTGCTGGACCGGTACTCAGGGTGAATAAGACGGGCACTCCAAGCGTCGAAACAGCCTCCCAGAAGTTTTCGTATAGTCCTCGATCCCACGGCTCGTCGCTGAGGGTGTACCCGGCTGAGCCGAACTTGATCGCGTGCAGGCCAAGGCGTCGGATGGCCGTCGTGACGCCGTCAATCACCGCATCAACGTCATTGTGAATCTGTCGCTCGTCGATCAGCGCCATCGACAGTATGCGGTCGGGGTATCGTCCTACGCACTCCGCCTGGTACTCGTTGCTGCGGCCCAGCATGGCGTTCGTGTGGAGCAGGACCTTGTCTATGCCCGCGTAGTCCATCTCCCCGATCATGCTGTCCGGCGTGAACTCGAGGTTACGTAGATTGGGCGGGTAGAAATGCTTCGTGTACGTCTCTCCTCGGTAGTCCCACAGGACGCGCCCCGCCGCCCTGTCGATGCGAAAATTCACATCCGGCAAGTCGTCGAGGTCTCCCTTGTTCGGGTCGAGAACGTCGGACGGACCTTTGACGCGGTCACGGAGGCGAAACGCGGGCTGGTGGTGACCCGCCTGTGCCTTTTGCACCCAGCGGAGATGCTCCTCTCCGGATGCGTAACCGCGAGGGCTGTCAGCGGCCTCGAAACAGTATGCGTGCGAGTCGATGATCATTCGATGGGAGACCTCCGCGCGGCCAACATGGTACCACTCCCATGCTCCACACGGCGTGATACACTTCCGCGACATTCACCGCTACGGTGACGCCACCACAAGGAGTAAGACATGATCGCTCAGCTGCGAACCTACACGATCAACAAGGGCATGATGGACGACTGGCTGAAGGTATTTCGCGAGGACATCGTCCCCCTGTGCCGGAGCATGGGCATCGGCGTCGAGTCGGCCTGGGTGAACGACGAGGGGACGCAGTTCACGTGGATACGCACCTTCGAGGACGCCGAGGACATCGAGCGCAAGGAAGCTGCCATGTACGGCAGCGAGTGGTGGGACGAGAACGTCACCTTCGTCCGCAGCCACCTCGCCCACCGTGAGTTCACCGTAGTCAACCCGGTGGAGTTCGAGTAGGGGCGGGCTGATATCTGTTTCGTGTCCAGGTCTGTGGAATAGGGACGAAACGTGCTCTGAGCGGTGCCCTTCCGTGGTCAGCTCGCGTTCTACTCAGCGACCGGAGTTGCAATTGGGAGTGAACCGTGTTCGATGCTTCCCTCAGAACGATTGCCTGAGCCATTCTCATTTACTTCTCCAGCCACACCGACACCTCTGGCTGTTGAATGATCGTCCTAACGAAGAAACTCCGGCATCATGGACTGGTCGCCTCTGCCGACGCACAGCGCTCAAGCCCTGTCGCCTCAACCCAAATCTCCGGAAAATCTGCGGTTATACAGCCTGTGAACTGGATTCCCATGAGCCACAAGGTCTCCAGATCAGAAAGGTGGGCGAGTTCCCGTGGTATCTCTCCACTTAGTTGGTTTCCCTGGAGCATCAAAGTCTTTAGATTCGTTAGGTTGCCGAGTTCTGGCGGAATAGTTCCAGTAAGTTTGTTCCAAGCCAAATTCAATCTCTCGAGGCTAGTGAGGTTGCCAAGCTCGGCAGGTATCTCCCCGGTCAGTTCGTTATGTGACAGATCCAATTCCACGAGATTCCTGAGGTTGCTGAGCTCGGAAGGTATCTGCCCTGTCAGGTCGTTGTCATGAAACTTCAATCCCAAGAGGTTGGAGAGGCTCTCCAGTTCTGAGGGAATCTCTCCGGTGAGGGCATTCTTAGAAAGCTCCAGTGCTATAACCTGGCCGCTCGAATTAGCAACCACGCCGTGCCATGCACCCAGAGGCCCGTCGCTAACCCAGTGTAGGTTGTTCACCCAGTGTTCCCCGTTGGTGGCGTTGTAGAGCTCCACCAACGGAGGCAAATCCGGGGAATCTTCTAGCACCCGGTCTATGACCGGTCCTCCATGATATCTCCGAAAAGCGGTATCAAACGCCTGTTCCTTCCCCACCGGCACATTTGTTTTGAACGCATAGTATACGCTGTCGTGATTCGGATTCTCGAAGATCAGCGACTGAGTATACAGTTCCCTCAAGGCAGCAGATACAGCCTCCGGGCCCAAGGCCGCATACATACCGAGCAGGAACTTCTCTCCTAGCTCGTAGTTGCACTGCCCTCCCCTGTATGGGTTCACGTGCTGCCAGATGTTCTCCGTATCGCATGAACCATAGGAATTCAAATGAGCTAGTCGTCCCTCCATATCTTCTCCACCGGTATGAGCCACCGAGTAGGCCTCCAAGAACTCAGCTATGCCTTCTGTGAGCCATCTCGGGCCGTTCACGAGGTAGAAGTGCCCCAATTCGTGATAGAGGGTCCCTTTCGGAGGACCGGACTCAGCGTTCTCTGCAAGGATGATTGCTGTAGTATAGACTGGGTCTTCGTTACCGCCACCGTAAGAAAACCTGTAGATTTCCCCCTTGGATCCCTGATTCCAGAACTCCGGCTCAACGAGAAGCAGAATGACGTCGCCAACAGGCAACGGCGCACCCATGAATTCCTCCATGAGCCGTACACCTTCTTCCAGCGTTGCCATCGTGTGGTCGTCCGAAGGGAACGGAGTATGCCTCACTACCGCAAGTCCAAGAATGCCGGCCCTGGGTAGAGTAATATGTTTAGATTCCACATAGTGGGCCTTGAAGAGAGCTTGCCGGAAGCCGTCATTCCCGCCGTGATGGATTGCATGCAAGAGTGCGGCTTTTTCATCATCTAGTCCGTCGCTGTACCATGGTTGGCTGAGGAGTTGCTCCAATAGAACTGGACCCACATCCCACCACGAGCCGGTCCAGTGATATAAGGCACTCAGAGCATACGCGTCCCGTTGTAGAAAAGGTGACTCCATGAACGGAGCCCTGACGACCCGCCGGGCCACTTCCAGGTTATTCCTGGCGACATCGCGAATGTGCACGACGGCTTCTCTTTCCGCCCTATCTATGTCGTCTTGCACCCACCAAAGACCGAGCACCTCCCTAGCCAAATCTGGGTGCTCCTCCATCATGTCGCGTATGTCAGTCATGACACTCATTTCGTTAGTGGATATATCGTCTGCTGCGACCCAAGGAAAGCTCAAGAGTATGGCAGCTTCCTCCGAATCGATGGAGGATATGGTTCTTAGCGCTTCGACGGCGTACCTCTCCAACTCAGTTATTCCATCAGCAATCCAGGACAATTCGGCCACTGCGGCGTGACTTCCGGGTATCGTAGTTGGTATAGGGGTAGCCGTGGGTGTCGGTGACGGCGTGGGTGTAACGGTCGGTTCCCGTGTGGGCGTCGGAGTCGGCGAGGGAGTTGGGATCGGAGACGGAGACGGTGTGGCGGTAGCGGTCGGCGATGGAGTTAGGGTCGGAGAAGGGGACGGCTTGGCGGTAGCGGTCGACGATGGAGTTAGGGTCGGAGAAGGGGACGGCTTGGACGTAGCGGTTGGCGATGGAGTTTGTGTCGGCGAAGGTGACGGCTTGGACGTAGCGGTTGGTGAAGGAGTTTGCGTCGGCGAAGGTGACGGCTTGGACGTAGCGGTTGGTGAAGGAGTTTGCGTCGGCGACGGTGATGGTATGGCCGTAGCGGTTGGCGAGGGAGTGTTGGTCTGAGTCGGTGTGACTGTGATGATTTGGAAGGAAGTGACTTCAGGAGTGGGTGCGGATAGTACAGCCCGGGGCACGGTAGGAACAGGATGTGCTTCTGCAGCAACGAAGGTAGGTGCAGGCCTATCACCGCAGGCGGTCAAGAATGCGGCGATTGCCAGAAGTGGCAGAATTCCGACTCGAAGGCTCTCTCGCATGAGAATTCTCTACAAATGTGAAACAACACCCCAAAACAGCCACTTCCAGAGTCCGTCACGACACAGTCACCGGCGGGGAAAACTTCAGGTGAAGTGCTGTCGTCAGTGCCTTCGCATATGGACGAGCAGCCGAACACCTTTATCATATCTCATCCCAGCGACCAAGGACTGCGAAGATTTTGGTTATTGGGAGACCGCATTAAACTACCTCCCATTTGCTTTAATTCTCTCGGCGACCTGATGGCCCGCCCAAGGATACCGAAGCCGCAGGAGGACAAACGAGAGCATAGGAGTCCGATGGCGTTGAGCCTTCTCAAAACACTCGCGATCATACTTCATCCTACTGCTTGGTGATCGGGGTCACCTATCTACTCAAAGATCAAGGTCAAGGTGAAGGTTCTTGATTTTGTCCAGCTGGGTAGCCTATTTTGTGTTGCCAGCCATAGGGAGAGTAAGACATGTTCGAAGGCTTCACTCACACTAACCTCACCGCCAACGGCGCTGGCATTAACCTCCGGCATGCGGGAAGCGGTCCACCGCTGCTGCTCCTGCACGGCTACCCTCAGGCGCACGTCATGTGACACAAGGTGGCGCCGCCGCTTGCCGAGCGGTACACCGTAGTCAACCCGGTGGAGCTCGAGTAGGGGAACGGCGGGACAGTAAGTAACTTTGCTTCGTTACTTGCAAGTCCTCAGCGAGCCAGGCCCACACAGTTGGCAAAGGAGGGAGCGCGTCCCGAACGGCTCCCTCCGTCTCACAGTTCCCTTTGTGCAGTCGGCCAAGTCCAATGGGCCTTAGCTTAGCCGGCGGAATTCTCCTCGGCGAACTCGGCCTGTCCCCGGTACATGCCGTACCCGACGACAATAAAGCAAATACCTCCAACATAGAGGGCAAGGTTGTTTATCAACAGCAAGGATTGGATACCCAGATCGGGAGCACTCATTGCAAAGAGGAAGTTGACCAGCCCCAGGATTCCGGCTGCCGCCATAACGTATGCCGCGCCTTTGTAGATGTCCATTGAGGCGAACCGGGTGGACAGCCCAAGACCGACCGCGATGGACGCCAGGGGAAAGAGCGCCACAAATGCCAATGTGACCGCTATCATGTCGGTATGCACGGCGAGAGCCGCGGCCTGGAACTCTTCCGGTGACGGTGACCCCTCGCCCAATTCGCTGCGCTGCATCAGGTGGATCACGAAGTGCCGCATCCCCGTGGCGATGATGAGGATGCTCCACTCGATGATGGATGCGATGATGCCGAAGCGCAGGAGTTTACCTCCCATTCCTCCTTGTCGGCCCGCCAGGGAGTACAGACTCAGAAAGGCCGAGATCATCAGCAACAGGGAAATGAGCGTGATGAAATTTACCCAGTGCGCCAAGACCGCCGAACCGCCCAGGGCGTCCCGCGCGGCGACAAAGTTGGTCTGGTCCACAGGGTCTATGAGAGCGTAGCCCGGCATGAATACTGGAACCACGAAGGCCAGAACCACGCCGACTATCAATGCAAGACCCGCGTATTTGATTGCCAAGAGTGTCCCCCCTGCCAAGTTATTTGGTGTCGCCCTCAGGGAATTCTGAGACTGTGTACCAACTGGCGCGTAGGAGCATATCATTGAGTGCAAAGGTCAACAAGTGCGGAGATCGGTAGAATCAGGAGAAAATTGCTCGCTTTGCCTAAGTACCTCGAGCGTATCCGTGAAGGTCGGGATTTCTCTGAGAGGGTGTCAGTTGCCTGAAACCTCCGTGGTGAGCTTGACGAATCCTGAACGGCGCCTCGACCCTTCGACTGGATTCTAAGTGACTGCGGAAACCCCTCTATTTGTCAAGAACACTCCCCAAGGGGGAGAGACTTTGCTAGACTGCACGGAGTTACTGGCACCCCGGTACGGTCGCGCGCGCGGGGCGTAAAGCTGCTCAAAGTGAACGGAAGCGCTTTTGGACAACCTCAAAGGCTTCGGCAGGTCGCGAGATCTTCGCGTAGCGGCTTCAGTTCTGCCTGAGATACCTCCTAGAACGAGATTTCCAGTAGTATGAGCGAAATGTAAGAGTCAGAAGAGGGATTCAGGGATCACAACGGTGGACACTTCACTTCCCGCCACCCTTTCACATCGGCGCATGCCTTGAGTTTTCCAGAAGCGGTGTAGGCCATGAACAATATTCTGAGCATAGTAAGCCGGCTGATCACGGTACGCCCGTGGATCACCATTGTCGTTCTCCTCTTCGTTACCGTCGTGCTGGGCGCAGGGGGTACGCTTCGCGCGCCTCCTCCGGAGCTCGCGGCGACGCTGCCAAAGGGAAGCGCGGTTGCCGATGCACTGACGCAGATAGATGAACTCTTCAGGGATGCCGGCGATGTGAGGGTTGCAACCCTCCTCTTCCGTGGAGAAGCCATGACGCCCGAGGGTCTCGGACAGATGTCGTCCCTCGTGCAAGACATCGTCGGCGAGCCAGGAGTAGGGGAGCTCCTGACGCCTACGAACCCCATCCTGGCGCCTTCGGCACTGGTCATGGCGCTGCTCCAAGTGGAGGGGTTCGAGTCGGTCACTCAGACGGAGATCGACAATCTCCGTGGCCCCCCGGAGCTTCTTGCCGCGCTTGCCGCGATGACCGGCATCGACAAGGATGGCACAGAGATTGCGGTCGCCTCTATCCGCTTGCGAGACACCGGCGACGAGCGTGTTGCGGACGCCGAACGGAGAATCGATGAGCTCGCGACGGGTAACGAAGGGCCACTGCGCGTGAGCAGCATCTCGTACGTGGTGATCGAAGACGAGTCCCGCGAGGCCACGGAAACGGGGATGGCCCCCCTGATAGGGCTGGCGCTGTTGCTGATCGCCGCCCTGATCCTCCTCTTCATGCGCACAATCTCAGACTTGCTGCTCACGCTCGCGGGGTTGATGACATCGCTGATCTGGATAGTGGGAGTTGAAGGTTGGCTGGGGCCCAATGGAATCGGGCTTACCGGCCCTCCGAACTCTCTGACATCGATGGTGCCGATAATCGTGATCGGTCTCACGGTGGACTACGCGATCCAGGCAGTCTCGCACTACCGTGAACAACGCAACGAGGGCGAGCAGGTGGTGGCAGCCGTTCAGATAGGGCTGCGAATCGTCATTGTTCCGCTGGTACTGGCGGCAGTGACAACCATCGTCAGCCTTCTGGTGGGTCTGTTCTCTCCAGTCGAGATCGTAGGCGATTTCGGCGTCATTGCGGGGATAGGCGTGGGATTGAGCCTCATAGTTATGCTTACGCTGATTCCCGCCGGGCGGACGATCATCGACCGGCGACGCGAGGCACGAGGCACGTTACGGCCGCCCCGCCCGATTTCAGGGGCATTGCCCGGAATCCAGCCGGTGGCGGAGTTCCTGGGGAGACATGTCACCCGGAGGCCTGCGCCGTATATCATCGTCGTGGTTGCCGTCACGATCGGGCTCGGTTATGCGGCCACGGGAATCAAGTCGGAATTCAGCATCCGCGATCTGCTTCCCAGAGGTGGCAGTGTACTGGAAGACCTGGACACCCTGGACACGGCGGTTGGTGGCTCAACGGAGAATACCAGCGTTCTCGTGAAGGCCGAGGCCACCGAAGCCCGCACGCTCTTGAATCTGCAGGACCTCGGACTTGCGTTTCAAGACGACCAGAGACGCCCACCGGCTGCAGCCGGGCCGCTTGTGACGTCGTATGAGCTTCTTGTCCAGGACTGGATTACCGACAGCGGGACGCCCGGTGACAAGTACGACTCGGAACTCGCGGCGCTCTTCGAGGAAGCCTCGGCAGGAATTCGGCTCGACCCGGGGCTGATGCAACAGTTCATCGACAGGCTCGGCGACATGGACCCTGCTCTTTCTCATGCGCTCGCAAATGATCCCAACGGAATCGACACCATACTGGTGCAATTCCCGGCCTACACGGGCGACCCGGAGGCAAGCAGGACGCTTCAGGAAGACATAGAAAAGCTCTGGTCGGGCGACGACGACGCGATCACGGCGACTTCGGACAGCATCATATCGTTTGCGGTGACGGACGCGATCAGGGACCGGCAGACGGAATCGATAGCCACGACCATCGTGGTGGCCCTCCTGGTCCTCGCTTTCTTCTTCTGGCTTACGGTGCGGCAACCGGCGTTGGCGCTGGTGGCGGTAGGACCAACCGTGCTCGTCCTCATCTCGGTGCTGGGCACGATGGCGCTGCTGGATATCCCGTACACGATTATCACGTCGATCATCACGGCGCTCTCTATCGGGATAGGAGTGGACTACACCATCCATATGATCCACCGCTACCGTGAAGAATTCACTCGACTGCGGGACCCGGAGAAAGCGGCCGTTCAAACACTGGCGACGACAGGATCGGCGCTGCTGGGCTCCGCGCTGACGACGGCGCTCGGGATCGGAGTGCTGGCGGCCTCGCCGCTGGCCGCGTCCCAACAGTTCGGCATCACGGCGGCGATCACGATTGCGTACTCGCTGATCGTCTCCGTGCTGGTGGTTCCTCCCGCGATGACGGTCTGGGGCGCGTATCAGAATATGCGCCTACGATCGATGATTCAGCGGCAGTGGGACGAGCTCGACGTTGCGATTGATGAAATACATCGGCGACACGGCAATGAAGAAGGTTCGTCATAAGAGAAAGCCGAAGCCGAAATCCGGGAGTCCGGTTACAGGCTAGAGTAGAGCTTCAATGCAAGGGTTCTTGATATTGTCTGAGTGGTTAGCCTAATCTGTGCTTCCAGCGACGGAGACTAATCCATGTTCGAAGGCTTCACTCACACCAAGCTCGTCGCCAACGGTGTCGGCATCAACGTGCGTTACGCGGGCAGCGGCCCGCCGTTGCTGCTCCTTCACGGCTATCCGCAGACTCATGTGATGTGGAACAAGGTCGCCCCGCCGCTAGCTGAGCGGTACACCGTCGTTGTACCCGACATGCGGGGGTACGGCGACAGCGACAAGCCACCCGCCCCTGACGGCGACCTGAGCGTATACTGCAAGCGCACCACGGCCAACGACCAGGTCGAGGTCATGCGGCAACTGGGTTTCGAGGCATACCACGTGGTGGGGCACGACCGTGGAGCTCGAGTCGGCCATCGGATGGCACTCGACCACCCGGCCCGGGTCAGGAGCTTCACCTCACTCGACGTTGTGCCTTCCCAGGCGGCGTTTGAGAATATGGACGCCGACCTGTCCTTCGCGTGGTTCCACTGGCACCTGATGCGGCAGCCGCCACCCCTGCCTGAGACGCTCATCGGCAGCAACGCGAAGTTCTACCTCGACTTCCTCCTGGAGCGCTGGACGGCAGTCGATGGCTCGATCACCGATGAGGCGTATGCCGAATACCTGCGCTGCTTCGACAACCCCGACACCGTCCGGGCGACCTGCCTCGACTACCGTGGCATCGTCCTCGATCTCCAGCACGACGAGGTCGACCGCGGGCGGAAGATGGACTGCCCGGTGCTGTTACTGTGGGGTTCGGACATGAGAAAACGTCCCGGCTGGCAGACCGGCAAGAGCCTCGACATGCTCACCGTCTGGCGGAAACGTGCCCACGACGTGCGCGGGAAGCCGCTCGACTGCGGCCACTTCATCCCCGAGGAGCGACCGGACGAGTTGGTCGCTGAACTAACGGCATTCCTATCGGAGTGCGGGAAGTCGGGCTGAGCCGGCGACACAAAAGGAAACGGCCCCGTCGCATTGGGGCCGTTGTGTTTGCGTCAATCATCAGCCCTGTGGTGAACTGATCCGGCAACAGGCGACTTTCATCCTAGCCTAGTCCGGGACGATGCCTGCTCCCACGAAGAGCTCTTTCGCCTCTTCGATGGTAATGTCCGGCTCAGGGATGATGGCGTCGGACTCCTCCAACTCGTCTAGTTCGAGGGGAGTGCCGTTGTCCTTGACCATCGCGATCATCTTGTCGAGGAGGCCACGAAACTCTCCCTCATCGTCATCTGCCAAAACATCGACGATGGCGTTGTCGATGTCATTAAGATCGTCGAGCATCGCGGCGGGGAAGCGCCACTGACCCTCCGTGAGGATTCGGATAATCATGACTGTCCTCCCGAGAGTTGCTTCTGCTGGGGCGTGTCGACGGACGCCTTGAGGGCTGCCAATTCGGACTCGACGCTTGCCGATGCAGAGATCTTGCTGAGCTCGCGGTCGATGTCGTCCTGTCCCCCGCCGACCGGGTCGTCCAGCACGCCGGCTGCCGCAAGCTCGTCGATCGCGCCGGCCCTCGCCTTCATCGACTCGGTCTTATGCTCGGCTCTCTCAACCGCTAGCGAGACGTCGCCCATCTCCTCTGAGAGACCGGACAGGGCCGACCCGATTCGCACCTGCGCCTGCGCAGCGCTGTACTGGGCCTTAATGACCTCTTTCCGGTTGCGGAACGCGTGCACCTTCGCCTGAATGCGCTGCTCTGCCGCGGTCAGCTTCTCCTGCTCCTGCTCCATGTCGACGATCTGCTGGTCGAGGCCGTCGAGCTCAGCCAGGGCCGTCTGCTTGCGTTCGAGGGCGACACGCGCAAGGTCCTCTCGTCCCATTCCCAGCGCTTTGCGGGCCTGATCGTCCAGCTTGCTAACGTTTTCCCGCGCCTTCTTGGCCTGGAGCTCAAGACGACGCTTGGCAGTGACCATTTCCACGACACCGCGCTTGACGTCGCGAAGCATCTCAAGCTGCTTCTCGTAGGCGTAGTCGAGGGTCTCCTTCGGGTCCTCGGCGTTGTCGATCAGGCGGTTCATCTTCGCTTTCACGACGGTCGACATCCTCGATAGCATCCCCATGGTTCTTCCTCCCGCTCTCTCTATTATGAAGCCGGGGCTTCGAGTCTGATACTCATTATACCTTGAATAGACAGACCCGACATTATGTAACAGGCGGCGTTAAAAACGAATTCCGAACGCGGCTCCGTTCCTGCCGTAGCATATCAAACGCCTAGTTACCCGGACTCGATTGCTCTTGAGAGAGCGCTTAGTAGCCGGTCTGGGACTTCCCGCTGAACATCTTGATGAGGCCCAATACGATGAGCACGACGCCGACGACAAGCAGAATGAGACCGGTGAGGTCGACGAGAAAGTCGATAAGGTTCCACCGTAGAATTATGCCGAGGATGACGAGGATTACTCCTATGCCCAGCATTCCAATCCTCTCCATTTGGTGACCTCCTTCTTGGTCCGTCCGTGGTTTTGGGGCCAAGCCTAACGATAGTATCAATCCGCGAGTCTGTCAAGCACCTAAACAAACACGCTGCATTACACAAGAAGTATATTACAAACTTCCTACTACTTCATCACACGATCCTGTTATTTTCGCAGCATGTGATCCTTGAGGAGCCGGTCACTCCTTGCCCCGCGACTCCTCGTCTTCCAGGCCTCTGAGGGTGTCGCGGAGAAAAGTTTCCATATTCTCAGGCAAGGCTACCTCGTCGGGCGTTTCCTCGGGCGTTTGAGGCATCTCCTCGTCGTAGGACTGCTCCATTCGCGCGATTTGTCCACGGACCTCGTCGTTGCCCGCCAGGGCACGTTCAATCTGCTCATACTGCCGTTCGCCGCGCGTCTTATTGGCCAGGAAGGTCGGGAGGTTGTACATCGCGCACAGGGCTTCAAGAAGGCGAGCCGTGGCCATGTAGTCCTCATCAAGCTGGACGTAGTGAGGGAGATGCACCATCAGGCTCGACGATTCGATGCCCGCCTCCTCCAGTCCCTCTCCGATGAGGTTGACGATGCTCGTCGGCCCTTGGTAGGTGCTGCGTCTCGGCGCAAGGAACCCTGTGAGGCGGTCGAGATGCTTGTCCGGCAAGCTGCCGGTGATCTTGAGCGGTCTCGTGTGGGGGACCTGGTCGTACATGCCTCCTATGCGGCAGTATTCGACCACGTTGAACAGCTTGACCAGCTCGACGACAGTGTCGCAGAAGTCCTCACCGTACATGTGCGGCTCGCGGAGATGAAGGAAAAGGAAGTCCCGCCCCGTTGCCGGGTCGCGGGCATAGTTGACGACGCTGGTGGGAATTTCGAGCGAGCGCATGCCGTCGACCCACTTCATGACGGGCCGCTCACGTGTAAAGTCGAGGTACTTACCGGGGCGGGCCAGTCGACCGAGCTCTGAGGCCGTCATCTGGCGTTCGAGGATTTTCAGGGTTAGGGTACCTGCGTTACCCACATCGACCCACGGCCGGAGCATCGCGATGGCGATGGCGTCCTCCAACTCCGGTACCGGTTCCACCACTTCAAAATCGCCTATTCTCATGCCGATATGGTGTCACAGTGCGCCGGAATCTTCAAACTGACGTGAAGCACGAAAGCGGGAGTGGAGGCCGAATGGCTGCCTGATTCTGACTACTCAACGAGAGCCACGCGCAGAGCAGCAATTTCGCTATCGGTCACGCCCGTAGATCGCACGTAGGCTTCAATTCCTCCGTGCCGATCATCGAGATACTCCAACGTGTCGAGCATTACCTCCGGCGGACAGTTTCGAGCTCGGTATGTCTTCTGGGTGTATTCGGCCGGGTCTGCGTCCGGGATCTCGGGGTTGGGGCCAAGGTACGCGTTAATGCGGTACTCTGCCGTCAGGGTGTAGTCGGCGGCGATGGTCTCCTTCGGCACGCCCACGAGGCCCAAAAGCAGCGCGGAGATGAGCCCTGTGCGGTCCTGACCGCCCACACAGTGGTACATGGCGGGAAGCGCCCCAGGCTGCGCCATCACACGGAGTGCCTCACCGAACTTGCTTCCCCGCCAGTCGAGCATGTTGCGATAGCTCGCGTGAATCTTGTCTCTCGGCTCTGTGTTGTCAGCCTGGTCGAACACCATGTCGCCTACAATGTCGACGTTGTGGTAAACCACGTGCGGCGACCGAGCGAGAACATTATCTGGCTGATCGTCGATCTCTTTCTGCCGCCGGAGGTCTATCACCGTCTGGAGTCCGATGGTCGACGTGAGTGTGTCCTGCGAGTGCTGCGGCAGTGTGCTCACGTTGTCCGCCCGCAGGAACGTCCGCCAACGAGTCGTCCGCCCTTCCGCCGTCTCGTAGCCGCCGATGTCGCGGACGTTATGCGCGCCGTCGATCTCGATGCGTCGATTTGGGTCCGGTGTCATTCGCTCATTGCTCCCTAGTTTCGAATTAGTCCGACGTTTGTGCTCCACATCGTATCTCTAGCAATAGTCGTTTGGATCAGCACGCGGTTATAGGTCAATTAAGGTGACGTTTGCGAATCAGTGCATTGCCCGAGGTGAGGAACCGAAGAGAATGTCCGTCTCCTGACAAGACTGTTCCTCAGCCCCAGACCTCCCCGAAGACCCTCATGAAATTCCCACCGAGCACCTTCGTGATGTGCTCCGACGAGTAGCCTCTGCGGGCGAGCTCGTCGGCGATGGCGGGGAACTTGTCGGGCGTCTCGATGCCGACCGGGTGCGTGACCGTGTCGGGATAATTGAGTCGTCGGGGATTCCACTTTGTGCCCTGCTGTGAAAGGAGGACGTCGAAGAATTCCTTAGTCTGATCGATGGTGTAGTCGGTGCCTATGCCGACGTGGTCAATGCCGACCCGCTCCACCATGTCGTCGATGGCGTCTCCATAGTCGCACAGGGTCGATTGAAACTTATTCGGAAGAAACGGCGGCCAGCAGGTCGCTCCTATGATGCCGCCCTTCTCGGCAATGAGCTTAAGGGCATCGTCGGTCTTGTTGCGGGGGTGGTCGACGAACGAACGGGCGTTGGCGTGAGTCGCCGCTACGGGCTTGTCGGACACCTCCGCCGCCTCCAGCGTCGTCCGGTCGCCGACGTGGGAGAGGTCTATAAGGATTCCCAGGCGGTTCATTTCCTTAACCGCATCGACTCCGAAGTTGCTCAGCCCGTCGTCGTTACGCTCGTAGCATCCGTTGCCGAGAAGGTTGCGTTCGTTGTACGTGATCTGGATGACGCGCACGCCGAGCTTGTGGAATGTCTCCAGGTGATCGAGGTTGTTCTCGATAGGCGACGCGTTCTGCCAGCCGAAGACGACGCCGCTCTTGCCGGTGCGCTTTGCGTCGTGGATATCGCCGACTGACGTGACGGGCATCAGGGTATCCGACCAGTGATCGAGGCGCTCGTACCATCCGGCGATGTTGTCCATCGCCTCGTGGAACTTTTCGAATATGGCTATCGTCGCATTGATCGCGGTGACCCGTCCGGCATATACCCCCTCAAGGGCCCGATCCGAGTCCCAGTTGCTCACGTTCAGTCCATCGATGACAATCGCATCGTCATAGGTGTTGGCCATGGCAGTCATCTCTCCGCGGGAAAGAGTACCAGACGGACGTCGAAGCGTACACGTGCCACGTTCAACGCGGACTTACTGGTCGGAAATCCGATTGACACCTGAAAGGAATCGAAGATACGATGCCTCCATGAAGATCGACATTGCGGGCAATCCCGACTACGGGCAGTTGTGGGTGCAGTTGGGCCCCGGCGAGCAGTTCATCGCCGAGGGCGGTTCGATGGCGTGGATGGACTCCGGCATTCAGTCGAAGGCCCGGTTGCTCGGCGGATTCTTGAGCGCCCTCATCCGAAAGTTCACGGGTGGCGAGTCGCTCTTCGTTGGCGAGTATTCCACCGATACCGGCGGTAAGATTGCCTTCTCACCGGCCCAGCCCGGATCGGTCATGCAGAGAACGCTAAACGGCGACTCATTCTTGCTTACCGGTGGGTCGTTCATGGCGTGCACTCCGGGCGTGGAACTTAGCACCAAGTTCGGCGGAGGGCGGGCGCTCTTTTCCGGCGAGGGGCTGTTCCTGATGGAATGTAGTGGCAGAGGCGAACTATTCTTCAACGCCTACGGCTCGATTATCGAGAAGAAGATCGACGGCTCGTTCATCGTCGATACGAGTCACGTGGTCGCATGGGAGCCGTCCCTGAGCTATTCCATTCAGGGCATGGGAGGTATCAAGAGCACCCTCCTTTCCGGAGAGGGCCTCGTGATGAAGTTCTCAGGTACCGGCACGATTTACCTGCAGACACGAACGATGCCGGGGTTGGCGTCGTGGTTGACGCCTTTCTCGGTGTAGGACACCGATTCGGCAACAGAGTGATCATTCTGAGATGAACATAGACATCCAAGACAACGGCGCTTTCGGCTCGGCCCTCGTGCAACTTCGCCCGGGAGAGCAGTTTGTCTCCGAAGCAGGGGCGATGTTCCGCGCGTCTGACAACGTCGATATCGACGTGACGACCCGGAGCCGGAGCTCCGGCGGCATCATGTCGGGCATCAAGCGAATGATCGCAGGCGAGAACTTCTTCTTCTCGCGGTACAGCGTGGTGGACGACCGCGACGCCGAGATCGGATTGGCCCCCAATCTGCAAGGGCAAGTGAAGTTGATCGACTGCGACGGCAACGTACGTTGGGTCTGCGCCGGAGGCAGCTATCTCGGCTCCGCCGTTGAACTGAATATCGACACGCAGTTCCAGGGTCTGCGCGGCATGCTCTCGGGCGAGTCATTGTCTTTCCTCCAGGTCGAGGGCGCGGGGCCGCTTCTGGTAAACGCCTTTGGGACAATCACGGAGTTGGAAGTTCAGGGTGGTCTGACTATAGACACGGGACACGTCGTGGCGTTCGAGGACTCGCTGGAATACTCGGTCGGCAAGGCAGGAGGAAGCTGGGTATCATCGTTTCTGACAAGTGAAGGTATCGTACTTCACTTCAACGGGTATGGACGGGTGTTAGTGCAAAGCCACAATCCTGATGAGTTCGGCAGGACGCTGGGGCCGTTGCTCCCGGAAAGAAACTCGTAATGGACTACTTCATACACTCGCGACCGAGTTACAGCCTCGCAGAGGTTACTCTCTTTCCCGGCGAACAGTTGGTCACCGAGTCGGGCGCGATGGCATGGATGACCGACAACATGCGGACGGAGACGTCCGTCAGGGGCGGTATCATGTCGGGTCTGAGCCGCCGCGTTCTCGGCGGCGAGAGTTTTTTCCAAAATACATACGAGGCTGAGGGTGCACCCGGCACGATCGGACTCACACAGGGACAGCCCGGCGACATTTTGGCGTATGAGATGGATGGCGAAGAACTCCTCCTGGAGAAGGGCGCGTACCTGGCCTCTTCTCCCGGCGTTACGACGAACTCCGACTTTCAAGGGCTGCGCGGTCTCTTCAACGAGGGAATGTTCATCCTACGGGTAACGGGAAATGGGACGCTATTCTTCAGCGCCTATGGCGACATCCAGGAAATCGAGGTGGACGGCGGTTACATCGTCGACAACGGCCACGCCGTTGCTTGGGACTCCTCTCTCGACTATCGGCTGACCCGCGCCAAGAAGATCCGCTCTTTCCTCTTCTCAGACCAGATAATCATGGAGTTTTCCGGTAGGGGACGGCTCTGGGTGCAGTCCCGGAACCCACGCTCCCTCGCCAACTGGGTCCATCCCTTCCGCAGCGTCAAGTCGTCCGACAACAGCTAGGCGGGTATCTCCTATACGGGAGTGCGGGACGTTCTTTCACAGCGGTCGTCCATGCCGCTTATGAGCTGCAACGCGATCACTTTGCGTACATGACAGCACCCTGTCGATGCTACTTCCTATTGCGACTGATTCCGCATAAATTCCCACCGAGGCTTCCCCTTTGTGGTCAGTGATGAAAGATTCGCGGCGAACTGCTATAATGCCGCCCACCGCCAAGCCGAAGCAAAGAATCTAGGATAGTGGAGTAAACAAACGCTCGCGTACCCCGGTCAGCCCCCTTAATGTCAAATCGACATCGATAGATCATTCGACTGACAACCCGACCACCGACATCAAGGCCAGATCAGCCACAGGTCCCATCCGACTCGAAGTGCAGCTTATGTACAGGCACCAGAGTACATTAAGGAGGATGAAGATGTCGTATGCGGTAACGAGAAAGAACGTATTCGTACTGATTTTAGCCTGTCTCGCCGTGACTGCGGCTCTGGCGTGCGAGGTCCAAGAGCCGGAGGCCCCGGCGGTGCCGCAGGCCGCTCGGGCGGCTGCACCTGCAGCTGTTCCCGAACCGGCCCCCGCTGTAGAACCGGTCGAAGTCCCAGCGCCTCTGGCGCCTCAGCAGGCTGCGCCGGCCAGACCTGCCACGATTCCCGAAGCTCCCACGGCCCCCGGAGTCGCTGGCACGGCCCCCTCGGCAGCGCCTCGGACGGCACCCGAAGCCATGGAGGGTGCGATGACCGCGGCCCAGTACGTACCACCCGTGCAGGTGCCGGGCGTCCCAATACTCTACGGCGAGGGGTACAGTCCCAAACCCACGAAGTTCAGCGAAAACCCCCGATTCGCCGCGATGGTGAGGGAAGGTTCACTCCCTCCGGTGGAAGATCGTCTACCCCATCCCGAGGACGTCTTCGTCTACCCGCCGTTTGATGAGATTGGCATCTACGGTGGAGACGCGCGACTATGGGGCAGCCGTCTATACAACAACATCATGACCGGTCTCGCAGTAGGCGGCACGTGCGCGGAATGGGACAACGACGGACTGAGCTACTACCCCGCCACTTGCAATTCCTTCAGCACGAGCGTGGACGGTCGAGTCTACACCGTGACGCTTCGAAGGGATCTGAAGTGGTCCGACGGCACTCCGTTCACCATGCAGGATGTTGAGTGGGCCTGGAGTGAGGATCTCAACTACAACAGGGAACTCTTCGCGGTCGTGCCAGGCGTTCTGCAGGATCCTGTGACCGGTGAAGCGGTAAAGTTCACCAAGATCGATGACCACACCTTCACGCTTAGCTTTGACAATCCCAACTTCACGTTTATCGAGGCCGCAAGGCTGGCGGCTGGTCAAGGCTGTACTCGCATGACCTCATGCTTTTTCGAGCCCTTCCACTTCTCGAGTAAATTCCACCCGAAGTATGCAGACCCCGCCGAACACAAGAAGCTCATGACGGAGGGCGGGCATCAGGACTGGACTCAGCTCTGGATGGCAAAGTACAGCCTTCGCTACGATGCCGATATTCCCGTCACGCACGCTTTCTACCTCTGTGACGGAGGGGCGGACGATCAGGAAAAGCTGTGCGCCAACCCCTACTTCCACGGTGTCGACCCGGTAGGCAACCAGCTCCCCTACCTCGACACCTACACCTACAACAAGGCGGAGAATATCACGACATCCGTCTTCAGGTCGATGAACGGGGAAACGGATGGGCCATACGCCGGTGATTTCGTGCTGGTTGAGGTCCCGTTGTACTTCGCGCACATGGAAAAGGGCGACTACAGCGTAGGCCGCTGGACCAAGACGCATGGCAATGACGCAGGACTTCAGATCAACCCGGAGTACAATCTTGATCCCGAACTGGGCCAGCTGTTCCGAACCAAGGAGTTCCGAGAGGCCCTGTCCCTGAGCATGGATCGCAGCGCGATCAACCAATTGGTCTACCTTGGGCTTGGCACGCCTCAAGCTTGGGTGCCGCATCCGGCGACGCCGTATTATCCCGGAGACGAGTGGCCCGGATATCTGGCTAAACGCGACATTGAGAGGGCCAACGAAATCCTGGACGGTCTGGGATTGCTAGACACGGATGGCGATGGGTTCCGGAACCGGCTTGACGGCTCCGGGAATGTTGAAATCTTCTCTGAGTTCAGGGCCAATTTCATGCCCGTTGCGGAGTTGATGCAGTCTCAATGGGCGGACATAGGTGTCAAGTTGGACTTCAAGGAAGGCCCGAATCGGGCTTTTGGAACTGAAGAAGCCCCAATCCGCATGAGGGCCATGTCACTAATGACGAACCCCTGGTACTGGACGCAATTCCTCCCGTATCGGGCGAGCGGCCCAGGAAGAGAGATGGGCAGGTACTTCGAGACCGGGGGCGTGGAGGGTATGGCGCCGGTCGGCGCGGCCCAAGTTGAGTGTCCGTCTTGCTCGGAGAACGAGTTCCTGCCGCTTGCGCCACAGGGCCGGTATCCTGCCGATCCTGATGGCTTCCTGATGGAGATGCAGGACCTTTACAAGGGTGGGAAGCAGTATCAGATGCTGGATCCGGGACGGGTCGAGAGAGGAAAAGAGATCTTTAGACTGAACTTGGAAAACGCCTATCACCTCGGCACCGTTGGGTTCACTGGAGGTGCGCCGGGAGTGTTCTTCAAGAGGAACAACCTGCGAAACATTGCGACCACATTTGGGGCCCACGACTACTACAGCTACGAGTCCCCGCTGTGGTACTTTGAGGATGGAATCGACAACTTCAATAATCCCGGTAGAAGATCCGTAAAATACGGGAGCACCAACTTCCTGGAGTGTCCCCACATCGCGTCGGACAAGTGCTAGCGAGTTCAATGATTTGAGCGACACATAAGATGCAGCGAATAACCCGCGACGAGGCGATGAAGTATGAGTTTGATCATCGCGACGAGCCGCTCTTGCGTGTCGCTCAGGGCGAGAGCTTTGTCGTGGAGACCGAAGATGCCGGCTCAGGCCAAGTGCGTTCCGCCGACGTCGCGCCGCACATCATGGACTTCCCGACGCGAAACTTCGAGCCGCCGAAGGGCAACCCCATCGGCGGCCCGGTCTTCGTTGAGGGCGCCGAGCGCGGCGACCTGCTGGAGGTCACGGTCGAGCGGATCATTGTCGATGAGCAGGGGTTCACGAACTTCCGGCCCGGACAGAGTCCCCTCGGAGACTCCTACAAGTGGCAGTCTCTGAGGGGGCCGTTCGTGCACATCATCAAGCACCTTCCCGGACCGAGCGGGACGACCAGCGACGGGAAGGGAGTCTTCAACAATAAGATCACGTGGGATCTGGCCCCGATGATCGGTACCATCGGCACCGCGCCCGACCGTGAGGTGGAGACCAGTGCGGTAGGGCAGGGTCCCTGGGGCGGCAACCTCGACGTGCGGGACGTGAAGGAAGGCACTCGCGTGTACCTGAACGTCTACCACGAGGGCGGCCTGCTCTACGTCGGGGATGTCCATGCCAGCCAGGGCGACACCGAGTTCTACGGCACCGCGGACGAGACCCGCGGCGAGTTGACTCTGTCGTGTCGCGTCATCAAGAACAAGAACATACCGTTCGTGCGCCTTGAGAAAGACGAGTCTATCGTCGCCCTCTACTCATTCCGGCCTCTTGAGGACGCGGTCAAGAGCGCCATCGAGAACCTCATGGAGTGGATGGGGACCGAGGAAGATCGGAAGAGCGTCGGGTAGGG
>JAPOPA010000367.1 GCA_026713145.1 Chloroflexota bacterium
ATGGGATCGACACCCCGACACCTACCGATAATGACGGCACCGACTCCGATGGGATCGACACCCCGACACCTACCGATAATGACGGCACCGACTCCGATGGGATCGACACCCCGACACCTACCGATAATGACGGCACCGACTCCGATGGGATCGACACCCCGACACCTACTGACAATGACGGCACCGACTCCGACGGGATCGACACCCCGACGCCTACTGACAATGACGGCACCGACTCCGACGGGATCGACACCCCGACGCCTACGGTCGATAGTGACGACAGCGACGAAAGTGACGATAGTGACGATAGCGATGATAGCGACTAGAGGCGATGGTCACTTCGCCGCCGACGGTCGTGCCGCTGCTTCCGGAGGTAGCGTTTCCTGACGACCCCGGCCTGGGCGACTTGCCGAGGCTTTTCGATTCTGAGTGGATATGGCGGGCCTATTGCTGCCAGTTCGGCAGACCTAGCGTAGACCCCCGTCAAATTCGCATTCGCCAGTTCTCCCACAGTCCGGGTAGGGTCGCTCTCGTTAGCTATGAGGTGGAGTGGCCGACTGACGACTTCATACCTTCACAGCACCTGGCAATCAAGGTCGAGCGTGACAAGCCCATCGATCTGTATCGGTATCCTGAAGACCGCCGACTGCCGGGCTTGGGGGAAGCTGCGCACCCCGAATCCGCGCTCGCGCTCTTGAACAAGCATGTGCTGGCAGTCCGAGCGAGGCGTGCGCTTGTCGAATTGATCCGCTACAGGCCCGCCAGTCGGGCAGTGATACGTCACGGTGTGGGGCGAGTGCGGTTCTATGCCCGGGTTATGCGCCCCGATGCGGTCAACCCGGTGCTCACAGCCCATGCGTTGGTCGGGCAGTCCAGTTTCGTCGTGCCTCGACTTGCAGGATACTGGGCCGAAGGAGGGGTCGTCTGGTTGTCAGCAATTCCGGGCGAGAACCTTCGCCTGCGCATACAAGACGGCAAGCTACCCGACCCCGCCCCGCTTCTCGACGGTCTTCAGACCTTGTGGAGTGCGCCGCATGTGCCGGCCGGAACGCGACCGTTCAACCTTTCGGGGGCATATCGGAGGGCTAAACGGAGCTTCAAACACAACGTGCAGGATGACGGCGCTGCTTCGCGCAATCTAAAGGACGCTGTCAAATCGCTGGATCCGTTTGTTCGATCATGGCGTCCGAGCGGCATTGCACATAACGACTTCTACGATGACCAGATGCTGGTCCTTCGCGACGGCAGTGTTGCCCTGGTTGACTTCGAGGAAGCGGGGCCCGGCGACCCGTTGCTGGATGTGGGCAACTTCCTGGCGCACCTGCGATGGGCCTCCTGCCTCGGACGAAGGGGAAGAAGGGATGGAAGCGGCGCATATTACCAGCAATTCCGGGACGCTGCGCTTGAACGTTTCCGCTGGTCAGAAAGGGACCTGGCCTTTCGTGAGGCAGTCTGCCTCTTCAGGATCTGCACCAACGCAATACGTCGTCCTCAAGGAGACTGGCACAGGAGATTGGGAGCGGGGCTATCGCTGGTAAACGAGACCTTGGGATAGGCTCTCGAAATGGGGTTCAGAGGCCCGCTCACATATCGATGATCGCTCCAAATACAGTCAACCTCCGGCCCATTCTTCCCCGACAATCTCAGCGGGGAGCGGAAACCGGCGCCCTGCATCCGGCGTCTTCATCCACCTGGCGCTGCACGACCGGAGGCTGCCGGAGCGCTGGTGGAACTCCGCCGCGAGTTGGCCGCAAACTTCACGATCGATGCTTCACTTGTCGCCTACGAAATGCGGCATCACCTTTGTGGCAAAGGTCTCCAGGTTCTTCAGCGTCTTGCTCAACGGGATCCCGATATGTGTGAACTCCACTAGCAGATAGCCCAAATTGCACACCTCCTGCAATTCCTGGACCCTCTCAACCACGTTCTCAGGGGAACCCACGAGGAGGGTGCGTGGCTCCAGGAAATCCCAGTCCAGTTTCACGTCCGGATCCAGGACCTCGTCCGGATTGGTAAAGACCTGCCTGGCGCGATAGGGGTCGTTGTAGATGAAAGAGGACATGATGCCTTCTTCGGCATCGCGACGCGCTTCCTCCATGGAAGAGGCCACGTAGGTGGAGCGCATGACTGCCTGGTCTTCTCCCACAGCGAACGGTCTCCCCTCCAGCTCGGTCCTCACCTGTGCGTAGAGTTCCATGCGCTGCCTGATCCTGCGAGCAGGCGGTTGCCAGTAGCATGCACTCAGTCCAAGTTCGGCCGCAGTCGTTACGGACCGGTCCGTGGAGACCGTCATCCACAGCGGAGGGTGCGGTTTCTGGATCGGTCTCGGAGTCACCCGAAGCTTCGTAACTCTATCCCCCTCCTGCCAGGCGGGATTCGACGGGTACTTTGGGTGCGAGAAGACTGTGTCCGCGACGGGGAAGGTGTAGTTGCTCCCTTCGTGCGAAAAGTATTCGTTGGTCCATATCCCCCGCACTACCTCCACCGTCTCCGTGAACAGTTCCCTGTTTTCCGCATCCTTGCGAGGGTCCGCATGGGGGTGAAATTGAGGACCCTCGTACGGCCAAATTCCTCTGCCGAAGCCGACCTCGACGCGTCCGCCGGTCATGTTGTCCAGCATCGCAAGGTCTTCGGCAAGGCGTATCGGATGCCACCACGGAGCTATGTTCGCCATCTGCCCGATGCGAATCCTGGACGTCCGCGCCGCGAGGTCTGCGCCGAGCAGAATCGGGTTGGGCAAGTCGCCCACTCCATAGGGCCCAAAGTGGTGTTCTCCGAGCCACATGGCCTCGTAGCCGAGTTCCTCGGCCAGTACCGTCTGTTGCCTGATATTGTCGATCATCTGCTCAGCGTTGGCCGCCTCCCCGGCGGACCCCGCTACTGTCGTAAATGCTGCGAATTTCATAGCCGGAACCTCCCCTCTATCTGGCTCTTCAGCACTGTTGGGTCTGCCGTTATCGACTTGAACGCCTACGTCGCCACGACCTTCATCATCGGGCACAGGGGGGCTGCTTTGAGTCCCTGAACGGTCGGTGATACGCTTGGGGATAACCATACTACAGGGAGCTTCTCCATGACATCAGGTCGAAATCGAGGTCTTGTCCAGACAGTGCTGGGCCCTGTACACCCGTCGGAACTGGGCCCCACAACGACCCATGAACACCTCTACATCGACTTCTCCTTCATGTATCGTCCGGCGCGGGATACGCCGTCGCCGGAACTGGCGGATGTTCCCATTACCCTGGAAAACCTCGGATGGATACGGCGCAACTACTACAGCAACCGCTTCAACCTGCAGTTGATGGACCCGGATACGACCATAAGGGAAGTCCGCAAGTACGGTGAAGTCGGCGGCGGAGCGATCGTAGAGGCAACCTCGGTGGGAATCGGACGCAATCCGGATGCGCTGGCCCGAATATCCGCCGACTCGGGCGTACACGTCATCATGGGCGCAGGCTTCTACGTGGCCGCGGTCCATCCGGACGACATGGCTGAGCGAAGCGTCGAGGACCTGGCTCGCGAGATAATCGGCGATATCGTGGAAGGAGTTGAGGGCAGCGGGGTGAAAGCGGGAATAATAGGAGAGATCGGTTGCACGTGGCCCCTGGCCCCAACCGAGCGCAAGTCTCTGTCGGCCGCGGCAATCGCCCAGAGAGAAACCGGCGCGGCGATACTGGTCCACCCGGGTCGCGACCCGGAGGCACCTCTGGAGATTCTGGACCTGCTATCCGGCAGCGGAGCGGATATATCGCGAGTGATCATGGGACACTTGGATAGGACCGTCTTCGACTTCGATACGCTTGAGAGGATTGCCAAATCGGGCTGCTACCTCGAATGGGACCTTTTCGGCAATGAGGGGTCCTACTATCCTCTCGCCGAAATCGACATGCCCAGCGACGCCCAGAGGCTGGACTTCATAATGCGCGCCGCCGACGCCGGCCATTCAGACAGAATCGTCATTGGTCACGACATCGCCACCAATCACCGGCTAACCGGGTATGGGGGGCACGGCTACGGCCACATTCTTGAGAACATCGTTCCCAGAATGCGACGCAAGGGGTTTTCGGAAGTGCTGATTCGAGCGATTACCGTGGACAACCCCGCCAGGATTCTCGCCTTCGCATAGGTCCCGCCGTGCCGTATTCGCGCCCGGCGCCGTGTCGCCTACTCCATGATCCTGATGGGGTCAGAGGAGGTCTTAGGATGCCAGGTACCGGTCGATCTGGTCGTTGAACGTGCCCTCGTCTTGTGTCTCTTCCTCAATGTCGAGAAGGCGGTGCAGGCGGTTGAGGAGGTGCTGGTTCTCGCGGTACTGTGCCGTCTTTGTGTCGTAGTCGAAGACTTCCCTGGCAACCCGGACTCGCTCCTTGGGGTCGTCAGAGTCGAAGCGCTCGGCCTGAACGGTCAGGGCCTTGAGCAGGAGGGTCCTCATGCCGGCCCGAGCGAAATTGGCGACGGCGTCCCGCTGTCTATCATATTCTGCGCGGAAGACGGGATCGTCCATCCAACGGTAGATGGTCGAGCGGTTCAAGCCAAGGAGGTGGGCGGTCTCGCTGACCGACTTGGCGGAGACGAGATGGGGGATTGTGAGCTCCTGTCTTTCGGAGAGTTCTTTTTCGGAATTTGTTGCATTCTGTTGCATTTTGTTGCATTTCCCTCGTTATTGTAAAGTTTTGCGGTGGCTTTTGGCCGCTTGTGGGGGTGTCACCCTCACCGCAGCCCCCGTATCGGAGTACGGGGCAGGCTCTCTCCTGCGTAGGGAGCGAGGCCAGGCCGAATTGCCGCATGTAGGTATGATAGGACATGCGTTCTGTCTTGTCAAGGAGGGGCGGGTGAGAATCTGATTTTTGGGATAAAATTCGGACGGAATCATCGTGTGAGATGACGAGGAGGATGGAATGGGAATAACCGTTGTCAGCTGGAACATCGGAAAGATGCGAGAGCCGTGGCGTGAGCTGGTGCGGATGGACGCGGACGTGGCGTTGCTGCAGGAGGCCGGGAGGCCACCGGATGACGTCGGCCCTATAGATATTGGTCCGCGAGAGTCGTGGGACTCCCATTCGTGGAACTCGGACTGGTGGCACGGGCGCGGGTGGAAGGCGTTGTTCGACCGGTGGCCGATGGTGGTGAAGCTGTCGGACCGGGTGGAAGTGGAGTGGTTCAAGCAGAATAGCCCAACGAATTGGATTGACGGGGATGAGATCGCCGTAAGCGGGATTGGAACCATCACGGCGGCGCGTGTCACGCCGAAGGATGGGTCAGTTGAGCCGTTCATTGCAGTTTCAATGTATGGGAGGTGGATGGGGGCGCATCCGAGCGTCAAGACGTCGTGGGGCTTCGGTGTTGCGGACTCTTCCGTTCATCGCATCATCTCGGACCTCTCAGCCTTCATCGGCTACGAGAACCCTGAGACGCACCGTATCCTGGCGGCAGGCGATCTAAACATTGCGCACGGCTACGGTGACGGCGGCAATCCGGCGTATTGGGAGGCACGCTACCGGTCGGTGTTCGATAGGATGACGGCCATTGGGATGGAGTTCATGGGGCCACAGGCGCCAGACGGCCGTCAGGCAAACACGCGGGCGACGGGCGAACCGGCGGACTCTCGCAACGTCGTGACGTACTACCTCCCGGGGAAAAGGCCGGGGACTGGAAACAACATTCAACTGGACTACGCGTTCGCTTCACGCGGGTTCCACGAGAGCATCAGCGTTCGGGCGCTGAACGAGGTTGAGGAGTGGGGGTCGAGCGACCACTGCCGAGTGGTGATTGATGTCGGGGAGGGATAGGGGTTGGGGTGGAAGATGCAACCGGCTTCGGTTTCGTTTTTGAGTTTGAAGTAGGATTCTTGGAGGGGCATGTTGATGGCGAGGCCGGGGAGCGACTCGTGTGGATAAATTACGAGTGTGTGAAAATTTCACCCTGCCTCGGGTCGTCGTATTCTCAAGAAAATGGGAGGGAAAACAATGATGCCGTCTGAGACGAGCAGGGCCATCGACTATATTGAAGCGGGGTTCCATTACGATGTGAACAAGGCGACCGTAGCTCTGTTCTACTTGCTACAAGGGATGGAGATTGCCTCATACATGTATCAAGAGGATCCAGGTGAGAACAGGGTGCAGCAGTCCCTTGCAGGTCCAAGGCTCACCCATCTCAAGACATTCCCCGCTGTTTCAACGACTGGAATGGATATGTTGGGCCCGAACGGAGAGGCTGTCCAACTAGCCTTCAAGGGTTGGGTGGCGGATATCTTCAACAAGTGGGAGAAGTCTCGCGCAAAGACACGCGAATTACTTGGCGAAGAGGGAATTCCTGTCGAAGTTGAGTGCATGGGCGACTTCCGACACATACGACATGACCTAATTCACAGCGGTTCCGCAACTAAAGATCATTCCGGGAAATGCCGGGTGCTCAAGTGGTTCAAGCCAGGCGAGCAGATGATTCTAACGACGGGTCATGTGTTTGATCTCCTAAATCAGATGAGTCTGATCTCTCCTCCAGTCCTTGTGAATAGCGCTTGTGGGCAACGGATAGCTTCATGGATGCTGGCTCCAGACGCCATCAAGCCTGCCTCGCTTGAGGATGAGCAGATACGCATCGTATCGATACGTACGAGTGTGGATACTGACGGTGAGCAAGGATCGAACCGTTACATGATTAGTTGTGTATTCAGCGATGGAATCTTCGGGCAGGGGCAAGTGAACGTAACCGTAGAACCGGAACAGTACCTCAAAGGGGCCGTGGAAGAGGATGGCAACATAGCTTTTGGTGGTGGGCAAGTCTTGGACATTTGGAAGATCTATGAAGCCTGTTACGGTTACCTCAGCGGCGACCGTCAGGACGGACCTGGCATTGAGGGGCCAGACGCCAGATATATGAAGGAGCCTAGCATCTAATTGGAATAAGGGAAGTTCGGATAGTCGAACGATCTCACTCATCCAATAACAGGCAAAGAGACGGCACGCGGGTGCCCTGACCCTTCACCAACGAGGCCGACGGGCCTAGCGACGCCTACCCATAGCACTCGTGGAGGATGCGGGTGGCTTCGGCTTCGCTTTTGAGTTTGAGGTAGGGTTCTTCAAGGGGCATGCCGATGGCGAGGCCGGGGGGAGTCGCAGTCGGGGTTGAGGCTGAAAGTTCGCAGTCTCGCATGAATGGGGTCCTCGGAAGGCACCAACCACGGAGCAAGGTCTTGCCCCGTGGCTGGGTGAGGAGGGATGGGAAGGTAGGATGTCGTAGATCAGTCCTGCGCGTCTTGGAGAGCTTCCGCCTGCCTGTCGCTAATGATCATTACTACCACGACGGATGGGTCTTCTTCAGCCACGCCTCGAAGGGCCTTTCGTCCGCTCTTCAACGTGATCAATTCCGGGTCCTTGATGAAAACCTTCTTTCTTAGCTTTACCGAATAGGCTGAAATTCTTTCCACTTCTTTCTCCGTATTTCCGGCGTCCTTCGCCTGTTCATGGCGGCTACGTGCAGTCCGAAACGAAGCAAGGCGAGTCGGTTATTTCGTTACGTCGTTACCTGTCGTCGAATGACGAGCCGTCCACGAGGTTGTAGCTGTGTTGCGTGGACCCGTCTTCAAAGTGCACGGTAATCAGGTAGAGGTGCATCTCGAATTCGGAGGCGAGTAGATCGTGTGTACCGTCGTCCACCTGCTGCCGCGTGAGGCGGTCGCTCCAGCTCTGCGGGTTGTCGGCGTGTGGAGCTTCCCTGTCGCCGGGGATCCTCAGGGCCTGCACCGAGACATCGTGCTTGCGTCCAGGCGCCTGAAGTGAGCCGCTCCAGGACGTAGACGTAAAGTTGTCGCCATAGCCCTCCAGTTGCTCTGCCGAGGTCGGTGCGCCGTTGGGGTCTACGCGGACATTGGAGATGCCGTTGCACGACCAAGCCCACCTTGTGACCTCGCCATCGCCATTACTCTCCACCGCCCAGGGCCAGCAACTGTTCACGTCGGGCCTGGTGTAGTCGCTGTCTTCGACCGCGGCGCCGTCGCTCTCGCGCTCGAAGTTGTAGCGGTACATGAACCGGAGTCGCTGAACGGTGTAACGATCGACGTTGTCCTGCTGACCGGCCCACTCACTCCAGTTGATGTGGTAGCCACCGTCGGGAAGCAGGGTCTTGACCGCGAATGAGTTTCTAGTGCATCGCACGGCACGTCCAGCGGCCAGCTCTTCCCTGCATTCGCTCATGGTTGTCGGGCCACCGGGGCTGACCTGCCGGATATCGCTTTGCCGGGAGGTAGGGGGAACATCCCAGGACACTTTCGATTGATCCGGAGTGTTGGTGGACGACATCACCGTACCTTCTGCGAAGTCTGTCGATGCGCCCTGGGCCAACGAAGGCGCCAGCACCAGCAGCGCGATGAACAAGGCGATCGCTGCGATGATTGATAGAGCAACAATGCGGTATTTCAGTGCGGGCATTCTCATGTAAAGCGGTAATAGTGTTATGTGGCGCATTCGTCAGTCCTCCTTTGTGTGTGTTTGGGCTATCGGTTGGGCCTTTGAGATGACGTTGATCCGGCGATGAGCTCCTTTCACTGTTTCCGGGTGCCGGCTAGTGACTACTATCGCCCGCGGTCATCAGATAAGTCTGTGCTCAGGCTGTTTATTGACGCTGCAAACCTGCGATGTGCGCGGTCGTTTTAATGTGTACAGAGTCACGGAGCGGCACGGTGGTTCTGGTAAAGGCGGTGGCAGGCCCAAGTTCATTTCTGCTGAAGCAGGCGATTTTGACACTGCAAACATGGCGGCGACATAAGGGAATTAATGGTCGAGAGTGATGTGCAGCGTTCCAGAGCGGCCCAATTGGGCTTTGTGATGCGGTCATACCGCGAGTCCTTTTCGGTAGGAGACGGCAGGAGAGGGCTGACGCAGGAGGCACTGCTGGAGCGCATGGGGTCGGTGGACAGCGAGTACGCGGAGCGTTACAGCCACGCCACCGTCTCGCGATGGGAATCGGGTGGGACTCGACCGACCTTGCAGCGGCTGAAGGTCTTCGGCAAAGCCCTCAACTTGTCGCGGACTGAGGTAGCAGGCCTGATACTGCTGGCAGGGCTCGCCCGCGACTTTCAATCGGCCTGGCGTCTCGTCACCTCGAGCGATCGCGGCGAGGCGGTTGACGACGGCGCAGCACTCGACCGGACGTCTGCCTCCGTTGGCGCGGAAGGTGTGTGGGCTCCGTCGGTACTGAGGACATCACTCCGTCTTGTGCTCTTCAGGGTTCTGCCGCTGGGCATGTTCATAGCCAGCGGGTATGCGTTGTCGGTCTACGGCTGGAACAACGCATGGATGCCCACAACGTACGTGGTTGTGGTAACTGCGGTCGTGCTCGCGCAGGGAATCCTTCTGCCGGACCGCGGCACCGGCCTCAGAGAGTTCTTCTGGGTCTCGGTGTTCTTCCTATTGAGCACGCCATTGCTGCAGTTCGCCCCGATAGGCATGGACCACTACGGCTTCTATACGATTGGGAATACCGCCGGCACCCAAATGCCCTACATGCTGGCCCTTCTTTTCAACTTGCTGATTGCATCGGCCGCAGGGCTGGTGTTTCAACTGCAATGGTTTCGGCAATACAGCGGCAACAACGGGGAGAGGAGCGCCCTCCGGCGGGCGGCATCGGTGGCGCTGCCGCCGGTGATTCTGGTCTATACCGTAGTCGCAGTGATTTCAAATGTTTCAGTCACGGTGCAGTTGGCTGTCCTGCTTTCGGTGTTGGGAGTCTTCTTCATCACAATGCTGGTTCTGCGGGACCCCGTCTTCAAGCCCAGCGAACGAGACCGACTGTTCCTGCTGGCGACAACGTCGGTATTGGCGATGATTTCGACGACATTGGGAGTAGTTGTCGTTCTATCAATATACCTGTCGCCGGACCTGCCGAGCGTTCTGCCGGACCACAATCTGCTGACTTCCTGGGAGATCAACTTCGAAGAGTTGGGCCTTACACGTGAAGAGGCGCTGGACCGGTTGAACTTAGGATACCTGTGGCATGCGGTATGGGTCTTTGCCTACATGTTATTTGTTGTCGGTGGGAGGGTGATCGTGGGCTTCTACCGCATTGACGCTGGAGACGGTTGATGACGGTTCTGAGGAGGTATCTGCGTCGTCTCGTTGCGGTCTTCGGGGGCTTTGAGGAAGGTGTCGGGGTGTGGACCATGAACGGCGGCGAGGGATGAAGGCGGCTACCCGTAGCATTCGCGAAGGATGCGGGCTGCTTCGGCCTCGTTTTTGAGTTTGAGGCAGGGTTCATCGAGGGGCATGTCGATGGCGAGGCCTGTACCTATTGGGATGGGTGAAGGCCTCGGCTATTGGTCGAATTCCGGTGTGATACCATATCGCCCGCGTGGGGGGCCACGCCTCCACACGACTTCCCGGGCCCGTAGACGGCCTGCAGCGAGGTGACCAAATGTTAGGCAGAATGCTGGGCGCGGCCCGGTTGGATGTTGCCACATACGAGGAAGTGGAGAGCGACGGCAAGGCTACCATACAGGCGCTGGTCGTGGTGATTGTCGTCACGATCTTTAGTGTCGTTGGCGCGATGATGGGTGGTGGGGACGACTTCAATGTGGTCAATGCGCTGGTCGTCGGAGTAGTCCGAGGAGTGGTGAGCTGGGCCATTTGGGCGTTGATAACATGGATTGTAGGCACGACGATACTGAATACGGAGGCGACCGAAGCCGACTGGGGACAGCTGGCGCGCTGCACGGGGTTCGCCCAGACGCCAGGGATTCTGAACGTGTTCAGTTTCGTACCGGCGGTCGGGGGGCTCATCTCCCTTGCGGCGTTCGTCTGGACGTTCGCGGCAATGTTGGTTGCCGTTCTGTCAAGGGCGGAGCGAAAATGTACCGGAGCGGCGGAGCAAATCCGTACCACTCAATTTACATTTAGTCAGTGAGACGATGGTTGGCAGTTCGTTGGAGTTGATCCTGCTGAACGGAGTCCGAA
>JAPOPA010000141.1 GCA_026713145.1 Chloroflexota bacterium
GAACCCAGGATTTAGTTCCAGATGCCGTGACATTGAGAAAGAGGCCATCACCGTCACCATACCGACCTTTCTTCCGAATCGTCTTGACCTTCGTCGCCGTGAGCTTCGCCATAGTCTCCCTCGTGTCCCAAATGATCCCATGTAATCCCACACCTATACCCACACCACACATGCGATTATACGGGACGCGATGGGATCGCACAAGCCTTCAGAGAGGCAGATACAGCTACGAATACGGGAGTAATTGGGTCTTCCTGGGAGTTATCTGGAGTACGCTTTGTCTTCGAAGTGAGGAATCTAAAATCCTCGCCTACCGCGACTATTCCCTTTGGCAACACGAACTACTTCTCCCCCTACCCCCTACACACTACTCCCTACTTTCTACTTTCTTCCCCCCTCCACACCTCATACGGGTTCTCCCTATTCTCCAACGGAAAATACACCCTCCGCCCCAACCGGTGCGACTCATGCACCGCCATGATCATCTCCAGGGCCGCCCGTCCGTCCTTCCCGCTTGAGCTGAGCACCACGTCCCGGTCCTCCTCCACCGCCCGAATCAGCTCGTTCACGATGATCCTGTTGCTCAACTCTGTCGAGGAAACCCCGCGCTCCTGCTGCTCCCTCTCCCACTCCTCGATGACGACCGGCATCCACTCGTCCTTCGACCCCGGAATCCACCTGCTGTGAGGATAAACGAGCATGTTCCCCGACGGCGAGTTCCGCACCGATATGATGCCCTCCGACCCATACGCCTCGAACCCGAACAGGCCGCTGCTCCCTCCCGGCGGCATGTCCACGGGCTGCGATTCGAACGTCGCCGTCACTCCAGTCCCGAAAGCATATGTCGCATGTACGCCATTCCCCGCGATCAACCCTATCTCCTCGGGCCCCTCCCGGATATCGTCGACCGTCACGTCTCGCCCGTCCTGCGTCACGCGCCCGTTCGCCCAAACGACGTCGGAACCCGCGACGTACCTTATGCTGTCCATCATATGCGTACCCAGCACCATCAGGTCCTCGGCCCCCGAACGGTGGTCGCACTTCCCCATGGCCCGGAGCGACTGCAGCTCCCCGATCGCCCCCTCTTCGACCATCGCCTTCGCCCTCTGCTCATACGGGTTCGCCCGCCGATGCGCCACTACCAACCGCGTCCCCGACCGCTCACACGCCTCCAGCATCGCGTCCGCCTCCGCCAGCGTAGCCGCTAGGGGCTTCTCGCAATAGATTCCCCTGACCCCTGCCTCCGCCGCCGCAATCACCATCTCCGCGTGACACCCCAGCCAGCGAGGACACACCGCAACGAAGTCGAGCCGCTCCCGCTCCAGCATCTCGCGGTAGTCGCCATACAACGACTCCGCCCCCGTACGCTCGCCCGCGTCACGAAGCCCGTCCGGATCGTCGTCCGCCACTGCCACGAACTCCACCCCTGGCACTCCCACGAACGCCGTATCCAACCCGTGACCCCAGTTCCCGCGTCCCGTCCTCCCAATCGCCCCCGCACGATACCGTGCCATAGCTTTCTCCATACTCTCAGTCGTCATTCCCGCGTAGGCGGGAATCCATTTCTCACTCGGCGCCCTCTGCGTTAAGACCTACCCCCTCTCCCAATTCGCGGGAGAGAGCCTGCCCCGTACTCCGATACGGGGGCTGGGGTGAGGGTGAATCGCTCTCCGCGTCCTGTGCGGTGAATTCACCGCCGTGACGCGCCTCCTACGCAATACTCTCTACTTCCTACTCTTTATGCAACCCAGCACCCAGCACCTAGCACCTAGCACCCAGCCCCCGCCCGGTATAAGATACCGCCGATACGCCACCACAGGGAGAAATCCATGCGCCTCATCATTGCAGGCTGCGAGTATTCGGGCACCACGACCCTGTCCCAGACCTTCGGAGAGTGGGGTGCTGCCAACATGGAGGGCGGCAGGTGGGGCCCCAACGAGTACCACGACCACTGGAAGCTGCCTCATGTCAGCAACTTCTCCCCGCCCGAGCCCGACCAGGTCGCCTCGGTCGTCGCCTGCTACCCCGACGCCAGGGACGGCGACTACTCCCGCACCGGCCTCTCTCACGAGGAGCAGGCCCAGATCATGGCGCTCTCCCCCAAGCTCAAGGAGATGCTCCAGCGCTACCACCTCCAGTACCACCTGCACCCATCCTTCTACGCGCAGGACGACCACATCATGGTGGGAGCGCACATCGACGAGGGCATACTCGGCCCCATCTACTTCGGCTACGGTGGCGGCGGCCAGTACGCCGACCGCCGGCCCTCCATGCGCCACTACGAAGAGCAGATTCTCGAACTCGCGCCCGACACCATTCTCGTGCTCGTCACCGCATCCGCCGAGGCCATTCGCCAACGCATGAAGGACAACCCCCACCTCCAGGGCGCCGTGCAGGATGCCGATGTCGAGCGCGTCCTCGAACGCCACGAGGAGGAGTACGCCGACTCCCTGCTCCTGCACAAGACCCGCCTCGACACGACCTCCGCCACCATCCAGGAGTCCACCAACGAGATCATCGAGAAGATCACCGCCCTCATGCCCGAGAAGGACAGGCAGCGAATCAGAGGAGGCTCCTAGTGAAACCCCGCAAGCTCGGACGCTCCGACGTAACCATCAGCCCCCTCGGACTCGGTACCGGCAACTGGGGTCGCGAGATCGACGAGGACGCCTCGTGGCGCGTCATGGACTACGCAGTAGAGCACGGAATAACCTTCTTCGACACCGGCGAGGTCTACGGCGGCGGCCAGTCCCACGCCGGACGCAAGAGGATGTACGGCACCGACGACGTTCGCGAGGCGACCACCGACATGAGCTCGTCCGAACTGATCATCGGACGCTGGATGCGAGCCCGCGGGTGCCGCGACGAGATCACCCTCTGCACCAAGGTAGGCACCGGCAACGACCCCGAAAACATCGGCAATGCCCTTGCCGCCAGCCTCGACCGGCTCGGCGTCGACAACGTCGACATGTACAAGCTGCACAATCCCGACGACACGCCCATCGCTGAGACCCTTGCCGCCATGACCGAGGAAGTCGCCGCAGGTCGTACGCGCGCCATCGGATGCAGCAACTTCTCCGCCGACCAGCTTAGCGATGCCCTCGAAGCGAGCGCCGCGAACAGCCTGAGCCGCTTCGACGTCATCCAGCCCCCGTATAGCCTCGCGCTCCCCGACGCCGACGAGGACATCTTCCCCATCTGCGAGCGCGAGCAGATCGCCGTGACCTCCTATAGCCCCCTCGGCGCGGGCTTCCTCACCGGCAAGTACACACCAGACCGCTCCCAGTTCCCGGAGGGCTCCCGCTACCACATCGTGCCCGCCCACGCCGACATCTACTTCTCTGACCGCAACTTCCAGGTCATCGAGCTCCTCCGCGAGCAGGCCGAGCGCTCCGGCACGACAATGGTCCGCCTCGCCCTCGCGTGGGCCATGCGACACCCCGCAGTTACGGCCATCCTCGTCGGCGCGCGCAACCCCGATCAGATCGACAACGCCCTGGTCGCCCGCGACATCGCCATCGACGACGACCTCTGGACTCGCATGAGAAACTGGCCCGCTTGAACGCCCTAACCCCCTATGCTAACCTAGCTACAGGTCGGGGTGTGGCGCAGCTTGGTAGCGCACCTGCATGGGGTGCAGGGGGTCGCTGGTTCGAATCCAGTCACCCCGACCATCGACCGTACTCTTTCCTCTTCCAGACACTGACTCGCCATGAAATACGCCGTAGTCATTGAGAAGACCGACAACGGCTACTCTGCATATCTTCCGGATCTCCCAGGCTGCATAACAGCCGGAGATTCCTTGCAAGAGACTGAGGACTTGATCCAAGAGGCCGTCTCCTACCACCTCGAAATGCTCCGCGAGAACGGTGAACCCATTTCAAAACCACAGGCCTCGACCGTTTTTGTGGAGGCATAAGCGGTGTTGTTAGTTGTACCAGACACCAATGTACTTTATTCTGATCCATTCTTGGAGAACCCGTTAGTGAGAACCATCATGGCTGCCGAAGAAGATGCGGGACTAAAGCTCGCAGTACCTGCGGTTGTTGTTGACGAATTACGCAGCCAAGTCGTAGATAAGCTGAAGAAAACCATCGACCAGGGAACTAAAGCCAGTCGTGACTTTGCGAAACTGAGTGGAAACTCAGATCGTCAAACCAGATTCAATGTGAACAAGAAGCAACAAAAAGCTGTCCTAGTTCGGTTTGACAAAAGAATAGAACAACTTGAACAAGACGGACGGATTCTCAAATACCCGTGCATATCACTTAGTGAACTCGCTCGAAGATCGATCCAACGACAACTTCCGTTTCAAGATAGAGATCGAGGAATGAGGGACACCATCATTTGGTTGACGTTAAAGGAGTTCTTGCGCGCGAATACTGACAAAAGAATTCTCTTAGTCACCAATGATGCCAAGGCTTACTTGGATGATGAAAAAGAGGATTTACATCCGAGTCTAAAGAGAGAGCTTGTTGAAGAAGCCATACCACAGGACTCGGTTCTAGTTCGGCGCAATCTTGATAGGGTCAAATCCGATTTTGTCTCCAGTTTTCTCTCTGATGCAGAATGGGTTAGCATAGCCATAAAGAACAGTGCGGCTATAGAGTTTTCTGATCAAGACGATACAATTGCTCTAATGGCGCAAGACTGGATGTTCGAACATACATATGTCTTTGAAGACTCGTATGTAACCAGTGACCACGACAGTGTTGAATTCGAAGGACTTGAAGGAGTTTTTCTGGATGACGTTGAAGAGACGCTTGACTTAGGATGTGGTCAAGTATCTGTTGCTTCTGTGTGGACCGGAGAAGCAGATCTCGTTGGAAGTCTGGGGGGCCGCGGGTAGAGGAGTCGCTTCGGGCCGTAGTTTGGTTTCGAGTAGGTTCAATTGTACTAGTGAAGGGGGGACAGTTATCTGTTCAATCTCATGAAATTGTCGATGTCCAGATAGAGGAAGTGATAGAAGTAGCTAGTAATCCTTATCGCAGACATCGGAGAGTCAGTAAGCAAATACTTGAACAAATTGGGTTGGCGTAATTCTTTGTTCAGGACAGCAATCTGCGGAAAAAAAGAAAGCGACTGTAACCAGCTGTCTACTCACTCCAGCAATAGACAAGAATGGAATGAAGGCACTTCCAAGTCGATCAAGAAATAGTTCGGAGAGATTGGGGGGGCGGCTTCGAGTCCGACTCCCATATGATTCAGTCCACACCAAGGAACCAGCACAATGACCCTACGACCCAAAGGCATCGTCTTCGACGCCGACAACGTCCCCGCCCTCGCCGACTTCTGGAGCCGCGCGACCGGCTACGAGACGAAGTCCTCCAATAAGTGGTTCGCCCACCTTATCCCTGAAGGCGTCGGACTCAAGCACATCTTCATCAACAAGGTCCCCGAGGGGAAAACCGCCAAGAACCGCTGCCACATCGACTTCGATACCGACGACCGCGTAGCCGAGGTCGAACGCCTCGTAGCCGCGGGCGCCACCAAGGTTGCTGATCACACTCTGCACGGCTTCACATGGACCGTCATGCAGGACCCCGGGGGCAACGAATTCTGCGTATCGGAATAGAGCGGCGAGTTAATCGCGTTCTCGCCTGCTACAATCAGTTTCAAACCTATAGCCCATGCTTCGAAAGGCTCAGCATCAATGGGTTTACTTGGACAACACGTTCGTCCTGAGCTTGTCGAAGGGTAGAATTCCACGACTCATTCGGGTCTGCGACTGACAAGACAAGAACACGACTGAGAACACCCATGCCATCCAACAGCAAACAGGAATGGAACGATAGCACCTTCGAGCCCGTCAGGAAGCGGTTCGGCGAGCGGCGCGACCGCTTCGAGACCGACTCCGGCATCGAGGTAGATACCGTCTACACGCCCGAAGACCTCAGGGACTTCGACTACGCCGACGCGCTCGGATACCCCGGCGAGTACCCCTACACCCGCGGCGTTCAGCCGAACATGTACCGTGGGCGCGTCTGGACGATGCGGCAGTACTCCGGCTTCGCATCGCCGGAGGAGTCCAACGCACGTTATCGCTACCTCCTCGAACAGGGACAGACCGGCCTCAGCGTCGCCTTCGACCTTCCTACCCAGACCGGCTACGACTCCGACCACCCGCTTGCAATGGGCGAGGTCGGACGCGCGGGCGTCCCCATTTCGAGCCTCGCCGACATGGAGGTGCTCTTCGAGGGCATCCCCCTCGACAAGGTCAGCACCTCGATGACCATCAACGCCACGGCCTCCATCCTCCTGGCGCTCTACATCGCCGTCGGCAAGAAGCAGGGCGTCGACCCCTCCCGGCTCAACGGTACCCTGCAGAACGACATCCTCAAGGAGTACATCGCGCGCGGGACCCACATCTACCCGCCGAGGCACTCCATGCGCCTCGTCACCGACGTGTTCAAGTACTGCTCTGAAAACGTCCCAACCTGGAACACCATCAGCATCAGCGGCTACCACATGCGCGAGGCCGGGGCCACCGCCGTCCAGGAGCTCGCCTTCACCTTCGCCAACGGCATCGCCTACGTCCAGGCCGCCATCGACTCAGGTCTCGAGGTCGACGGCTTCGCCTCGCGCCTGTCCTTCTTCTTCGCCTCCCAGAACAACCTCCTCGAAGAGGTCGCCAAGTTCCGCGCCGCCCGCCGCATGTGGGCAAAGATCATGCGCGAGCGCTTCCATGCCCGCGACCCGCGCTCCTGGCGGCTCCGCTTCCACACCCAGACGGCCGGTGTTACCCTCACGGCCCAGCAGCCCGACAACAACGTCATCCGTACGACCGTGCAGGCCCTCGCCGCCGTCCTTGGCGGCACCCAGTCCCTCCACGTCAACTCCCGCGATGAGGCCCTCGGTCTCCCTACAGAGGAGTCCGCCCAGATCTCCCTCCGCACCCAGCAGATTCTCGCCCACGAGAGCGGAGTCACCGACACCGTCGACCCTCTGGCTGGTTCCTACTACGTCGAGAGCCTCACCGATAGCCTGGAGGAGGCCGCATTCGACTATATCGCTGAGATCGACCGGCAGGGCGGGGCAGTCACCGCTCTCGAGTCTGGCTACCAGACAGACGAGATCCACGAGAGCGCGTTCAAGCTCCAGCGCGAGATCGAGGAAGAAGACCGAATCGTTGTCGGCGTAAACCAATTCGCGACGGAGGACCCGCCCATCCAGCAGTTCCAGCGCATCGACCCCGAGGCCGTCCGCAAGCAGGTCGAGCGCGTCCAGCGGGTCCGCCACGAGCGCGACGAGGCCGTTACCGCCGCCGCGCTTCAGCGCCTCAGGGCAGTCGCCGTCGGTAACGACAACACCGTCCCCGCCATCCTCGAATGCGTTGAGGCCTACGCCACCGTGGGCGAGATAGCCGACGTCTTCCGCAGCGTCTTCGGCGAACAACGATAGCGCCCGGCACTTACCCCCTCTCCCGTCTTGGGAGAGAGCCTGCCCCATACTCCAATACGGGGGTTGGGGTGAGGGTGATCCACCCCCTCAGAGGTCCTCCGCATCCGGGCTGCGAAGCCATTCCACGTCCCCCAACGTCAAGCCCGCCAGGTTGACAATGGCCTCCAGCCGTTCACGCGCGTCCCTGCGGAGCATGGCCGACCTCGACAACCCGGAGCTGACCCCGATGTTCGGCAACATACCCGTCCTGATTCCTCCCACTACGGATATCCCCGCCACGTGCAGGGGCTCGAGCGCGACGACCAGACGCTCGAACGTCTCGACCCCCACCTCTGCCGAGTCCACATAGAGCTCAATTACGGTGGTTGCTCCTTCGATTTCCGGCGGACGGATCCGACGGTATTCGGCCAGAAGCTTGCTCTGTCGATCCAGCAAGTCCTCCGCGCCCAAGACGGACTCCCCGATCCATCGCGTCAGCAGATCGATATCGTAGTAGCGATAGTCCCTTATGATGTTGCGCTGCCTTCTTTCGAGGAACATGATGCTGTTCGCGAAACTGATGATGCTCGCAAGCTCTGAGGTAGTCATCGACGGGTCGGCGGTTGGTATGGGCCTCGGCGTTGCCGTCAGCGCCGGAGTCGGGTGGGGCGTTGGCGTCGTCACGACGAGCGGCGTCGGAGCGAAGTCGCGAGGCCGCGTGGCGGCCATGCCCGTATCACCGGACTCCTGAGGCTCCGTAGCCGGCCTGAAGGTCGGCAGTAGCACAACAACGACCAGCACCGCGCCCACGGCCACCAGCCCGGCGGCCACTCCCGCGATCACGTACCTCGACCGCGGCTTGGGCTTGGCCTCCACCGGTCGGGGCCTCGCGCTCACGCGATACCTTGGACCTCGCGGATATGATCGCGGATTCATCCACGCCTCCGCTCACTCAGTTCGCCACACTTATCTCTTCTAGCGTCATTCCCACCCGGCCCAGTAGGTCTCGCAATTCCTCGTATGCCCGTTCGCGAGACCGGTTCGCCGCGCGAATTCTGGCGGTCGCAGAGTGGTAACCGTCTAGGCGTCGAAGGCGTCGTGCCGTGCTGTCTGGAAAAGCTGACTGAGCCTGACCTGCGACCTTGTTAAGCTCATTGTACCCCTCAAGCTCCCGTTCGTATGAGTCTACGAACAGGGTGTGGGCTAGTGCGGTCACGTTGCTCGGAGAGTCGATCGACCGCATCTCCTCGGCTAGTCGTTCTTGCTCCGGTATGACGCTCTCAAGCGTACTGAATACTATGGCGAACTCCGTCGTCCTGATGTCGATGCCAATCCGCTCGAATTCGTCCAAGACTCTCTCACGCATGATCTCCACGTCTATGACGTCCCGCGTGAACGTCTCCACCGCTGCGCGGTCGGCAGGGTCTATCGGAGGAGAGCCTTCGCGAAGTATGAAGAAAGCGCCCACCGCGACTACGATGACGAGTGCCGTCACACCCGCGCCCATCAAGGCCCAGCGGCGGCGGCTCCCACTCGCCCCGCGCTCGGCCTTGCGTGGGTAGCGGTACCTCGCCGGAACGGGGTTACGTCTTGGGTCTCTCAATAGCCCCCCTGCTGCGGCCCGGTAGACCTCGCGGCATTGCATCCTCGCCAGGGGAATTCCCAATAGGGATGCCGTTCACCCTGAGCCTGCCGAAGGGTCGTAAGGTCAACGTTCAACTATTGGTGAACTCACTACGGGGTGATGAACGCCCGCGTGATCGCCGTGCCCTCTTCCTTGCCAAGCCACTCGCTCTGTTCGAACGCCTTCCCGATCTCTTCCAGCGGGAAGCTGTGCGACATCACGTTCGTCAGCGGGAACCGGTCCTTCGTCCGCGCCAGGAAGTCCAGCGCCACTGGCAGCGTCGAAGGGTGGTAGTGCGTCACGGGTATGATCCTCACCTGCCCCCACAGTACCTTTGCCATGTCCAGCGTCACCATGCTGTTGGGCCAGATGTTGCCGATCTCGACGTACGCGCCGCCCCGACGCACCATGTCGATTCCCTCGTTGATCACCTGCGGGTACCCGACGACCTCCATCACAATGTCCGCACCACGTCCCTCGGTCAGATCCTTCACCCGCTCGACCCGCCCCTCAGCCGTGTCGTACTCGTTCAGGTCGATGGTAACGTCCGCGCCGCTCTGCCGTGCAAGCTCCAGACGCCCCGCTTGTCCGTCGATGACGATGACCTGCGAGGCCCCGCGATCCTTGGCCGCGGCCACCGCACTGATCCCGAGACCTCCCGCGCCTTGAACGACAACGCTGTCCCCCATCTGCAGATTGGCCAGTCTCCATCCCTCGATCACCTGCGACACCGCGCAGTTCACCCCCGCGACTGCCTCGTCCGACAGCCCTTCCGGCACCTTGAAAACGTAGTGTCCGGGGAAGAGGTAGTAGTAGTCCGAGAATCCGCCGTTGCAGTACGGGTACTCCTCCACCGATGCGCGGAACCGGAACCGGTCCGGACAGTGGTTCAGCTCCCCGCGCAGACAGTTGTAGCAACGATGACAGGGGAAGAAGTAGCAGAATACGATGCGGTCCCCCTCCTTCAGCGGCCGTCCCATCGAGTCGGTCGAGATGTCCGACGCCATCGCGTCCACCACGCCCGCCATCTCGTGGCCCAGGATCACCGGCCCCGGCGCTCCAGCCACGATCGGCTTGATCTCACCCCGCCAGAAGTGCAGGTCCGAGCCGCATATGCCCCCCGATTTAATCTTCACGCGGATGCCCCCAGCCTCGACAGGCACCGCCGGCAGTTCCGTTATCTCGAAGTGGTACGGCTCGACGAAAAGCGCCGCCTTTCCCATTACCATGGTCAGACCTCCCCCATTAGCAATTCAAACGGATGCCCCATTATCCACAAAATCACACCCGATTGCGACACGGCCCGTGACTTACCCCTCCCCCGACGGGCTGACAGGGGTAGGCAAAACGGATTTGTAGTTACGATCCAACCCCGTATCCCTGTCATTCCGAGCGGGAGCGAGGAATCTAAAATCCATAACCGCAATACCGGACAGCCGGTGCCGCGCTTCTATTGTGTTCAAGTGTGACCAAGAGCGAAAACGGCGTAAGAAGCCCACTATGTCAGCTTTACGTTGTGATAGACACTTTAGATTCTTTGACTCCGCTACGCTCCGCTCAGAATGACAGTGCCGGGGTTGCGTTCTGGTGAATCCTCTTCCCCCCTCCCCCGTCGCAGGAGAGGGCCTGCCCCGTACTCGATACGGAGGCTGGGGTGAGAGTGAACCTCTCACTCCGCGCCCTCTGCGGTGAATCCTCCAACTCCACCCTGCTATACTGTACCCCCGAATCGGCACCCCCCCTACAGGAGCACCATCCATGGATCTCGGCATCGCGGGCAGGACCGCACTCGTCACCGGTGGAAGCAGAGGACTCGGCAAGCACTGCGCGCTCTCCCTGGCCCGCGAAGGCGTAAACGTCGCCATCTGCGGTCGCTCTCAGGACACCCTGGACGTCACCTCGGCCGAGCTTCGAGCGCATGGAGTAAATGCCGTCGGCATCGTGGCCGATGTCTCCGACATCGAGCAGGCCGCCCCTCTCCACGGCAAGGTAGTTGATCAATTGGGCCCCATCGACATCCTCGTGAACAACGTCGGCGGCAGCAAAGTCCGCACCGATGCGCCCGAGCTAACCGTAGACGAGTTGAGGGGCGTATTTGACCTGAACGTCTTCGGCGGCTACGAGCTCATGCGCCTCGTCATTCCCCACATGAAAGAGCAGCAGTGGGGTCGCATCATCAACATCGCCTCAATCTACGGCAGAGAACTCGGAGGAAACCTCGGCTACATGACCGCCAAGGCTGCCCTCATCGCTGCCACCAAACAGGTCGCTAGCACACTCGTAACCGACGGCGTCCTCGTCAACAGCATCGCTCCGGGCTCCATCCTCCACGAGGGCGGCTCCTGGGAAACCTTCCAAAACGACAACCCGCCAGACGTGGTTGCCGACTTCATCGACCGCAACCTGCCCCTCGGCAAGTTCGGCTGGCCCGAACCCGTCGGCGACCTCACCGCCTTCCTCGCCTCAGAGCGAGCCGACCTCATCACCGGCGCCTGCATCGTCGTAGACGGCAACCAAAGCAGGTACGTGTAGCTGACCTACGCGAATTATCGCCCAGCTAGTTGTCAATCCACCCAAAACGAATACAGACTCGCGTCCTTCAGATAGAACCTGAGCCGCACCGGCTTCCTCAGCCTCGACTTATAAGCCCTCGTCTCGACGCCAATATCGGCCGGCGTGTCGGTGGCATGCACGAGGTCCCTGCCACCGCTCCACTTCACCGTGCAGTCCGTCGAGTCGGTCGTAATCGGCACACAGTCCGCCCGCGAGTAGCCCTCCACAGGTCTGCCATTCCGGTCCAGCACCTCCACCTCAACCCTTCCCCGTGAACCGTCGACATTCAAGTGCAGCGTCGTGCCGAGGAACGTCAGAGGCTCGGTCGTCATCGTCCCCTCGCTCGACTTCGGCCTGACCGCCGCGAAACCGTCGCGCCGCAGCTTTGCAATCCCCACACCGTAGGCCCTTCTCTCGCCGTCGATCACCCGGCCGGGCCAGTCCTTGACCGACCCTCTGCCCCCGTCCTCGGCCTTCACGTTGTGCGGGATGTTCGCCCCCGAGTAGTACAGCCAGAGCTCGTCCCCTACCGGAATCAGGTTGCAGGCTCCCGCCCATCCTGAGTCCCAGTCCCCGGCCTCACCGGTTTCGAGGTACGTCTCGCTCTCGAACGGCTTGGTCCACGTGATCCCGTTCCTACTCACGGCCAGAAGAGAGTCCCGCGTCTGGTCTGCGAACTCCACCACGTCGTTGTGGTACACCCAGATGAACCCCACGTATACGCCTTCGTACTTCGCCACGGTCATGCGGTAGTACTCGATCTCGACCTCGTCCGTTGCCTCCGGCTCCACGGCCAACACCGGCGGACCCCAATTGACGAAGTCGTCGCTCGCAACCCAAGCCGAAGTCCTCCTGTAAGGCTCGAAGAAGTAGGTGTTCGGCCGCATGTACGCCACGTACTTGCCGTGATTCGCGTCCCAGCCCAGCACGAACTGCCCGTCCGTCAGCCCGTTGCGAAAATCGATGACCGGATTCCGCTCGTCGGGCGTCCAATGCACCCCGTCGGGAGAGTACGCCACAAAGTGCCCCTTTCCGCCCCACGGCGCGTCGGGTTTCCGTGACGAGTGCCAGTACATGGACTTGTAACGTTTCGACGAGTCCTCGACCCTCAGGTCCTTGATGACGCTGAAATTCCGGCCCGGACTCACAAGGTTGTTGTCGGTCGACCCATCGTACTCGCGAATCCCCAGACTCGGCTTCTCCCAGTGGACACCGTCCACAGACGTGGCATAGGCGACCCCTCCCGGCGTGTCGTACCACGCCTTGAAGGTCCCGTCCTCCTCGTCATAGTGCAGCGAGTTGCCGATGATGCTGGCAACACCCACTTCCCACGCCTCCGTCCCCTCCAACACCGGGCCCGAAGGCTTGACGGGCCGCTCCATCACAACCTCAACACCATCAAGGCTCCCGATGAGAAGGTCATCAAGAAATAGCTGTCGTTCGGGGCCTATATGCACTGTCATGGTTTGTGGCTCCTACATATTCCTCAGAATCCAACGGAAGGGAGCGTTGGCACGTCCGGTCGGTCTTCTTGGGTTGAACCAAAAGCCCGCTATTTGGAACCTAGCACCTCAGCAAGACGCGGGTCGAAGGCTTCCTTGAGCTTGGGAAGGAGATCAAGCATCCATGCCCTGGTCTCCTCCAGCTTCTCGGGAGAATCATCTATTGACCCATCTCTCCTGATATTTATCGAGGAGTACGTGAAATTGTCAGTCCTGAGCCATTGCCAGTCCGGGGAAGGTCCGGCGTCAACGCTTCGTTCGATCTCCTCCCTATCGACCTCTAGAGTGTCGAATATGCGCTTGTTGAGGTCGTCGTCTTCCAGTTGGATATTCAGAGTCACCCAAGCACTATCTCCGAAGAAGGACCCTGCGTACCCTATGCCCGGGACGAGGCTGGAAGGAAAAATTCGGCCAGTGTGGCCAAAGTACTGAACCGTTTTTTCAGCAAAGCCCTCTCGAAGTAGCTTTGTAACCAGTGGCTGGAAGAATTCGTAGTACTGCCGCTTGGTCGCGGGCATCTCTCCCGACGGGAGTGTCACCTCCTTGTCCCAGCCGCCGGGGTATACCACCTTGCGAAATCTTGCTTCTAGGGGTTCACCACCGGCCTTCCCAAATACCTCAACCTTGACGCCGAAGAACTTGATGCTCTCCTTCGTCCATTCGTTGAGCCGATGCAGGGCCTGGGCATGTTCGTAAACGAACTCAGGTGCCACCCATATTGCAACCTGCGCACCACTTCCGGTCGCATAGGTGAGCAGCTGGCCGAGATGCTCTAGGTTGGTCTCTTCCAACTGGTTCTCAATGGCTACCTTGACACCCTCGTCGGCCTCTTTCGCCAAAATATCAAGATAGTACGGGCCCACCGGAACTTCCGTCCGGTCTAGTTCCAGCTTCATCTCCAACTCATCCCCCAGCAGGTGGAGGTTTTCGGCGAGCCAGGGGGTAAAGTTTAGGGCTTCGTGCTTCCACTTGGTGCGTACGTCTACTTGCTTGATCTCGTCTTCGGGCGTGGCCATGGCTGGTTTTCTCCTCACTTCCCCGTGTCTCCCGGCTGAATTACGAAGTCTCGGCGGTCTAGGTACAACAGGGCCCGGTTTAGCACATCGTCTTCTACTTCCAAATTGATTTCGGAACACTCTGTCATTATCCAGTACTTGTGCTGGCCCAAGAAGAGATAGTCTCGTCTCTGGCCGAAGAACTCACACTCCACACCCTCTCCTCGTGAGATGCGCTCACAAAACGCGGCCAGCAACTCTTCCTGGCCGTCCTTCTTGATTACGACATACTCGTGCGGCCACGTATCTCTGTACGTCACAGCCTCGCGCCAAGGGGCGCGGCCTATCAGTGCCATGATGTCATCAGCATTTGGCTCCAATTTCAGACCTCCTTGCAGTTCCCGCGAATGTGAAATCCCCAACCCCCTCCGCGACCTCTGCGTTGAATCCCCACATCAATTCTCACTGTCGGCTTTGCAAGCTGCAAGCCCGCATTACCGGCTCACGCACTCGAAGCCCCAACCCCGACCGTCACCACCCTGTCCAACCCCGCGTGGTCCTTGACGACCGCAACCTCACTGTCAGCGAAACTCTTCCTCGCGAGACTCTCCACCGCCCCCAGCCGCCTTGGATCGATCTCCAACGCCAGCAACCCACCCGGCTTCACATACTCTCTCGCTTCCGCGACCAGCCTCCTCAGCACGTCCATGCCGTCCGATCCGCCGACGAGTGCAACACTCGGCTCTCGTTGAACATCCTGCGGAAGATCGGTCGCCTCATCCGTGCTCAGATACGGCGGGTTGGAAACCACCACGTCCACTGGACCGTCCAGCGCCTCGAACAGGTCGCCGTGCCGCAGGTGCACTCGCTCACCCAGACCGTGCCTCTGAACGTTCTCGCCCGTGACGCGCAGAGCCTCTTGGCTCACGTCCGTGGCGTACACCGTCGCTTTCGGCAGGTGTGCACTCAGCGCGACCGCAATACACCCGCTGCCGGTGCCGATATCCGCGATTGTCAGAGAGTTTTCGTCCCCGGCCCGGCTCCGCGCATACTCCAACACCGCCTCGACCAGGAACTCCGTCTCCTGCCGTGGCACCAACACATCCGGCGTCACAACGAAATCGAGGCCGTAGAACTCCCGGTGCCCCGTGATATACGACAGCGGCTCCCCCTCCACCCGCCGCCCTACCATGCGCTCGCACCCCTC
>JAPOPA010000305.1 GCA_026713145.1 Chloroflexota bacterium
ACGTCGGGTCGAAGTACGAACAGCCGGGAAGAACGGGGTTCGCGCACCTCTTCGAGCACATCATGTTCGAGGGGTCGAAGAACCACAACACCGACTTCTTCGAGCCGCTGGAGAAGGTCGGGGCGAATATCAACGGCTCGACGACCAACGACCGCACGAACTACTGGACGACCGCGCCTTCGAACAACCTCGAATTGATCCTGTGGCTGGAGTCCGATCGCATGGGGTTCCTTCTGGAGGCGCTCGACCAGGAGAGGCTTGATCTCCAGCGCGACGTTGTGAAGAATGAGCGGCGGCAAAGCTACGAGAACCGACCGTACGGGAAGGCGTACCTGGCGATGGAGACGGCGGTCTTCCCGTCTCCGCATCCCTACAACTGGCCCGTCATCGGGTCGCAGGCGGACCTGAATGCGGCGTCGCTCGACGACGTGAAGAGCTTCTTCCGAACCTACTACGCGCCGTCGAACGCGAGCCTGAGCATCGCAGGCGACTTCGACCCTGATGAGGCGAGACGACTTATAGAGAGTTACTTCGGCGACATCCCGCCCGGTCCGGCCATCGACCGGGTTGGCCGCATGAACTCAGGCCTTTCGGGCGAGGTGCGGATGGACATGCGCGACAAGGTTCAGCTTCCGCGTCTGTCTCTCGTGTGGCCGACCGGCCCCATGTTCGACGACGACGAGGCGCCGCTGGACATCCTGGCCTCGATCATGGGCGACGGCAAGAGCTCCCGACTGCACAAGACTCTGGTTTACGACATGCGAATCGCGCGCGACGTGACGGTTGCCCACTACACGAGGGAGATCGCAGGCGAGTTCATCGTGCAGATCACGGCGAACCCCGGCCAGAGCCTCGAAGAAGTAGAGGAGATCGTGCGCGAGCAGCTCGAGGGGATTCACCGCCAACCTCCAACCGAGCGAGAGGTCGGGACAGCTCTCAACCGGTTCGAGGTCGACAACGTGCGAGGTCTGGAGAAGATCGGTGGCTTCGGTGGCAGGGCCGACCAGTTGAACCTGTACCACACGTTTGGGGGCGATCCGAACCTCATCAACACCGACATCGAACGGTACCGCACAGTGACCGCCGAGGACGTGACGCGCGTGGCTGCTATGTCTCTCGGTCCCAACCTCGTACGTATGACAGTCTTGCCAGAGGATGCGGTCGAGGTGGGGGCAGGCGCGGACATCGACCGGTCGACGATGCCTGGCAGCGCATCGCCCCGGTCATTCAGCCCGCCGGTGCCGCGACGCGATAGGCTGGACAACGGCCTCAATATTCTCTACGTGGAGGATTCCCGACTGCCAGCAGTGTCGATGAGCCTAATTGTCGATGCAGGAGCAACCGGCGACCCACCGGATAAGGCCGGCCTCTCCCACCTTACGGCCGCCATGCTGCCTGAGGGAACGCCGACGATGACGAGCCAGGAGATCGCCGAGGAGATGGAATTCATCGGCGCGCATCTGAGCAGCTCCGCCGGATACGAACAGGTGTCGGCTTCGACGTCTGCACTTACGCAGCACCGCGGCAGGGCAATGGAAATCCTCGCAGACGTTGTGACTCATGCGAACTTCCCCGAGCACGAGTTGGAGCGAGTACGCAAGGAGCGACTGGTAGACCTCCGACGCATCGCGGACGACCCCAATATGATCTCGCAGCGGGCCTTCCGCGCGCTCCTGCACGGGAAGGGAACTCCCTACGGCAGTCCGCTGACAGGCACGGAAGAATCCATAGGCGCCATAGCACGCGATGAAATCGTAGAGCAGTTTCACCGCACATACGTCGCGAATGCCGCTACTCTTGTCGTCGTAGGAGACACGACGAGGGACGATGTCCTGAGCATGGCCCAGGCCCGGTTTGGCCACTGGTCACAGGGGGCCGAGTTCCAAACGGCAGGCACCCGGCACCCAATACCCAGCACGGAGGCTCCCGTAGCCACGACCATCTACCTTGCGGATAAGCCTGGAGCGGCGCAGTCGGTCATCAGGGCAGGCCACCTCACAATCGACCGGCACAACCCCGATTACCACGCACTCAACCTGCTCAACTACCTGTTCGGCGGCCACTTCATGGCGCGGATGAACCAAAACCTTCGGCAGGACAAGGGCTACAGCTACGGCTTCCACTCCGCCGTAGACTGGGCGACGGGGCCGTCCATGCTCGCGGCATGGGGGTCGGTGCAGACGGCGGTCACGAAAGAGTCGGTTATCGAGGTGCTCAAGGAATTCGAGGATATCCGCACCGGCCGTCCGGTTGAAGAAGACGAGTTCGCTGACGCCAGGAACGGCCTGCTCAAAGGGTTTCCTGGCCAGTTCGAGACTCAGACTCACTTGCTCTCTCAGCTTGGACGCATCGTCATGTTCAGGCTGCCCGACGACTACTATTCCACGCTCGAGTCCCGATACGAGGCGCTTACCGTCGACGATCTTCGACGCGTCGCTATCGAGCGCGTCGACAACGAGCAGTTGTCGCTACTGGTCGTGGGCGACAGGTCAGTCGTCGAGCCGGGCCTGGAGGAGTTGGGGTATCCAATCGTTCACATAGACTATGAAGGGACCGCCGTCGACTAGCGCGGGGCCGGGGAAATGGAGGAAGGACACCTAAAATGGATCAGAAATTCGAGACGAAGGTAATCGAAGCACAGCCGATACTGGGCATCCGAGTTACGACCACCATGGAGCAGGTGGCTGAAGTAATGGGGCCTCTGTTCGGAGAGGTGTATGGGTACATCCAGCAGAGCGGACAGACACCGGCCGGGATGCCCCTGACGATTTATCATGCAATGGACGGCGTCGCGGTCGATCCGGAGCGAATAGCCGGTGGTCATGAAGATGATCCCGAATGCGAGGTAAAACCGGGTACGATGGTTATGGAGTGTGCGATGCCCGTAGCCTCTCTCTTGGAAGGAGCGGGGCGTGTTCAGGCAAGCGAACTGCCATCGGGAGAGGTGGCGACAGTGACGCACATGGGTCCGTACCACGAACTTCCCCACTCGTGGTCGGCGCTGACGGAGTGGATGGGGCAACAAGGCCTCCAGCCGGCCGGGGCTCCGTGGGAGGTTTACGTGACTGACCCTGGCGCGGAGCCCGATCAGTCCAAGTGGCGTACAGATATCTTCTTCCCTGTGCGTCAATGAGCGCAGAGTTGATGCTTTTGGACATAGTTGGGAGGCAGCTATGAAGGTTTGCGCTCGTGTGATATAATGCGGTGCGACTCCGTAATCAGACGCAACCTCGTTCCGCTTCCGCGTTATTCCCAAGCTACATAGCCTCAGGACCGAATGTGACGCTTGCTACGATGAGGAGATTTCAGTACACAAGGAGTGTCGCATGAATATCTATGTAGGCAACCTTTCCTTCGATGAATCGGATGAGTCCCTGGAGGCCGCATTTTCCCCTCACGGTGAAGTGCAGTCGGCCAGGGTCATAACCGACCGATACTCGGGCCGTTCGCGCGGTTTCGGCTTCGTTGAGATGCCGAACCAGGACGAGGCCGAGGCTGCCATCGCAGCCCTGAACGGGACTGAGCTCAGCGGCCGTATGTTGACGGTCAACGAGTCCAGGCCGCGTGAAGGTGGTCGCGGCGGTGGCGGCGGCGGTCGCGGCGGCGGCGGGGGCGGTGGCGGTGGTGGTGGATACGGCGGGGGATCCCGCTGGTAGGCTAGACCGAACCGACTCGGACTATCGTCCTGCCCGCTAGGAAGAAGCGGACGGAGGGGCAGGCGATAGTCCGATTTGGCGAACGTCACACAACGGTGTACTCGTGACATGTCGATGACACCCCTTTCTTAATGTTCTGATGGCAACGCGACATGCACGGGCGGGGTCGTTCAATTTGCTGGCTACTGGGCGGTTGTATGAACGATATTTCGTGTTAGAATGTTCGCGTTTGAGGACAGAAGAATATATACGCACCTAACCCAGCCGCGTTTCAGGGCGTTTGGATGAGTGACGATAAAACAAGGAGACCGTTCGTATGGAACTAAACGTTGAACGTGATGGCGGCACCGTAGTTGTAGGAGCAGGGGAACGGATTGACGGCACCAACGCCCGTGAATTCCAAAGTGCCCTCGAAGCTGCAATCGAAGAGACGGATCGTGCCGTGATTTTGGATCTAGCGGACCTTACCTACATCAGCAGCGCGGGTCTCCGGGCCATCCTCATGACTGCCAGGTCGCTTCGAAGACAGGACGCCGCACTTGCGGTCTGTTCCCTTACGGACTCCGTCCGTGAGGTCTTTGAGATTAGCGGATTCAACCAGATCATCCCCGTCCACTCCTCTAAGGACGAGGCGGTCGCTGCGCTTAACGGCTGATTCCTCCCGTAGACCTTCGTGCTTGTCGGGAACACCGCGCTGTAGTGGTGTATCACAGACCTTGATGTGAAGGCAGGGGACAGGAGCAATGGCAGCACTGCACCGGATTTTGATCGTTGACGACGAACCTGATCTTGAGCCGTTGATACTACGACGCATGCGGCGCAAGATCAGGGCAGGGCTCTATGAGTTCCTTTTTGCTGCGAACGGAGTGAAGGCCCTCGAAGTTCTGAATGAACGTCCGGACATTGACATTGTCATCTCCGATATCAACATGCCGGAAATGGACGGCCTCACCTTGCTGGAGCAGATACGGAAAGTCGACCCCAACATTCGGGCAATCATCGTATCTGCGTATGGTGACATGAAGAATATCCGCACGGCGATGAGGAGAGGCGCGGTAGATTTCATAACCAAGCCTATCGACTTCGAAGACTTCGAGGAAACTCTCGAACGGACGATAATTCAACTTAGAGAATGGAAGGTAGCGCTCCTTGCCCGAGACACCATGGTGTCCTCCCAATCGGAGAGCAATCCTGCTGCCGGTGCATAAAGCGCAAGTCGGTGAAATGAGACTTGAAAGTGAAGCGTGAGTCACAGTGGTGGTGAAAAAGCCTTACCGGATTCTCGTTGTCGACGATGAGCCGGATCTCGAGCCGCTGATATTGCAGCGCATGAGACGAAAGATTCGGTCCGGTTCATACAGCTTCGAGTTCGCCCGCAACGGCGTCGAAGCACTCGAAATGCTGAACATCCATCAAGACATCGATATGGTGGTCTCGGACATCAACATGCCGCAGATGGACGGACTTACTCTTTTGGAACAGATTCCGAAAGTCGACCCCGACATTCGCTCCATAATAATTTCGGCCTACGGCGACATGAAGAATATTCGCACGGCGATGAACCGTGGCGCCTTCGATTTCGTTACCAAGCCGCTCGACTTCGAGGACCTGCAGGTCACAATAGACCGTACTCTTCGCCACCTCGAGGAGTGGCGCGAGGCGCTAGCGTCGCGCGATAAGCTTGTCGCCCTGCAAAACGAGCTCGACGTTGCGAGCAGCACCCAACAGTCGATCCTGCCGAAGGTGTTCCCTCGAAGTGCCGATTACCAAGTCTTTGGCCACATGGAGCCTGCCCGAAATGTTGGGGGCGATTTCTACGACGTTATCCGGTTGGAGGGCGGACGCATCGGTCTGGCCATAGCGGATGTCTCCGACAAGGGCGTGCCCGCAGCGCTGTTTATGATGTCCAGCCGTACGCTCCTGAAGGGCGCGGCTATCGGCACGGCAGATCCAGGCGAGGCTTTGCGCGAAGTCAACGAGCTGCTGTACGAAGAGAATGAGACCATGATGTTCGTCACCGTGCTCTACTCTATCTACAACCCGGAGACCGGGCGGCTGACGTACTCCAACGGCGGACATGATGCGCCGATGCTCGTACGATCGGATGGAAGTTCGGAACTCCTGCCGCTCACCGGAGGAGTCGCACTTGGCGTTGCTCCGGATCTCGATTTTCCGAGCAGCACGGTAGACCTGGCACATGGCGACACCATTTTGCTCTACACCGACGGCATCACCGAGGCGATGAACGCTGATGGTGAACAGTTCGGAGTCGGGCGAATGCACGAGGTGTTCGCGGAGAATCCGCCGGAGAACTCGGAGCAGGCCGCCAAAGCTATGTTCGAGGCAGTGAAGGAATTTGTGGGAGACACCCCGCAGTCAGATGACATCACCTGTCTGGTAGTCCGACGCCACGAGGAAAGCTCGTGAACGAAACAATCGTCATTAATAGACTGGCCACGGAGGACGAACTCGAGGGAATCCTCGATGCGGTGGAAGACTTCGGAGAACGCCAGGACTGGCCACTCGCAGTGACCTTCAAGGTGAAGCTCGCCATCGAGGAGTTGGGACTCAACGTCGCTAAACACGGGCGAGTCGACAAGATTCCCGACCTTGAGATAACGGTCACCTCTCAACCGGAAGTACTCACAATAGATATCGAAGATGACGGGCGAGCGTTCGACCCGCTGAACGATGCGCCCGAGCCAGACTTGACATCTCCTATTGAAGACCGTCCAATTGGCGGGCTCGGCATCCACTTCGTTCGCGAGATGATGGATGAGATGACGTATCGCCGCGTGGACGGTAAGAACTGCTTGGCGCTAACCTTACGAAGAGTTGAGTGAGTCCAATGTTCGGTTGGCTTGGGGCTAGGGCTGCGAAGCTGGGGGTCGCGGGAGCCGTGACCCTCGCCTTAAATGTGGGAGCTGCCGGCTGCTTCATCTTTGATGACGGGGGTGAAGAGCCTACTGCCCCAAGCGGTCAAGTTGACCCCACCGCCCCTACTTTCGAGTCCTCCTCTCGACAGACTGACGGCGTCGCCGCCGATCGTGTCCTGTTCGGGCAGTCCGCGGCGTTTACCGGACCGGCCCAAGAGCTTGGCAGGAACATGCGTCTCGGAATTCAGGCCGCATTCAACGAGGTCAACCAGCGCGGCGGAGTCCACGGACGAAGGTTAGAACTGTCATCGCTCGATGACGCCTACGAGCCGGAGGCCGCGGTCACGAACACCATACGCCTTATCGAACAGGACAGAGTGTTCGCGCTGATAGGTGAGGTAGGCACCCCGACATCGCGCTCGGCCACTCCGGTCGCGGCGGACGCTGAGGTCCCCTTTGTTGCTCCCTTCACGGGCGCCGAATTCCTGCGACATCCGGAATGGAACAATATCATCAATTTACGTGCGTCCTACTATCAGGAGACCGAGGAGATGGTCGCCCGCCTAACGACGGATTCGGGTATAGACCGCATATCCGTGTTGTACCAGGACGACTCCTTTGGTCGTGCTGGACGAGACGGTGTCCAGATAGCACTCGATCGGCGTGGCATGAAGCCTGCCTCCATAGGGCTGTATCCGCGCAATACGACTGCCGTAAAGACGGCCTTGCTCGACCTCATGCAGGGCGATCCCGAGGCTGTGATCATGATTGGGGCTTATGAGCCGGTGGCGGCGCTCATTGAATGGGCGCGGCACACGGGGCTTGATCCTGTATTCATGACGGTTTCCTTTGTCGGCAGCAACGCCTTGGCGAGAGAGTTGGGTCCTGTCGGTGAGGGAGTCTACGTGACGCAAGTGGTACCCTTCCCGACAGACGACTCGGTGCCAATCGTCTCATCTTACTTGAAGGCGCTGTCCAGCTTCGCGCCTGATGCCATTCCCGGCTTCGTTTCTCTTGAAGGCTATCTTGCGGGCCGCCTTGCCATTGCAGCTCTTGAGGGCTGCGGTGCAGATGTCAATAGGTCCTGTTTCCTCGACAGCTTGCGCAGCGCCGACGTCATCGACATAGACGGATTCGAGCTCGTCTACGGGCAAGGCGATAACCAGGGATCGGATGCCGTATTCCTTACCACGATAGGCAGTGACGGGACTTACCGGCCGGTAGAGACACTTCGGGACTAGAGCCGTGAACGAGAGAGTACAACGCCTTTTCGAGAGCCGGTTCCGCATCGCAACCCAACTCTACGCGGGGATCGGAGGGGCCGTTGTCCTGACGGTTGGGGCCAGCCTCGTCGGCTGGTTTTCCTTCAACAGCGTGGGGGGAGCTCAGAGCCAGGTAAACGAAGAGAGTATCCCTGAGGTAGTGGCGGCATTCGGTGTCGCCCAGCACAGCGGCACGCTGGTGGATGCGGCTCCACGACTGATGGCTGCCACGAACCCCGGAGACTTGGCGCAGGTCTCGGCAAGCGTGGACGAGGCCCGCGAGAACCTCGAGGCAAACCTTGCCGACCTTCTGGGAGGTGAGTCGTCGAACGACAACGGCGCAGTCGAAGGCCCCGGCCCGTCTGAGATTTCGGGACAGGGGGATGCACCAGAAGTCGGACGCTCGACGCGCATCCGCGACAGTGTTGACATGCTGATCGTCAACATCAATGCCATTAGAGAGGACATGACAAGGCTCTATGAGCTGAACGTCCGCAGGGACGCACTTCGAAGGGATCTCGAACAGCTGCGGGAAAAAATGGATGAAGTCATGGTCCCGGTCGTTGACGACCAACTCTTCTACACCATGACGGGTTACGAAAGTCTCGACACGTCGCCGGTAGCCCGCGAGGAACACTTCACGGAGACTGAGCTTGCCCGCTACCGCAACTTGGCCGGGCTTCACGCGGACGCCACAACGGCAAACCAGCTGCTTGAGGGCGCGTTCTCCATATCATCCGCACCACTTCTGGAACCCCTGCGCGAACGTTTCGAGTCCGCAATCGGCAGCATCGAGCGCAGTGTTACCGCCCTTACCGGTTCGCCGCTTCACGATGAGATAACTCCACTGACCACCCAGTTGTTGGACTTGGGTACAGGAGACGACAACGGCTTCGATTTGTTGGAAGAGCGGCTCCAACTCATACGGCATCAGCAAGACCTCTTAGAGCTAAACAGCGATATTGCCCTTGAGCTAGTCATCGATGTCAATTCGCTCGTGGACTCCGCGCGCACCAGTGCGGATGAGGCCACACAGGCCTCGTCGCAGGCGATATTTACCGGCAGAACACTACTGCTGGCCATCAGCGGGGTAGGTGTGGCTGGGGCCATCCTCATCTCTTGGCTCTTTGTCGGACGCGTAATTGTGCGTCGCATCCAATTGCTTTCGAATTGGATGCTGCGAATGGCAGGCGGCGACCTCGAAACACAAGTCGAACTCGGCGGGCGCGATGAGGTCGCGGACATGGCGGACGCACTGGAGGTGTTCCGCCGCCACGCACTCGAAGTGCAACGCCTGAACCTCGTAGAGCAACTGGCGGAAGAGCTGCAGGGTAAGAACGACCAGTTGGAAAGCGTGCTCGCCGACCTCCGCAAGGCACAGGAACAGATCGTCATGCGGGAGAAGTTGGCCGCGCTCGGCGAGCTAACTGCCGGCGTCGCCCATGAGATCAAGAACCCACTCAATTTCGTCAAGAACTTCTCCGAATCATCCAACGAACTACTGGATGAACTGAAGGAAGTCCTGGATGAGAACGCGAACAAGATAAGCGAGGAAGACCAAAATTACATCAAGGAAATTTCAGGCGATCTCAATAGCAACCTTGATCGGATCATTGCGCATGGCGAGCGCGCCAACCGCATCGTTCAGGACATGCTGATGATGGGCCGAGAGACGGGCGAAGAGCGCCCCACCGACATCAACGTTCTGCTGGATGAACACGCCCGGCTGGCCTACCACAGCGCGCGCGCAACCGATCCGGACTTCCAACTCCACATCGAACAGGAACTGGGCCCGGACGTGGGAGAGATCGTCGTCAAACCGCAGGACATCGGAAGAGTATTCTTGAACATCGTCGGCAACGCCTGCGACGCAACGGACGAGAAGCGGCGTAAGCTCCACGAATCAGGTGATAAGTCCTACATGCCGACGCTGTCGCTATTCACCAGCCGTGACGAGGAGAGTATCGCAGTCCGCATCAGGGATAACGGAGACGGAATACCCCCGGACGTTGCCGACAGGATTTTCAACCCCTTCTTCACGACCAAACCCACCGACCGGGGAACAGGACTCGGCCTTGCCATCACCAACGACATCGTTCGTCAGCACGGCGGCTCCATCTCAGTTAACTCTCAGCCCGGCGAGTTCACTGAGATGTTAGTAAGGCTTCCACTGGAGCCCACCCAGGCAGTTGGCCCGGCGGACGAAGAACTGCCTGTCGGCTAGTGATATCCCGGTTTCGGTAGATAAGGACCCACTAGTCAACCACTGTAGGACCACCGCACAGGCGGAGATGGTTCTTACGGGCGGTAGTACTATTCAGATGTGGTCTCGAACCTACCGATCAGACCAAAATCCCTTTGTTCGACGGGCACCCTGGCCAGAGACACCGCTTCAGGTAGGACGATACCACCGGAGAAGACCAGCTTCATGGCGTCCTCCACCGTTATATCGGTCTCAATGATGTCGTCTTCGGGAATGAGTGCCATGTTGCCCGATGTGGGATTCGGAACAGTTGGAATATAGACCACTACGATCGATTCGTCGGTCTTGCTGGAGATGGCTCTTCCCGTAACGAACCCCATTGCCACCATGCCCTCACGCGGCCACTCCACGAACACGACGCGCGTGAACTGGTACGGCGAGGTAAGAGAAGCCATCGCCTGTTTGGTCACTCCGAGAACCGTCTTTACCACTGGGATGTGATTGAGTATGGCATCCTTGAAATCCATGAACGCTCGGCCGATCCTTGTGGCGATGACAAGGCCAACCAGATAGAACAGGACGACCGCCACAATAGCCCCAATCCCCCAAAAGTCCCAGGGCTCGCCCTCTACCATTGGTAGCCCACGAATGGCGCTGTCGGCGTAGCCGATGATGACCACCAGCACAACCACTGTCACGATGATCGGCACCAACTCGAAGAGTCCTGCCAGCACCGTGCCCTGGATGTGGCCCTCGAATCTGCTCCACAGGCCGGGTTCGCATTCCTCTTCTTCTGCCTCGGCGTCAGGCTGTCCGTTTCCTAGTAACCCCAATGCCCTCGCTCCTTCCACTCGTCCAATGTCCGGAATTCCTCAATTGGGCGCCGTGCGAAGAGAACTTGCACAAATGGCGCACTTGACAGAGAAAACCGACTACCGACTCCCAACCATTGCACTGATTACCATCAGTATAGCAGGACGCTAATTGACACTTGATCCCATCTAATGGTCAAGTTTTCTGCTGAATTGTGGGTTGGAACGTTGAAGGAGGACCCTAAGCCCAGGCAGCCATTTCGGCGTGGAGCTCCGGCGACAGTTCCATTTCCATCGACTCGATGGCGTTGTCGACGTGGGAGGTTCTGCGAGCGCCGATAAGAACGGACGTGAGGCACCTATTGGCCATCACCCACGCCATCGCCAGCTTCACCATTGGCACGCCCATTTCATCCGACTTGTCCCGCAGCTTCTCGACGAGCTTGAAGTTGCGGTCTTCGAAATAGATGTCTGCGTGACCCGGCATCACGTCGAACCGCGTGCCCTTGGGAAACATCGACCGATCGGGAGTGTACTTGCCCGCGAGGAAGCCCGCGGCGAGCGGACTGTATGGAGTGATGCCGACACCCTCCTTTACGCAGAGCGGGAAAAACTCGGTCTCGGCCTCGACGCGGTCGAGGTGGGAAGGATTGTTCGAGCGCGCCAGGCTGTAGGGAGGCTGGGTGATCTGGAAGCGAGCCCAGCCGTTCTTGTCGCTCACATCAAGGGCATCTTGTAGTTGTCCGGCGCGGAAGTTGCTGCAACCGACCACGTCAATCTGCCCGGCCTCGACTCCCTCGTTAATCGCGCCAAGGTACTCCTCCATTGGCGCATCCTGGAAAGCGGAGTGGGCCTTGTACATCTCAACCTTGTCGACCTGCAGCCTTTCGAGGCTTTGGGCAAGCGCGCGCTGCACGTTTTCCGCCGTCCCGCCCGAGCTTACCTTGGTGCATATCTTCACCTCGTCGCGCACGCCTCTCGACCGCATCCAGTTGCCAATGACAACCTCCGACGGGACTTCCCCCGAGGAGTACCCCTCTGCCGTATCGAAAAAGTCGATGCCGTTCTCCAAGGCGTGGTCCATAATCTCAAAGGCAGTATCCGGGTCGATCTCCCGCCCGAACGTGACGCATCCGAGTCCGATGGCGCTGACTGTTATTCCTGAGTTGCCCAAGGGTCGCTGTTCGATCATTACGTGTCTCCTTATTTCGTTGGCGGTATTCTACCATGCTCGAAGCCCCACCGAGTGTGACCGAATTTAGCGATAGGTGTACCCACGAGCCGACTGTTTGAGCGGCCCGCCGGGAAGCACCAAATGTACCTGTCGAAGCCTTGCGGTATCCTTGACACTGCTATAGCGATGTGATAATTTTCAGCGAGCCGAATTCAAGGGCTTTTCGGCGTTTGCGCAGCGGCTATCGGAGAAAGGTGCAGATGGACCCAGCAACGCTTTCCAATGCCGAATGGACCGGCATTGCCAACATGTTGACAAACCTCTGGGTCATGCTTCTTCTCATCATCTGCATCGGTACCCTGTATCTCGCCACTCATGTCGGCATTCCCTCGCTCGTGGCATCCCACCCCCTGCCACAATCGGCGCAGCGACTGCGCCTTCCCCTGTACGTTCTCATGTTCGTTGGAATGGCGCTCTATGCGTATTTCGTCGCAGCAGCCATTGGCGAATCGAGTGTGCTCGGCGACATCTTCGACACGTATTGGATCAAGGGCGGCTCGATCGACCTTCTCGGTCACGGCGGCAACCCTCAGTCCGTGCACTAGTTAGGGTAGACGCACTTGCTGCCAGGCGACTTTCAACCACCAAAAAGGCCGACGGGGCGTCGGATCGCCCTATTCGGTGCGTTGGGCCTCGGAGGAGTTGTTGGCCTCGTTGTAGTCGTCGTCATCGCAACGTTCGTCATCTCTGCGTGGCTTGGACTGCCGCTTGACGCATTCGGCTTGAACGAGGGCCCGGACCAGCCGATAGCGTTCCCCCACCCAACCCACGTTGAGGACCTCGGACTCGACTGCACCTTCTGTCACAGGAACGTGACCGTGGGCGCCGCAGCGACCATTCCTGCCGTCGGATTCTGCATGAGTTGCCACATAACCGTGGGCGACGACAAACCCGAGGTCGAGAAACTGCGAAACTTCCACACGAGCGGTATCCCGGTCGACTGGGTGCGCGTCCATCGTGTGCCCGACCACGTGAACTTTGTGCACGAGCCCCACATCCGACACTTCTCGGAGCAGTACGGAGGCGCGTCGGGCACGTGCCAGTTGTGTCACGGCGACGTAGGCAGCATGGTGAAGGTCCAGCAGGTGCGCTCACTGAAGATGGGCGATTGCGTAGACTGCCACCGCGATAACGAAGCGCCGACCGACTGCACGACGTGCCATTACTAGAGGAGATATTCCTCCGCAGAACGCGAGGGAAGTGAAATACAGGGAATGTCCCTAACTCGAAGACAATTCTTGACCCTTATGGGTGGTTCGGCCACCGCGGTGGCCGCCGCGGCATGCGGCGTTCCCGAAAGGGAACTGCTCGTCCAGTCGCCTATCGAGATGCCCGAGGACATGGTTACCGGCCTCGACAACTGGTACGCGACGATTGACCGGCAGAATCGCGCTCCCCTAGGCGTAGTCGTGAGGGTTATGGAGGGCCGCGCGAAGAAAGTCGAGGGCAACGTCGACTATCCGGTCAACCGCGGCAAGCACAACGCCGTCGCCGAGGCAGGACTGCAGGGCCTCTACCACCCCGACCGCATCGGCTCGCCCCTGATCCGTACGGGTCAGCGCGGCGAGGGTAAGTGGGAGCAGCTTAGCTGGACAGACGCCGTCTCCCGCGTGGCCGAGCGACTAGGGGAATTGAGCGGTGAAGAGACCGTTTTCATCACGAACCCTGTCAGCGCGCACACGGGGCTGGTCGTGAACCGGTTCGCTGAGGCGCTCGGCGCGAAGCACATGAGCTATGAGCCTCTCGAACGCACCGTGCTGAAGGCCTCAATGAAGCAGGTATTCGACCAGGAGGCAATGCCCGACTTCGATATCGAGAATGCGGCGTATATCCTGTCGTTCGGCGCGGACTTCCTGAACACGTGGGAGTCTCCGGTCCGGTACGCCCGCGGCTACGGCCACTTCCGTCAGGGCGAAAATAGGAGTCGCGGCAAGCTTGTCCACTTCGATTCCCGCTTTTCGATGACCGGGGCTAACGCCGACGAGTGGGTCTACGTCAAACCCGGCTACGAAGGTGAGGTGGCTCTTGCCATCGCGAACGTCATGATCTCCGCTGGACTGCCGGACTCGCCCGCGCTCCATAGGATCACGGGACAAGGCTCGAATAGTTTGGAGAGCTTCACTCCCCAAGCGGTCGGTAGCCGCGCGGGAGTCGATCCGGAAAAGATCGTCAGGATAGCTCGCGACTTCTTGGAGCACCCTCCTGGGCTCGCCATAGGCGGCGGCTCGGCCGGGGCCCATTCGAATGGGCTGTTCAACCTCAACGCGATCTACGCCCTTAACTATCTGTCGGGGAGCGTGGACCAACTCGGAGGGATCACCTTCAATCCCTCTCCGCCAATTAGCGACCTTCCGACCGCGCCCGACGCAACCTCATTCTCGGATTTCCGGGACCTTGCGGGCCGGATGTCGGGAGGACAGGTCAAGGCGCTTCTCGTACGCAATGCGGACCCGTTCTATGGCCTTCCGGAGAATACGGGAATCACACGGGCCAGCTTCAATGTGCCACTCATCGTCAGCTTCTCGAACCGTTTCGACGACACGACGATGCTGGCGGACATAATTCTGCCTGAGAACCATTATCTCGAGGACTGGGGAACGGATATCCCCGATCCCGGCCCCGGCTACCAGACGATTGGCTTCCAGCAGCCGGTCGTCCGACCCTTCTTCGAGTCGAGAGGGCCTCACCTTGGGACGAAGAACTTCGGCGATGTGCTGATGACACTGGCACAGGTGCTGGAAAAGGACCTCGGTCTCGACGCCGACAACTTCAAAGGACTCATGGAGAATGACGCCCGCAGACTGCGAGAACTGGACCGCGGTTCCGTTCGCGCGGCGAACGACAAGCTGTTCTGGAACACCATCCTCCAGCGTGGCGGCTGGTGGGACACGAACGCGAGTGGAGATATTCACGACCCCCGGTCGGGCCAGTATTCGTTTCCGACGGCTGCCCAAGCGCCCTCGACGGGAGGCAGTGGAGAATTCCACCTCATGCCGTTCGAGACTACCGGGCTGACGGACGGCCGAGGCGCGGACCTTCCGTGGCTGCAGGCAACGCCCGACCCGATCACGACGGCCACGTGGCAGACGTGGGTCGAGATCAACTTGAAAAAGGCCGAGGAGATGGGAATTAACGAGGGTGACGTGGTTAAGGTGACCTCGGAGCAAGGCTCGATCGAGGCGCTCGCTTACCCCCATCCCGGTATCTCGCCCGACGTGGTGGCGATACCGGTCGGACAGGGACACAAGGGCGGCGGACGCTACTCGAAGGACCGGGGAGCGAACGTGCTGTCGATCCTCTCGCCGGTCACCGAAAGCGAGACGGGAGCACTGGCGTGGGCGGCGACACGTGTAAATCTACGGCGCACGGGCGAATGGATCCGTCTGCCGAAGTTCGAGAACACAGCGCCCGACCTCGCCGAAGACGGACATCGCCGGATAATCCCGCTGACATCAGGGTAAGGGGAAACGGAGCCGGAGCAATATGGCAAGTACGAATACGCAATGGGGAATGGTGATTGATGTCGACAAGTGCATCGGCTGTCAGGGATGCGTTGTCGCGTGTCAGTCCGAGAATAATATCCCCATAAACACCGAGGACCTCTTCAACCAGCGTCGAGCAATCGAGTGGATTCGTGTCGAGCGCTACTGGGAGGGCGAGTTCCCGGACGTCAAGGCGCGGTTCATTCCAATTCTGTGCCAGCACTGCAACGACGCTCCCTGCGAGCCGGTCTGTCCCGTGTTCGCCACGTACCACAACAACGAGGGCATGAACGTGCAGGTGTACAACCGCTGTATCGGTACGCGGTTCTGCGCCAACAACTGCCCATACCACGTCCGGTTCTTCAACTTCTGGGAGCCGGAGTGGCCGGAGACTCTGACGAACCAGCTCAACCCGGATGTGACCGTGCGCAGTCGCGGGATCATGGAGAAGTGCACATTCTGCATACAGCGCATTCGCCGCACGAGTCGAGAGGCCGCGCGCGACGGCGAGGAGCTGTCCGACGACTCACGCGAGTTGAACCCGGCCTGCGTAAACGCATGTCCAACGGATACCCTGTTCTTCGGCGACTTGAATGACCCGGACAGCAAGGTCGCGAAGCTGGCGAAGGAAGAGATGAGTGATGACGGACGCGGCTACCACCTGATGCCGCAGTACGGGACATCGCCCAACGTGATTTATCTGAAGAAGGTGGATGAGTCCACCAAGGATTCCAACGGCTCACATGAATAACGGTGCACATAACGGGCACGGCGCGCTGATGACGCCTAAAGCCGTTGAGGACGACCTCCTCGACAAGGGCAGGCTGCGCGGCTCGACGTTCCGCATAGCGGTGATAGTCTTCGCCGTCCTGTCGGTTCTGGGGGTCGTCGGGTTCGTGATCCGCCTGGCCGACGGGTTCGGCAACACTCCCGTTTGGGGATACCACGCAGCCCTGTTCGCGTTCATCCTGACGGCGGCGCAGGGCGCTCCGATGGTGGCCATCGCCCCAAGGATTGCCAACGCCCACTGGCGGCGCTCGATATCCCGCGTCGCCGAACTCTTCAGCCTCGTGGGTATCGTGAGCTTCGTCATCTACATCCCCGTCGCGTGGGCCCTGCCCAGCATGGAGGACGGCAGGCGAACATTGTGGTTCTACGGTGAGCTCAATATGCCCGCACACATGCCGGAGATCACGACGACGCTCGTCCTCCTGGCGCTTACGGTCAACGGCCTCTGGCTATTGTGGGTGTCGGCGATGCCCGACTTCGCCATGCTGCGCGACCGATCGACCGGGAAGAAAAAGGTCTGGTTCAGCCGTCTTGCCCGAGGCTGGGTCGGAACGTCCGGGCAGTGGAACTGGCAAAAGCATCGGCTGGGCATCCTGGGGGCGTTCTACTTTATGATGCTGGTGACGGCCCACTTCGCATTCAGCTTGGACTTTGGCATGTCGCTGGTGCCCGGCTGGATAGACGCCCTGTACCCGGCCACACACGCCCACAACTCGCTGCAGGCCGGGGTGGCGATCACGCTAATCACGATGTACGTCTTGTACCGCTTCGGCGGCTACAAGGACTACATCAATCTCGACCAATTCTGGGGCTTGGGCAAACTCCTGTTTTCCTTGTCGCTCCTGTGGTTTTGGTTTTGGTTCTCCAGCTTCATCATTTTCTGGTTCGGCGCGAAGCCTTCCGAGGAGGCGGTGCTCGACCTGCTCTTCGTAGGGCCGTATTTGCCAATATTCTTCATTGTATTCACGTTCGCGTTTCTCGTCCCACTGTGGGCGATGATCTGGAACCCGCTGCGGAAGAGTGTGTGGGGGCCCGTCACTATCGCTTGTGGCGTGTTGATCGCGACGTTATTTGACCGAATCCGCGTCTATGTCGCGGCATTCTCTGTCTCGGAATCGACGAACAAGCACCTGATGGTTGAGATACCCGGCGCCGTGCTGCCCGACGTAGCGGACGTGCTCATATGGGTGGGCGGCATCTCCGCCTGTATCCTCATCTACATGCTGGGGACGAGGATCATCCCGCCGATAAACATCTGGGAACAGAAGGAAGTATTGCTGTACCGCATCCACAAGCCGTTCCACCGGACCGAAGTGCAGGTGCTGGGCAAGCCGGAGTAGCTCGGCAGAACACAGAGCCATGCAAGAACACGTTCAGCTAACACAGAAACAGATCAACGACGACCTCCTAAGCTCGGTGCTACACACGCCGAGGTGGTGGTGGCCGGCCGTGATCGTCACGGGAATAATCTTCCTGACCGGCATGGGCGCCTTCGGCTACATGCTCAACCAGGGAGTCGGAGTGACCGGCCTCAACCGCCCCGTGTTCTGGGGCGCTTATATGGTCAACTTCGTGTTCTTCATCGGCATCAGCCACGCTGGGATCATGATCTCGGCCATCCTGCGGCTCACCCAGGCGGAGTGGCGGCGTCCCGTTACTCGCGCTGCCGAGGTGCTGACGGTCTTCTCGCTCATGTCCGCGCTGATGGCCGCGCCGCTGGTGCACGTCGGCCGTCCCTGGCGTGCCGATCTGTGGGTATTCCCTTACGACTTCGCGCGCGGCATCTGGATCAACATCAGGTCCCCGTTCATCTGGGACCCAAGCGCCGTGATGACCTACCTGACGGCGAGTTCGCTGTTCGTCTTCATCGCGCTGATCCCCGACCTGGCTGTTATACGAGATAGGGCCAGTGGGTATACACGGAAGTTCTACGCGTTGATGGCAATGGGCTGGAGGGGCACGCCACGCCAGTGGAAGCTCCAGGCAATCGCCGGAATTCTGCTGTCGGCCTTGGTATTGCCGGTCTTCGTCTCGGTCCACAGCATCGTGTCGTGGGACTTCGCGGTGCAGATCGCGCCGGAAGCGTGGCACTCGACCATTTTCGCTCCCTATTTCATCATCGGCGCGATCCACTCCGGCGTCTCCGCGGTGGCAACCCTCATGGTCATCATGGTCTGGGTATGGGGATGGGACAAGTACCTCAAACCTGATCACCTCGACGCCATCGGGAGGCTGCTCATCATCGTGGCGACGACGTGGTTCTTCTTCTTCTTCCTGGAGTGGGTCTTCGCGCTCTATACGCTGGAGGACGCCGAGCTTGCGATGCGCGACCTCCAAGTGTTCCAGTGGCCGTGGAGCGGGCTGTTCATCCTGTTCCTCGTAACGGCCTACTTCATTCCGGTGCCCATGTGGCTGTTCAAGAGCATCCGGCGAAGCTATTTCTGGATGTTCGTTACAACGATCCTGGTCAACATCGGGATGTGGCTCGAACGCTTCCTCATCATCGTGCCGGGCACGATGAGGCGCGGCGAGTTCATCTTCGACTGGGGCAGCTACCATCCGAGCATCATAGAGATTTTGATGGTGATAATGACGTTCGCCTGGGTCGTCCTGGGTATGTTGGTATTCACGAAGCTGTTCCCGCTCATCCCGCTCTTCGACATCAAGGAGGGGATGGTGGGACGCGATGAGATACGAATCGGCAGGCGGATAGTACCCGCCTCGATAAGAGAGTAACGCGAGGTGATGCTGTGGCACTGCGAAGCGTCATAGGTCTGTACACGGATGAGGACACGGCGGCGAACGCGCTCGACGCGGTAGCGGGCGCTGGCTACGGTCAGGGCGAGTACGAGATACTCACGGGAACGCCATACCCCGAGGGCACGTTCGGCGAAGAGGAGCCGGTGCACAAGCTCTACAGGTTCCCGCTGATCGGCGCGGCCTGCGGGTTCACGGTCGGCCTGCTGCTCACCACCGCCACCCAGCTTGCCTACCCGCTGGTCGTCGGCGGCAAGCCGCTGCTGTCGATCCCGCCGATGGCGATCATCATGTACGAAGGGACGATGCTTGGGGCCATTCTCTTCACGGTCGTTGGGATCATCTTCGAGTCGAGGTTGCCGCGCATGTTCATGGGAGCCTACGACACCCGCATTACCGAGGGCTACATCGGCATCACGATCACGGCGGACGAGTCCAAGATGGAACACGCCGAAGAGACGCTTAAGAAAGCCGGGGCCGAGGAAGTCAAGCGGGGCTGGGAGCAGACCGATTTCTAACTATTCTGAACGCTGGACGACACGATAGAGCCAAGATTGATGCATCGAAATTCGCGCCATATTGCAGCAGTTGCCCTCGCGGTGATCATGTCACTGTTTGCCATGGGGTGCTACAACGCCAAGTCGGGCGACACCGAGGTGTACGGCATAGCCAGGTTCAAGCTGCCCGTGGTCCCGGAGACTGGATCGCACAGGGTGATGGTCTTCTCCGAGATGCACTACCAGCCCAAGTTCGATTCGCAGGAAGTGCCGCGATTGCTTCCCGCGCAGGGCTCCGTTCCCATAACCGGGCGGGAGCCGCAGTACGATTCCCTCGACGAGTACAGGGAAGCTGCCATGCCCGAGCAAATTGCTCAGGGGTACGATCGGGCACACGCGGCGGAACTGTATAACGTCAACTGTCAGGTCTGTCACGGTGTGGGACTGGCCGGTGACGGACTCGTCGTGCCCTTCATGACCCGGGGCGTGGTACCGGCGAATCTCAATAGCGACGCAACTCAGAACTCATCCGACGGGGAGTTGTTCGCCTTCATTGGCGAGGGAGGCCGTCAAGGGTACGCCCTCATCGAAGCCGGTCAGCCGTCAAACTCCCCGATGCCCGCTTTCAAGTACCTGCTGTCCGAAGAAGAGCGCTGGGCACTGGTCAAGTTCCTCCGGGGCGAGTAAGGCTGCATCAGGCGGTTCCTTCCTACGACGAACATCCTCGCTCCCGCATTCCTTTTGGCCATTTGTGTCATTACCCTGAAAATGCCCCCCAGTCCAATCTCCCGTAGGGGCGATTCGCGAATCGCCCCTGCCGCCACCTTCATGACTGGTGGTGGCGGTGGCAACCGACATGAGCGATTCCATGCGTAGCGAGAAATGTAAACTGCTCTTCCGTCATCCTTGGGGCCCATTTGCCTACGAAGCTCCGCGTCGCTGCGTTCGGAATGACAGATTCTAAAGTTGGGTATAGACCTCCGAACGTCCGCATGAGATACGCCGTTCTGCTATCTTGTAGGCATCCCGTTCGTTTTCTCAATTAGGGCCTCCTTAAACTCCCGCCCCCAGCGAGTAGCCATGCACATCCCATTCCTATCACGAACCATCTGGGCTGCCTCAACCGCGGCAATACTGATCTTCGCGGTCGCCTGCGGTTCGAGCCCTGAGCCTCCGTCGCTTCCGACCGAGGAGGAACTCTCACCCCCGCCTCCCGCTCAGCCCGCCCCCCAGCAGCCGGTGAATACGCCCACGCCCCGCCCGACTCTCTCCGAGTCGAGCGAAGAGGAACCGACCGTCGTCCCCACAGCTGTGAGCATCAGGGGTTATGATTCGGTGCTTCCCATGTCCAAGATATTCCAGGGGATCAGCAGCACCGTGTTCAATGAGTTCTCCCCAAACCCAGCCTTGGCCATCGATGGCATGGAAACGGCCCGCAATCATGGCGATAAGTCGATGGTCCCCGTCATCGTCTCGCTGATGAGGTTCATCAACAGGCAGGAGGTGTTCGAGAAGGCGGTCCTCACGCTCAACGAGCTTACCGGGGAGGACTTCGGAGATACCCCCGCCGCCTGGCCACTGTGGTTCGAGTGGGTTGGCGCGAATCTAGACGACTATCCACCGCCGGACGGATACCCTCAACTCAAGCGCCGATTCCTTGCGAGCATCCATCCGGGGTTCGAGCAGTTCCTGCTGGGCTACGAGGACACCTCGCGGATCGAGCCTTTCGAGATCGAGTGGGGCGGCGTCGCCCCCGACGGCATACCGCCGTTGGAGTTTCCTCCCAACATCCCTGCGGAAGATGCCGACTACCTCGAGAGCCACGAGCGCGTCTTCGGAGTGTCGATCAACGGAGAGCACCGGGCATACCCCCTCCGCATCATGAACCCGCACGAGATGGCGAACGACGTGCTAGGCGGCGAGCCGATCTCGCTTGCCTACTGCACGCTCTGCGGCGCGGGCATCGCGTACAGCGGCAAGTTCGACGGTATCGAGACGACCTTCGGAACGTCCGGCTTCCTGTACCGCAGCAACAAGATCATGTATGACCGTGAGACTCTCTCCCTCTGGAACCAGGAGTTGGGACAGCCGGTCATCGGCACCCTTGCCGACAGTGGCATCCAACTGGACTTCTTCCCCACTCTGCTGACCACGTGGGGCGAGTGGAAAGGCGCGCACCCCGACACGACAGTGCTTTCCCTGGATACCGGTGTGTACCAGCCGGGGCGTTACTTCCCGGAGGACAACCCCAACGCCACGTACTACGAATACTTCCATACTCCCGGAACGATGTTCCCCGTCTGGATACGGGATGACAGGCTGGAGGATAAGGACGTAGTGCTCGGCGTCAATGTCGGCGATGCTCAAAAGGCGTATCCCGTCCATGTGCTTCAAGTGGAGCGGGTCGTTAACGACACGTTGGGGGAGACCAACGTCGTCGTCCTGGCTTCCGAGATATCGCAGGCCGCTATAGCCTACGAGCGCGGCGACAACGAGTTCGCCCGTCTGGAGGACGACACGTCAACTGGCGTGGCGATGAAGCTTGTCGACCAGAGCGGCCACGTGTGGAACGTCACCGAAGAGGCGCTGGTGAACGCCGCCGACTCCTCAGAAACCCTGCCGCGAATTCCCACCCACTCGTCGTTCTGGTTCGGCTGGTTCGCCTTCTACCCGGACACCGAGCTCTACGAGGGTGGTGGGGGATAGAGAAGCTGTCCATAACCTCTCGATACGGCCCTGCATGAGGGTTACAGGTATATAAGCATGAGGGAACGACAGGGCCGTCGCGAGGGGAGTGAGGAAGGCGCAAGTCCGCCACCGCCGGACCGAGGCGTCAGGCTTGACTGGGCGGACATGCCCGTGCGCGTGCGTGGCGAGATCGAACAGTGGCTGGGTGGAGCGGTTGTCCGCGCAGTTACCCAGCCCACCGGATTTACGCCCGGGGTTGCCGCGCGGCTGACTGTGGATGACGGTAGCCGCGTTTTCGTCAAGGCTGCCGGCCCAGAGCCCAACCCTGATACGGCCGCCATGCACCGACGCGAGGCAAGCATTGTGTCTGCTCTGCCGTGTGACGCGCCTGTTCCACGACTGCTGTGGTCCTACGACGAGGGTGAGGGCGGTTGGATCGCGCTGGTATTCGAGGATGTGGATGGCCGCCACCCAACGCAACCTTGGCAGACTGACGACCTCCATCGCGTGGGCGCGGCCATGGAGGATCTGAGTACGTTCCTGACACCGTCACCATTGCCGGCAGCCACTGTCGGAACGGCAGGCTACAATTTCGCATCGAGAGGCTGGCGCCAACTTTGCGACGAACGGCCGTCACGGCTCGACCATGTGGATGAGTGGTCGCGCCGTCATTTGCAGACGTTAATTGCGATCGAGGAAACTGTCGACGACGCGCTGGAGGGCAACACCCTGCTGAACAACGACATCCGGGCGGACAACATCCTACTCACGTCGAATCACACATGGTTCGTGGACTGGCCTCATGCAAGCGTAGGCCCGCCTTGGCTCGACGTTGTCGCGTTTGCTCCCAGCGTGACGATGCAGGGTGGCCCGCCCCCTGAGGAAGTGGTCTCCGCGCACTCCTCATCACACTCCGCCGAAAGCGACGCCATCACAGCGGCCGTGGTGACGCTGGCCGGTTTCTTCACGCACCGAGCCGCGCAGCCTCCACCGCCCGGCCTGCCCACGGTACGCGCATTCCAGGATGCTCAGGGCGTCGTCGCACGGAATTGGGTCGCCCAACGCACGGGACTGTCTTGAGGGTGCGGGGAGGTGCAAGTCAACAAGATTGCGACCGAAACTGTGCAGCCGGACAGAATGGAAGCGTTGCTATATTTTTCAGCCGTGTAGAAAGCGACAAAACTTCGACAGTGTCCCCTCAGCCTCTCAACATCAATGCTTCGTTGGAGGACGCAACCGTGAGCCGGATTCCCAGTGTGTCTAAGACCTTCATCACGGTGCCGATTCGTGGGTTACGCTCACCGGACAGAGCCTTATAGAGGCTCTCACGGCCAAGCTGAGCTTCCTCAGCAACTGACGTCATGCCTTTGGCTCTTGCGACGTTGCCGACGGCTTTCATAAAGAACGCAGGATCGGTTTCTTCCAGCGCCACCTGCAAATACTCAATGATCGTCTCGTCATTAGTGAGAAACTCAGCGCTGTCCCACGGAGCGAAAGTTTCTTTGCTCATGTCATCTCCTCAGAGTTCGGTTGCTATCTGTCGGGCACGTCTTATGTCCAGTTGCTGACTCGATTTGTCACCGCCACATAGCAGGACGATCACGACCTTGCGACGGATAGTGTAATAGACTCGATAGCCCTTGCCGACATCGATTCGGAGTTCACTGATACCACCGCCGACTGACCTGTGGTCTCCAAGATTTCCCTCCTCGATCCGGTCAATGCGAGCAATGACTCGCGCCTGGGTTCGTCTGTCCCGTAATCGTTCAAGCCAGCGGGAGAAAGTTTCACTTCTTACAACCTCGTACAGCACAGCCTGCATTGTATCCAATTGAATACGGAGCGTCAATCGACAAAAATAATCGTCACTCTCGCACGGATCCCGACGCGCTCGAGAAAAACGGTATGGACATCCTTTTACCGTCTAGGGTTGCTGCCCAGACAGGCGAGAGCGGTTGACCAATTGGTCTTGGTGACCCAGACCGCCCTAACTGGAGAAGGCCAAACGCCCTCAATCCCCATACGCGACATGAATGTCGACCGTATTCACGATCAGCGGCACGCCGATGCGTGAGTCTCGGTTGACGAGGACGACCTTGACCGCGTGACTGCCCTTCGCTGCCTGAGCGGGCGTAAGATCCCAAACGAGCCACTTGTTTTCCGAGACATCGGCCGGGTCTCCGCCGAGCGTTGCCGCATCCTGGATGTCAGGCTCGCCGAGCACGGCCCCGTCAAGGCTCACCTCCACCTTGTCGTCGGGACCCCAGTGCTCAAACTCGACCATGAGTCGAATCGTGTCTATGTCGTCGGAATGCGCCTCAACGTCGTCGTATACGGATACGTCGATGGTCGGGCCGTCCCGTGTGATCGACCTGAACAGGACGACGGCCGTCTGCCCGTAGATTCGGTCGTTGACGGCGTTGGTTTCTATGCCTTCAAGATAGGTCGGCCCCCTGTGCAGGGCGGTGTAGAGCTTGTTCCTGCCCTGGAGCGTGTCGGGCGAGCCGAGAGTCGTCAGCAGGCCGCGCCACGGCTCCTTGCCGGGGAACCAGTTGAACGTGTACATACCGTCCGCGCCCTGATCGTAGTACCCGGTCGCCGCGGCCCGAAGCCAGGCGTCGCGCCATTCGTCGTTTGACACCAGGCGCTCGGAATGCTGGCGGGATATGCTGTCGAACCCCCCATAGAGCCGGACGTTCGTTCCCTGCGTGAGCGCCTTGAACTCGCCGACCTCGAATCCCGGATCGGTGCCTGAACCACCCGCCCCGATGATGATGTCCGCGAGGTCCTCCTCGACCCAGCGCTCCACGTCGTAGCCGATGTTCCGGCACGATTCGAGCGTCGTCGCCACGCGCGAGGCCACGTAGAACGGCCGCCCCCGCCTTTCGGCAATTTCGTCGGCCATCCGGCGAACGGCTCGCTGCAGGTCGGTCAGGGCATATCGCAGGCGGTACCCGTAGTTCTCCGGCACGTGGAACGGGTGCCTCTGCCAGTCCAATTCCACACCGTCCCAGTCGGCCTGCAGGCACGCCTCACGAATGTACGACAGCTTATGCTCTTTCGCTTCGGGTATGGCCATGTTCCATGATCCGATGCCCCGCTGCTCCGGCACGTCGTCCACGTCCAGCAGCCATTCAGGATGGTCCTGCCTGAACTTCGTGCCGCGGTTCAGCCGCTTGAAGTCCTCCGGCCTCGTGCCGTAGAAGTGGTTGTCATTCATCCGCATGGAGACGTAGACGTCCATCTCCCGTTCGTGCCCACGGTCGACCATCGCCTGAAAGGGGTTCTCGCCCCGCTCGAACATGCTCCGTATGTTCTCGGAGTGACGCATCGCCCGCATCGACGAGTACACGCGCCCCTCACTTTCGCCGAGCCGCTCGTGGACCTCCGACGGCCACTCTGCCTCGTGGGAGCCGATGCTCCAGAACATGGCGTCGACCTGTGTACCCTCCAAAGGCCCGTATACCTGCTCCATGAGCCGGTCGGTCGACTGCGGGTGCTCGTCGTAGTCCAGCGGTGCGCCGTCCCAGTTGAAGATAATCCGGTAGTGCGGGGTTGCCTGCCTCATCCGTCCTCCTTGATGTGTCCACTCATAAGCTCCTCGTACCTCTCCGTGCCGAAGACCTCTCTGCGGTTGATCCAGCGGTACGGCAGCGGCTCGACGCGGAGGCTGCGGTCTTCGAGAGGGAGCTTCACAGGGGCGTGACCACGCCGGTGAGACTCCCGGAGCGCAACTATGATTTCGAGCACCTTCGCCATGTTCTGCCCGCTGCACCTCGGAGGCACGCCAAGCTCGAGGCAATCGACGATGGCCTGGATGCTCTCCCTCATGCGGTTGCCGGGGTAGCGCCAGCCCCGCTCGTCGTACGGCATCTCGTTCAGCCCGGCCTCGGGAATTGCGTCCGTGACTTCCACGAGGTCGTCGATCTGGGGCGTCTCGCCCTTCATGTCCGTGCGCTTCCAGAGACGGAACTTGTTGAAGTCGCTGAACATCACGCCCTTCTCGGTAACGATCTCGATGCCGCGCATCGACTCCGCCCTCATATTGATGAAGCACTCGACGCCGTTCTCGAACCGGATGTAACCGCCCATCGCCTGGTCGACGTCGTCGAACGGGTCGCCGCGAACCCATCCGACCACCCAGTCCACGTCGGCATCGTCCGCGAACAGCCGGGCAACGCTCAGGTCCTGGCAGTTTGCGCCCCATATCTCGCCGCGACCATCTCCCACGCCGAGATAGATGTTAATCGACCTGACCGGCCCCAGCTCGCCGGAGTCGGCCATCTCCTTGACTTGCCAGAACTGGGGCAAGTTCCGCATCGCGTCCGCGGCCGCCCAAGAGACGCCCCGCGAGTTTATCTCGGCGACCATCCGGTCGGCCTCTTCCAGGCTATCGCAGATCGGCTTCTCGCAGAAGACGGCGGGGATGCCCGCCCGCGCCGCCGCGATCACGGCATCCGGGTTCGGCCTCGCGGGCAGAATGGGTGCTGCGATATCGAGAGTCTCCAGCGAGAACATCTCCTCGTAGGATGCGTAGGTGGAAGTGATCCCGAACCGCCGGGAGAACCGTTCGAGGTTCTGAGAGTCTGAGTCCGCGACGGCGACGATCTCCGTACGGGGGTTGAGCATGTACCCGATACCATGGTTCGTCCCCATGATGCCGGTGCCGATCAGCCCCACGCGGTACGGACGGCCACCGCCGCCTTCCTGGCTCATGTCCGGCATCGTGGATGCTGCCATCACACTCTCCCTGTCTCGTGCGACACGGCCATGCCTGCGTTCGACATCGAGCGCCTCGACCTTATAGGCGCGGGGTTCGGCCGTCAAGTGCGTGAGACGGCGGGGCGAGGGTCAAGGAGGTGGACTCGACGGCCGGTTTGCCCGCTGTGTCAGGGACCGAAAACGCCGCGCAGGACTACCGGAACGTGAGCACCTCGGCAGGGTTGGAGACCAGGATGTCGTGGACTGCCTCGGGAGTGAAGCCCCTGTACAGCATCCTGGGAGCTATGTGTTCCAGTATGTACGAGTAGCCGTGGCCGCCGTACTTATCCAGACGGTGCTTCGTGCATATGTCCTGCGCCACGACGACTTTTCGGCCGTAGCCTTCGGACGATATCCAGGCGATGCGCTCAAGGCGCTGGTCGTCGCTCGGCATATCGATGTCCAGGTTCTTGGCGTAGTACGACCCGCCCCAGCCGAACAGGTCCCACTCCATGTAGCAACCCGACTCCGCGATCTGTTTGAGCGTACCGCGTTCGAAGACCGTCCTGTCGAGGTGGCCCATAATCGTATGCGACAGATCGGCCCCGGCCCGGTCCAGGATATCGATGATCTCAAGTGGCGCCGTCTCGTCCCTGCCGGGATGTATGAGCAGCGGTGCGCCGGTCATGCGCTGTGCGCGCGCCGATGCCTTCAGCACCTTCCGTTCGTTGTCCGCCAGGGGCCAGTCGCAGCCGACCTCGCCTATGATGCCGGACCTTATGCCAGTCCCGTCGGCCCCTTCGGTGATGTCCCCCACTATCAGGTCGACCATTTCGTCCTCTGTCAGGTCGTCCATCCCCGGCGGGTGATGAGTGCCCACATAGTAGGAAGCGCCCATCACGATATTCACACCCGTGGCGTTGGAGACCCTCGCAAGGCCAATCGGGTCGCGGCCTATTCCGATGCTCGTCGCCTCGACCAGCGTGCCCCCGCCATACTGCTTGAACAGCCCGACCTCTTCGATGGCCGTCTGGATGTCCTCAAGCCGTCCATTGTCTCGGTTCTCCTTCAACTGGTACCGTATCTTGCCCAGAATCTCCTGGGAGACCGGCTTCTCATAGAAGGCCTGGTCGCTCACGCTTGGGAACCACTTCTTGGTCCAGGAGCCGTCGAATAGGATGTGCTCGTGGGTAAACGTCTTGCCAAATTCACCGGGATCGACCGGCCCGAGTACCGTCTGCGCCCTCCCGGACAGTTCATTACTGGTCATGGTAGCCCCCGTAGTCTCTCTCGTGCGACACGGCCGCGCATATCGTCGACATTCAGCGCCTCGACCTTATAGACGGGGTGTTCGGTCGTCAAGTGCGGGCGCTTGGTCGAGTGGGGTGCATAGGGTGTGTGAGGAAGTAATCAGCTCACCAAACCGGACAGAACGAAGAACCATCGTGTCGCGACTACTGCTGGACCTGTAGGGCTCCATTGTGGCAGGTGTGCTACTCTGCTCTACAGTCTTCCACCTGCAGAATCGGAGCAAGACATTGGACACTGTTGTCAACGGCTTGGTATTTGACCTAGACAATACCCTGCTCGACAGACAGACCACTTTCATGAGGGTAGCCGGCAACTTCTACGAAGAGCACCTATGTGCCACAACGTCAGTTACACGGGACGACGCTATAAGGAAGATAGTCCAGTGGGACGCTGACGGTTACGCCAACAGGGAAAAGATGTTTGCGCGGTGGCTTGGCGAGTGGCCTGAGGCTGGCCTCGACATGGGGACGTTGACCAAGTGGTATCGCTCCGCAATGGAGCGACAAGTGCAGCCTAGCATGGAGGTCAACGGATTCCTCGCCTATCTGAACGATCGACAGGTACCGTGGGGAATTGTTACCAACGGGTCGAGAAACCAGCATCGCAAGTGTCGGGCGGCGGGCCTGGACCAACTCGCCCCATTCATAATAGTTTCCGAAGAGGTCGGCTACGCCAAGCCTGACCCGAGGATATTCAGCGATGCCCTGAAGGCGACCGGACTCACGGGTCCCGAGCAGATCATGTTCGTCGGAGACAATCCTATAGCCGACATCGATGGAGCCAAGGGCTTCGGAATGAAGGTCGGCTGGATTAGGCGAGGTCGGCAGTATCCGGTCGATCTCCAACCCCCGGACCACGTCTTCGACTTCGTCACAGAAGTGCGACACATTGTCGACATGACTCCACAATCGCCTTGTGTGGGCAACGAACGGCGCTAAGGAAAGCTGCGGATTCAAAAAAAGCCTAAAGACAAGGCCCATCCATGAAATATGGCGACCTGACATACGAAGAGATTCGAGACAGGGCCCGCCAGGACTGGCTGGCCATCATCCCAACGGGATGCACAGAGCAGCAGGGGCCACACCTCCCCGTGGACAACGATACTTGGTTCGTGGAGCGGGTATGCAATGCTGCTTCCTCAAAGGCTGACGCAGATTACGGCGTTCAATCATTAGTACTCCCGACCATTCCCTTCGGACCCACGCCGGAGCATAGAAACTACGGGGCAGGTTACATCGACATCCCAGTCGAGCTTCATGACTCCCTCGTCCTGTCGACCCTGGAGTCGTTGACCGCACAGGGCTTCCGCAAGATAGTTGTGTGGCGCGGCTGCGGAGGCCACGACCTCCGGGAAACAGTGAAACGGTTCAACGAGACCTACAACGAACAATCCAGGGCATTCCTGCCCGGTCACCCGTACCATGAAGTCTGGCGCCGAATCGCCGATCTATCGGTACCGGGTGGTCACGCGGACAGCTTCACCACTTCTATCATGCTCCATCTGCGTCCTGAAGCCGTTCGCAAGGACAGAATAGTCGATCCCGAACACGAGCCTGTGGACTGGGAGGATCCAGACCTCGACTTTGCAAACTACTCCTCCACTGGAGTTATTGGAGATCCAACGCACGCCAGTGCAGAACTCGGGGCCAAGCTATGGGACGCTGTGGTCGATGAGGTCGCCGCGACACTGCGTTCAATCGCCAGTTGCCCCGAAACAGTCCCCTCGGTCGATGTGGACAAGCTACATTTCCTAAGACGTTCAAAGGCCTGATCAACTCTCGCAATACCTGCCTGCCAAACGGTTAGGGACGAAGTCACCATTTTGGCTCGACTGTCCCCTGGCAGTACCCGGACAGCCTCGCGACAACAACGACGACGTCCACAACCCAAGGGTTGAGTCAGGCGCTGCCCTCGACCTGGACCGTGACGATATCCACGCCGTGGAACTTCTGGTGGCGCACGGCGGAGGTGTGGTGCCGCAACAGCCGGAGCGAAAGGTCGTCGAAGGTTGGTACGGCGGTTTCGTCGGCCAGATACGCCAAGAGGTCCTCGACGTTCTCCTTTCGCGTCGTGGCGACGAACTCCAATTCCACCATCGTCCCCTGTGGTCTTGCGTTGATGATCAGGCGGGGATGCTCCGAACTGTCAGCATCGTCCTCCCGCGCCTGCAGGCTGGCGAGCGTCTCTTCTCCGGCTGCGCGCAGCCGGAGAGTAGAGGTCTCGTTCCACCCGAGTCTGGATGAAAGTCCGGTAAGAAACTCATCGATCGCAGGGAGCGAGTCCATGTCCAACGTGACCTCGAGACGCGACCGGCGCAAGCTGACCGCCTCGAGCAGGAGCGTCATGCCGACCGCAACCACAGCCCCGATCGTGACTCCATTGCCGAGCAGTCCACCAATCTCATCTCCAAAGACGTCCCCAATGATGGAGTGATCGTGGAGCCCCAGGCCCAGTGCGCTGGCGAGCGCGACCACCAGTACGCGCTTGGGATCGAGGCCGTCGCGCAGGATCGTCTGCCAGCCGCTCACGAAGAGCATACCCATGGCGAGCATCAGGTAAGCACCCAAGACCGGACCGGGAATCATCAGCAGAAGGGCGGCAAGTTTTGAGAAGAAGGCCAGCACTACTATGACGATTGCCACACCGATGCCGATTCTACGGGCGGCGACGCCAGTGAGGTTGATCAGCGAGAGACTGAATGAGGAATAGGACATCGGCGGAAGTGTGCCTGAGATGCCCGCAAACAACATGCCAATGCCGTTGACGCTCACCATGCCCTGGATCTGGCGGAAATCTATCGCTCGCGACCGTCGTCTGGATCCCTGCTGGATCGCAACACCGTCGCTGATGGTCTTGATCCCGATAACGAGAGTGAGGATCGCGAACGAGGGTAAGAGTGCCCAGAATTCCTTGCCGGGCGTTAGATCGAAACTCAGAGGCGGAACTTTGGGGATGCCGAACCATCCGGCGTTAATGATGCGGTCCGCGTCGATCAGACCGAATGCGGCGGCGACTGCGCAGCCGGCCAGTATGCTGATGAACGGACCCACGAGACGCCAGCGCCCGCTGGCGTACAGGGTAACGATGACCGAGACCAGCAGCGTTGTTCCGGCGACCAACGGACCCGAGACCGGAGCCGCGCCGTCGGGCAGGTCCTGAACGCTGTCGAAGGCGATGGGCAGCACGCTGACGGCGATCAGCATAGTCACCGTCCCCGTGACGACCGGCGTGAATATGCGGCGTAGCGTTGGCAGCCACCAGGCGAGCGCTACTTGGACCACACAGCAGACAACCAGAAGGCTCATGAACGTGGATAGCCCGGCCGCCGAGATCGTCGCCACCATGATCGCGATGAACAGCGCTGCAGGACAGGTGAGTACAATATGGCCGGCGCCGAACCGCCACATCTGGAACGCTTGCAGCGCCGTGATCCCCGCGCTGACCAGCAGTGCCGCGAAGACACTCCACGTCAAATAGGTGTCGTCGAGCCCGGACGAGCGAATCGCGACCGCCACATTCAACACCGTCGGCGCAAGTATGAGCGCGGCGCCCTGAAATCCAACCACCAGCGTGGTCGACAGAGAACAGGACTCCTCGGGCTCAAACCGTATAGGCTGTTCGGCGCTACCAGCAGTCAATTGGTTAACCAATCTCCCACTCTTGCAGGCTGACACTCCAATGACCTGACCATACCACACGCAAAACCTGCCCGTTACTCCCTGGGCGGTTTTCCTGCGACAAATGGTAATCTTCGCCAAGATAGGCACATGTGCCCCTGTCGGCCGCGAGTCCTGCGGAGCGCCAAGGCGGGAGCACCGAGAGCACCGTCTGCGTCGGCACACCTGAATTCTTCAGTTGCCTAGCTAAGCGAAGGTAAAGCAAACGGTCTCCCTACTCAAACCCGAACAGCGGGGGAAAGACAACGACCACAACCCCTGCCCACACGGCGTACACGGGCAAGTAGTTGCCCTGCCAGCGCACGAGGGCCGAGAACTCGCTTCTCCCTGCCAGAAACCGCGCGTAGAGCCACGCAGACCACACTAGGTTGCCAAACAGCACGAGGTTCCCACCCAACGCCGCTGTTCTGTTCGGTGTGAAGCCGAACTCGGAGATGCGTCCCACAATCGCTGAGAGCACCATGAGGTCGGCTGCGATGACGGCCACCACGAGGATCACTTGCATCGCGTCGAAGATACCGGGGCGTGCCTGAGGGTCGCGCGCCGAGATGGAGAACAGCAGCATCCCGAGCACCAAGGCCAGCATGATATCGAAGCCGATAAGCATGTCGCGGTCCATGTCGACCCACTCGCCCGTAAAGACCATGGCCGCCAGGAAAATGGGGAGCATAGCGGCGAACAACGGCGTAAACACACGGGAGAGCATGGGCGCGATGTTTTGCGCGACGCCTTGTCGTGTCTCCACCAGCCACGCGCCTACGAGTACGGCCCCCATCGCTCCACACGGCAGCACCCATTCGGCTATGAAGTCTCCAATTTCAAGGCTGATGGCCTCGAACATGGCCCAAGTCAGAAGCGAGAATACGCTGCCTCCGAGTGCGATGAGCACGTAGTAGATGAACAACTCGCCGGTGAACCGCACGAAGTCCGTGCGCCGCTCGACGGAACGCCAGTCACCTCCTACAAAGGCGAGCCCTACAACCAGCCATAAGGCGAAAGGCAGGTGGATCGCCGTCAGCGACTCGGTATGCGCTCCTTGCTTGAATGGGAAGATATTGGCGAAGACAGCTGCCGCGACGAACGGTAGGAAAAGCCAAATCGATGCCCGTCCGGTTAGCCTTCGCTTCCAAGCAAAGTAGCCCGCGAGCATCGGCAGCACGAAGAGACTGAGATTCCGCGCGTATACTGCTTCGCCGTCGATGAGCCGGTAGCCGAATAGCTCGGGTACCTTTATCGCCAGCGCCGCAGCGATAGCTAGGCCAATGACGACGCCAAACTCAGTACGTGCGCTCCTCGCGCTTGTAACTGGAATGGCATCCGGCACGAGCAGCCCCAACATCCGCCCCCGGAACGGCAGCTCGATTTCACCTTCAACAGCGCCAGCGGGGTCGGGTACGCGTCGTTCCCATTGCTGCCCGAAGTGCTCAAGCGCAAAGTCGCGAGAGACGGGGTCGGTCTCTCCGACCCGTCTGACTGCTATGAGGAAGGCCTCGTCTTCCGTGAGGTTCGCGTCCCTTAGCGCGGCCACCTGTTCGCGTAGGAGACCCTCATGCTCTTCTACGTCAACGGCCCCATGACGGCGCAGGTGCACTCGCCATTCTGCAATGAGGCCCTCCAGCGTGCCTTCGCTAGTGTTAGGCATTCCTCGTTTGGCACATCCCTTGCGCTGCATGGCGACAATCTCTCGGTCAGTGGCCAGTATACGTCACCGAATTGTTTGAGGCTGCGAACGGGAATAACGGGGTACAGCTGCCTTGTGGCATGGTGCATGTGCGTCGACAGTATTGGGGCGTAGTGATAGTCTAACGGCTTAGCAAATTGCACAGAGGCAGCGCATGGCGTTTATAACCGAGCCGACTGTGAGACTGGTCTCGCGCACCGAGGTGAACTGGGAAGCGGTCTCGGCGTTTCTTGATCAAGAAGGAGTGCCGCC
>JAPOPA010000362.1 GCA_026713145.1 Chloroflexota bacterium
CGTTCCGGGGTGTGGAACCCAGTTCTGTGGCGTGCCCAGCCCGAGGAAGACATTCTCGTTGATCTTGCTCCTATCGAACCCCAGAGTGAGGGCGCGGCGGAAGTCCTTCGTTCGCAGCAGCTTGCCTATCTCCGGATCCATGTTGTAGGTGTGGTTCACGGAGATCGGCCCGTCGTTGCCGCCGGGCGTCGGCCAGTGGTACAGGCTGTAGTCCCCTTTCTCCATGTTCGTCACGTACAGGGGCAACTCGGGGATCGAAGACAGGCAGGAGTTCTGGTCGGTCTCCCCCGCCAACGTGCGCAGAACGGCTGCGGGACGGTCCTCCGTTCGTACCGATGTCCGTCTGTCGATGTAGGGAAGCTGGTTTCCCTCTGGGTCCACGCCGACGAAGAAATGGTTCCGTGAGTCGAACCCTATGGTGTCGAGAATGCTCTCGTGGTACCACGCGTTCAGGCTCGGTCCCTTGATCCCAATGTCTATGTCCCTGGGATTGGTGACCTTCTGCATCAGCCCGGTCCAGGCCTCTTGATCGTATCGACCCAGATGCTCGGTGATTTTGGCCGCGGTACTGTGATCGGGGTGGAACTCAGCAAGGAAGTGCTTCGGAGCATACCAGCTGAATCCTCCACTTCCGCTGCGCCAGTAGCCCCGTTGGGCCTTGCCGTCCGTGAGTGTGAAACTCGGCGTGTCGAACGTCAGAGTGAACGTCGTGTCGTCCACGACGTTGAACTGGACCTCGTTGTTGGTGATCGCGTCACGATACTGCGGTTGAACGATTGGGTTAAACTCCTTGTTGAAGTTCAACTCATTCCATGCGAATGTGACGTCCTCCATGGTCATAGGCTCACCGTCGGACCACTTAGTTCCTCTTCGAAGCTCAAACGTCCACGTCATTCCGTCGGGGCTTACCTGGAAGGACTTGCATATCTCGGGAATCGAGTCGACCTCGTTCGGCTCACGGTACATGCAGTCCGCCTTGTCATCCAGATCGCCGATCACGCTGCCCGTCTGTGTGATTCGCCACATGCCTCCATACTGGCCGATCTCGTTCATCACGTTCAGCACCAGCACGTCCTCGGCCACGGGCAGCCGCTCCTCAACCGGAGGAATTTTGCCCTGCTTGACCAGCTGATAGGACATCGGAGATTCCTGGAACTGCGTGGGCCTGGGGCCCTCATACAAGTAGGAGGGGAACGACCCCGGAGGTGTTATGGGCGCCTGCCAGGTACGGACACTCACGGGCGGGCAGTCGCTAGCCTCGGTTCCAACCACGTAGCATGATGAGGCCGGCACCGCCGCTGCCGCTGCCATTTGTGCTTCCTCTACGGCCTTCTGGGCTGCCTTCTGAGCTTCCTTAGCCGCCATCGCGGCTTCCTCGATCGCCGACTCTGTCGCCGATAGGGAAGCGGCCACGATCCTCTCCACGTCCGACGTGCTCAACTGTCCCGCCGCAACATCGGTCACCGATTTGGCAATCAATGCCTCCATGTCACCGCGTGTTACTCCGCCTGACGCTGCCGCAGTAACTGCCGCCTCCACCATCCTCTGAATTTCTTCTGCGCTTGTGCCCTTAGGAACGGACTCTTGGACGGCACTTTGCACGAGCCCTCGCAATTGCCCTGTATCGACCGACGGCGCGGGGAGGGCCTTGATGGATGCGTCCACGATAGTTTGAACTTGCGCCGCTGTAAGCTGACCGGCCGTGGCCTCGCGGACCGAGTTTTCCACAGCCTGCTGGACATCTGCGGCAGTCACCCCCGCGGGGAAGTTTGACACCGCCCCCTCAATCAGCTTCTGGACCTCCGCCGCGCTCACCCCCGAGGGAGCGTTTGAAATCGCAGCTTCAATCAACTGCTGTATCTCCGCCGCGCTCGGTCCGGTCTCGGCCGGGGCCGGTACGGACTCTTGAACGGCTTGCCGCACCATGGAGGCGATTTCCGAGGCTGGGACAGCAGTTGGCGCGGGTTCCGCTGTTCCACATGCCGTGGCCAGAATTAGCGTGATGGCCACGGGTACCAATACCACAGACTTCTTAAGGTTCGACAATATAGACCACATGTGATTCCTCCTCGTCCAACTCATGGTTGTCGATAGCTTCACTTTCGCCGCTTGGCTTCCGCACGAACGATGACGTGTATAAGCGTGAGGGAAAACTTATTCGTTTTTCGAGTTTAGTTTCGAATCACATATAGTAAGAAAAGACACTTTGCGAATTTCATCAGGTGGAGGCGCAAATGTTATTCGATTGATCTATCAATGTCAACCTTACCTCTACGATCCGAATGCGCCGCTGCAATGTGACGTTCACCTTTACGTTTTCTCCGGTGCTGTCTACAATGCGCGGGCAAATACCACTCCATTTGAAGCAGCAGGACGGAGCCATGTACCCGATTGATTTGAGCGGAAAGACGGGCATCGTGTTCGGCATCGCGAACCACCGGAGCATCGCGTGGGCCATCGCGCAGATTCTTCACGAGGCCGGGGCCGAGCTTGCCGTCGCGTACCAGAACGAGCGGGTGCGCGGCACCGTCGAGAAGCTGGTGGCGGACTGGGGAGGCGAAACGCAGACCATCGAGTGCGACGTGAGCGACGACGCCAACGTCGAGCGGGCGATACAGCAGGTCGGGGACACGTTCGGGAAGATCGATATCGTCGTCCACTCCATCGCCTTCGCCGACCGCGATGACCTCGGTGGGGCATACATGAAGACCAGTCGCGAGGGGTTCCGCATGGCCCTTGACGTGAGCGCCTATTCGCTCCTGCCCATCGCGCGGTCCGCGTCGAACTACATGACCGAGGGCGGAAGCATCTTGGCGATGACGTTCCAGGCGGCGGAGCGGGTGTTTCCCGGCTACAACGTGATGGGGACGGCGAAGGCCGCGCTGGAGAACGCCGTCAAGCAGCTCGCCTCGGATCTCGGCGAGCAGGACGTGCGGGTAAACGCCATCTCGGCCGGACCACTCGACACCCTATCGTCCCGCGTCATCAGCAAGTACCGCGACATGAAGCGTGTCCACGCCGAGCGGTCTCCCATGAACCGCAACATCACGACCGACGAGGTTGCAAAGACGGCGTTGTTCCTGTGCAGTGACCTGTCGAGCGGCGTCACGGGCGAGGTCGTCCACGTCGACACCGGCTACAACATCATGGGCATCTGAGACCGCTGGCCTTACCCACTGACGGACTCCCACAATGACCGCGTACGAGTACATCTATATCGAGGTCGAGGACAACGAGAACTGCGACTACATGCCCATGCAGGTATATGAGCCGCAGGCGGAGCCGCGTCCCGTCTCGCGCGTCCTCCTCGAAGAACCGGACCGTCCGCACGGCGTCTACGAGGTGACCGGCTGGAGCAGCGAGGGCGATGGCACGCCGCTCGAGGCGATGTATGCACCCGTTTCCGACTCCGGCCAGGCGAGGGCGCACCTCATCTACGGCGGCGACTGGGGCGTTCGCCTGAAGCCGGTCGGCTCCGACGAGGAGTGGGATGTGGAGAGCCCGAACCAGTTCGGCGAGCCCTACCTCATTCTGCTGGACGACGGGGCGATCGAGCCGGGCGACTGAGTTGACTTGCTCCGGGTTGTCACAGTAGGGAATGTACCTAAATGCCTTATCCCCAGCTTCTACATCGACAGCGATAGCTTCTGCCAGATGCTATGCTATTACCGGTGAAGTGTGGATGAGGGCGACTCGACCATGGAGAACATAACGCTCAAGAACTTCAGGTGCTTCCGAGAAGAGCAGACTGCACGTCTGGCTCCCCTCACCTTGCTCGTGGGTGAGAACAGCACAGGCAAAACGTCGTTTATGGCGATGATTCGTGCTCTATTTCACCTTGCCGAGGGCTTTCAGGCACCAAATTTCAAGCAGGAACCCTACGAATTGGGAAGTTTTGATGAGATTGCCCACTATCGGGGAGGTCGAGGAGGTCGCGCAGACACGTTTGAGGCTGCCGTTTCTGGAATGGGAATGGATAGAGTGAGCGATGAAGGGCCTCATCATTTCGAAGTTACCTTTGGAAAGAAAGGAACTATCCCCCTTCCGACAAGGAGACTTTATTCCCGTGGAGATACTTGGTTGGAGGAACGTTCTATAGAAGGGGAAATCTATGCACTTCGACTAAAGACTCGCAGAGGTAGTTGGGAATGGAAGGTACCGGATGATTCAAGGACCCAATTCGCGGGTACTCATAACATAGTGCATTTGGCTTACCTTGCGGGTTCGCTTCAAACCGATGACACAAATATCACTCGACTTAATGGCTCTCCCGGAATGACTTGGGAAGATCAAGAGCTACTCAAGGATACGGTTTACGATTTTCATTTCAACACACAGCGCCTGTATGCAAGCGCGCCCGTACGTTCCAAACCACGGCGCACTTACGATCCTTCTCACACCACTTGGGATCCGGAGGGTGATTATGTTCCCATGTATCTTGCAGATGTGTATTCAAGGGACCAGGAAACATGGAAGGTTCTCAAGCAACGACTTCAAGGCTTTGGGAGGGACGCAGGTCTTTTCGATGAAATCGCAATCAGGCCACTTGGCAAGAAGGGCAGTAGCGAACCATTCCAGGTGCAGATAAGGAAGGGTGACAGAGGTCTTAAGGGGTCTCGGCGAAACTTGATCGATGTTGGATATGGTGTGAGCCAAGTCTTGCCAGTGTTAACGGAACTGCTGCGTCCAGACGCACCCGACGTATTTCTCTTGCAGCAGCCGGAGGTTCATCTCCATCCCAGCGCGCAGGCTGCTCTTGGAAGTTTGTTCTGTCAAGTCGCAGGGCCTGAGCGCCAGTTGGTAGTCGAAACACATAGCGACCACTTACTCGACCGCGTGCGAATGGACATTCGTGACGGCAAGAGCGATCTGAAGCCCGACGACGTTTCCATACTGTTCTTTGAGCGAGGCGACCTAGACGTACATATCCACTCGCTCAGAGTCGACGATAAAGGGAACATATTGGATGCCCCAAATGGTTATCGCAGTTTCTTCATGCAAGAGACAGCGAGGTCACTGGGGCTCTGAACTATGTGCGCGATCTTGGATGCGGACGTGGCTCACCTAGTTTTCGGATCAGGTCGTCCAGAGGCTGGAGAGAAGTTCTTTCAGTGGCTCAACGCTGGGAAGGGCCGCTTAGTAACCGGAGGACTGTCGCTGGAGGAACTCAACGTGAGTTCGGAGGGCTTTAGAAAGTGGGCAGTTCAGGCCCGACTTGCTGGAAGACTTAAGGTAGAGAACGGGCGTGAGGTGGACACACGGACTAGCGCACTCCAACGCGAAGGGAAGTTCAAGTCGACCGACCCCCACGTTCTCGCCCTAGCCCAGGTAAGCGAAGTTCGGTTGCTCTATACAAACGATGGGGACTTGCAGAAAGATTTCGGAGACAAGAATCTTATTGATAACCCTCGCGGAAAAGTCTATTCGACAAGAGTGAATAAGGGCTTTACGACTACTCACAAGCGACTGCTCAGCCGCACGGACCTCTGCAAGGTCGACCACTGACTGCAAGCCACACGTACTAACTGACCCTACCCCAGACCATCCTCCAATTCAATCATCTCGTCGATGATCTCGTTCGCTACGCGGCGGTGGTAGGCGTCGAACGGGAGGATCGGATCTCGGGCGCGTGGCGTCGTGAACAGGCCGCGGCGGTGCGAGTAGAGCTTGTAGAAGTGGATTGAGATGTCGATGTGCTGGTGGGCCCACGCCAGGTAGGGGAGGGTGCGCTTGAAGAGCGCTTCGGCCTCGTCCCGGTTTCCCTCGCGGTAGTGTTTGAAGATGTGGACGAAGGGCTTGTTGATGGCCGTCGTGGTGACGAAGCTCGTGCCACGGTCGAGCGCCTCGATGAGCTGCGGCAGCGACCAGCCCGTGCCGACCGGCATCATGCCGTCCGTCGCCTCGATTATCTGCGTCATCTTGTATCCCGCAGGCACGGTCTCCAGCTTGAGGCACCTGAACGAGTCGATCTCCTCCCACAGCTCGCGGATGGTGTCGAGGCCCATGCCGTAGCCGTTCCATTGCAGGTCCTGGATCATGAGCATGGGCAGGTCTACCTCCGCTAGCTCGTGCATGAAGGCCTTGACCTGCCGCTTGTCCTCGATGATGTCCATCGGGGCCTGGCACAGAACGCCGTCGGCCCCCGCCTCAACGGCGTGGCTGGCAAGACGCTGGGAGCGCTTCACGTCGGGGTCGCTGACGCCTGCCGTGACATGGATGCGCCCATCGACCATGCGAATGACCTCTTCGACGAAGCTCGTCCGCTCCTCGTCGGAGAGTTTCGTAACTTCGCTGGCGACGGCGGGCATGATGCAGCCGGAAATGCCGTCCTTGATGCTCTGCTCGATGAGCCGTTCGAGGGAGGGGAAGTCGATGCGGTCGTCCTCCGTCCAAGGCGTGTGGATGATCGGGACGACGCCAGACAGGGGGTATGCCGTCTTGTCAGTCAACCGAGCGACTGCTCCATTCTGCTTCGACCTCCACGGCGAGGCGCATGAGCGTTTCATCGGACCCGCGCGCGCCCATGAGGGACAGACCTACCGGCAGGCCATCGACTTCAGCGAGGGGGAGGTTTATTTGCGGGCAACCGGTCATGCCTCCGATGCACGTGAGACGTGCGATTCGTACGCCCAGTTCCACCCGCTCAGGAACGGGCATGTCGGGAGGCGGTGCAGGGGTAGGCGAGGTTGGCATACACAAGATAGCACCGTCTGCCAGTAGGTCGTTCATCCTGCTCTTGACCACTTGACGTACGGCGTTGCTTGCGGCCAGTTGATCGTCGGTAACCGACATGCCGTTCAGGTACCGAATGGCGACCTCGAAGGCGACGCGTGGATTTGTCTGCTCAATCCAGTCCCGCTGTGTGTCCCACGCCATTCGCATTTGCAGATTTCGCTGGTGCGTCAACCACTCATCAATTTCGTCTGGGGCAACTCGCTCCGTCGTTTGTTCGCCGACCACTTTCGCGATGGTATCTACAGCTGGCCGGAGGGTGTCGTTTCCTCTATCGGCATTATGTGATATAGTCCCTCTCGCCAATGACGAATCGCTCGCGTAGGGAGTCGTGTCCGCAACAGTGGGCACCACAGTCAGGGTGCGTGCTCGCGCCCCCGAATGGCCCTACGCGGGAAGGAAGCGTCATTGGCATTTCGCAACCTGTCCATGAGGGGGCTTCTTCTATGTCGTACTGTGCGGAATGCGGCTCGTTTACGCCGGTTGAACAGAAGGCCGAGCGCTCCAACAATGAAATGTCGTTCCCAGCTGTTCTGGTCTCTTTTCGCGGTAGGATCAACCGCTCGACTTTCTGGCTGAAGGGTGTGGGGTCGCTCGCAGGTCTGTCTGTGGCGTCGATCATTCTCCTAGTCATTACACCGGACGACGCGGCTGGCGGGTTAGCGCTGTTCCTCTTCCCTGTCGTGCTGTTCATGCTGTATGTGTGGCTGGCCGTAATCATCAAGCGGTTACACGACTTCGACCAACCAGCGTTGTGGGGGTTGTTCTTTGTTCCCCTCATCGGGCCTCTTGTCGCGTTCGGTGTATTCATCGCGGCGGCTTTCGCTGAGGGCACGCAAGGGTGGAACCGATACGGCGACCAACCGTGATGAGCTGGTTAGAACGACAAGGCAGAGCCTTCATGCGGAACCCCTTGTCAAATTTAGGTGCGGGTTGTCTGTTCATTGTCTTGGCTATCGCTATCGTCGTTGCCGTCGTCGTCATTGTTCGGGTAGTCGGAGGGATAGATTTTTCTCCTGACTTCAAATAGGCACAGGAAGATGTAAAGAATGCCCAACATGATGACTATGTCTACCGCCGCATGAAAGTAAAAGGGCCAGGGCATCAGAAACTCTCCTTGCTGGTCTTGAACGTAGCCCGCGCGATTGATTCAGCTATCTGGTCCACCGCTCCAATTGGAAAATCGTCGGTGACGCTCTGGATATTGTGAGGCATCCGTCGCCAAAGTCCGCGAGCATAGGAAACAAGTTGACGAGTCCATCCTTCCAAAGTGGAGGGCTGGCTTTCTTGAGCCGCATAGACCCGGACCTCGTCGAACACTCTTCTAGTAATCCGCTCGTTCACATATCCGGCCATCAGAACCCTCCTTGCCTCTTGAACTCATTGCTAGTCGTAAAGGCTCGTGTGCGTGGACGCGCCAGGTCCTCCCACTCCTTGAACGGCGGGTAGACGTGCGCGGCCTGTGCGGGAGTCTTACCCTTGAGTCCGTAGTGCGGTCGGAACACGTTGTAGTTGATAACCCAGCCGTCGAGGAACCTCTGCCCCGTAGCACGGCTTTGAAGGCCGCGCATCGTCTTTGTCCGTTCCCGAAAGGTTCCCTGTAGTCGCTCGCTCAGGTTGTTGTTGACAAGAGCCGTGATGCCGTCCGATTTGACGTGCTCGGCTTCTCCCGCGAATACCGCGTCAACCCCGTCGTCATACGAGCGGAGTCTATCGGTCTTGATGCGCTTCGGTACTGTCGCGGAGTTTTGCCGCGCCTTCCGCATAACCTCGAACGCAGCCGACGTGCCGCGATGTGGGGATAGGTGAGATGCCAGAAGGTAGCGAGTCTTGGAGTCCATGACGTTCCAGTTCCAATACTTCTTGCCGCCGACCTTCAAGACCATTTCGTCGGCTACCCACTCATCCGACGTGTGGGCCGGATACTCCCTCATGGTGCTGATAGCCTTGTTCGTGTAGTTCTTTACCCAGGTGTAGACCGTCCGCTTGGACGGTTCGGGACGGTCGAACATCTCCGCGATGTTCTCCGCGATCCGCTTGTAGCTCAGACCGTCGTAGTACATATTGACCGCCGCGCCTATCTGCTTGGCGCGTCCGTCAAGGGTGTCGCTGCTATTGAAAAACCGACGCGAGCAGTCCTTACAGGCAAAGGTCTGCTTCCCGTCGTGGTTTCCACGCTTCACTATCGAGGACGAGCCACACCGAGGACACCGAACCTTGATGGTCTGGACGTACTCACTCATCATTCATCCCCCAAGATTGGTTTATGACAGAAACCGCAATCTTCCAACACGGAACGGTTCGCCATAAGTGCCTCATAGACCTGTTGCCTAACGTAGTCGATATGACCTTCATGGGTCGGCGTCGCATTTAGAATGATGTCCATGTATCTCACCCGTTGTAACTCGGTCAGCCCTTCACGCTCAATGTCGTGGGGTCGTTTGGGCTGCTGTTCGATTTGGTCATTGCTTCCGTCTGCTCCTCGAGACTTTCGCCACGCTCGATATCCTTGAATAGAACTCCCTACCATAACGACTAGGCCCAATACCATGAACGTCCAACCTACTGGGGCGTTGGTCACGTCAACCAATTCAAGACCCGTCCCAATAAGAAAGGTGCCGAGACCAGCACCGATAATGTACTTAAGGTACTTGAGGACGTCACGCATTCACGCATGTTAACACTCCATGCCGATGAACGAAACGCAACC
>JAPOPA010000215.1 GCA_026713145.1 Chloroflexota bacterium
ATGGGATCATTTGGGACACGAGGGAGACTATGGCGAAGCTCACGGCGACGAAGGTCAAGACGATTCGGAAGAAAGGTCGGTATGGTGACGGTGATGGCCTCTTTCTCAATGTCACGGCATCTGGAACTAAATCCTGGGTTCAACGCGTTGTGGTCCACGGTCGCCGGCGTGACATCGGATTGGGAGGGTATCCTGATGTCTCACTGGCACAGGCACGGCAACGATGCGCAGACAACCGGAAGGCCATCGCTGCTGGTCTCGACCCCATTGCCGAAAAGCGTAAGCCCTCCAAACCGGCATTCAACGAGGCTGCCAAGACCGTCCATGAGATGAATATACCACGTTGGAGGAGCGGGAAGCACGCGCAGAGTTGGCTAAGGATGCTGGAGAGTTACGCCTTCCCGGTCATTGGTGACGTACCCGTGGACCGCGTGAGTCGCACCGACGTATTGGCAGTTCTCAAGCCGATTTGGACGACGAAGCCGGAGACCGGGCGACGGGTTCGGCAGAGAATGAGAGTAGTCTTCCGCTGGGCTATGTCGCACGGCTTTATTGATCACAATCCGGCAGGGGAAGTCATAGACGGGGCGTTGCCGCAAATGCCGCTAGTCAAAGAACACTTCCGTTCTCTTCCTTATCGGGAAGTGGGCGAGGCCCTCAAGACCGTCGATGAGTCTGGGGCTTCCTTGTCCGCGAAGCTCTGTCTGCGGTTCCTCGTCCTGACGGTGGCCCGTTCCGTGGAGGCTAGAGGGGCAACATGGGATGAGATCGATTTGGACACACGGACGTGGCGAATCAAAGGTTCGCGCATGAAGGCGGGTGCGGAGCATCGGGTACCGCTAAGCGATCAGGCCATGGAAGTGTTGAATCAGGCACGCATCTTGCGCGATGAGTCGGGTCTGGTGTTCCCCTCTCCCCTCAAATCCGGTAGACCGATGAGTGACATGACTCTCATGATGGTCCTATCGTCGACTGGGCTTGCCGAACGAGGGACAGTGCATGGGTTTCGAAGCAGTTTCAAGAACTGGACTATGGAGATGACTGACACGCCATGGGCGGTGGGAGAAGCCGCCCTTGCGCACACTTTGGGCAATTCGACAGAACAAGCCTATGCTCGCTCCGACCTGTATGAGCGCCGCCGCACACTCATGCAGGAGTGGGCGGATTACCTGACAGGCCGTGAATTAGGTAGTAATTCGTCGTAGATCAGCACCGGCCGTTGGGAAGATTACTTGATGCAAGTGCCTAAACCGAGTGGACAACTGGCACACGTGGAAAGCATGTTAGTGCCTGCTTGATCAGTAATGGGTCAAGATGCTGGTGCACTGTCGACCGGGTGTTAACACAGAGTCGGCCAATCAGTCAAAGGAGTCGATTTACGACGTCGCGTGTTTCTTGTTGGTTCCATTCCCAGACGGTGAGCCGTTTCTTACTGTAGACAGAACTTCCGCGCTGTGAGTTAGGTAGGGATCCTAGTAGGCATTAAAGGTTCGAGTGAACTTGGTTTGTTAGGATCAGACTTCGCCGGCGGGTTTAGGCCCCTTCTAACATCAATCTCTTCGGGTAGACTGCCTTCTATGTGATCACAGACGTGTGGTGGTTTCCCCACCCTATCTGTCACTTTGTTACTGCCTGTTGGTCCGTCGTCGAGTCAGGTCTGTCGGTCTCACCTGCCCACAGTTGTTTCATCTCGGGGGAGGTCGCTAGCAGGTCGTCGAGCTTTCCTTCGGCGTCGACGCGACCATCCTTGAGGACGATGATGTGGTCGGCGCGTTGGAGAGCGGCCCGCCGGTGGGATACCGCTAAGACTGTGCTGTTCGGACGGTCGGAGAGTCGCTCCCAGAGGGTCTGCTCGGTCTCCACGTCGAGGCCACTCGAGAGATCGTCGAAGACGAACAGCTCAGGCTGCCGGACGAACATTCGGGCGGCGGCGGCCCTCCTCTGCTGACCGCCGGAGAGCTTTACCCCTCGTGGCCCGACGATGGTGTCAAGGCCGCTTTCGAGGTCATCAATGTCGCGTTCCAGCACAGCGGAGCGGAGGGCTCTGGGCAGATCCACCCTGTCCTCAGGAAGACCCAGAAGGATGTTACCGCGGAGCTCTTCGCTGAACAGGCGCGGGACCTGGGACGTGTATGCGACGCGCGGAGGTATCAATACCTTGCTGGCGTCCTTGACCGTCTTGCCATTCCACCTCAGATCGCCCTCCTTCAGAGGTAGGGAACCCAGCAACACTCGCAGCAGCGTGCTCTTGCCGGAACTGACCCTTCCCGTGATAACGGTGAACGACCCCTTCTTTAGGGAGAGATCGATATCGTGCACACCGTGCTCGGAGTCCGGGTACACGTAGGACACCCCCCAGGCCTCCAGAGTTTCGAGACGGTCTTCTTCAGTCTTCTCAACGGGGACCGGATCGGGAGCTCTTGTAATCAGATTGGTTGGATTACGTTCGACCAGCTTCTCCGGCGGTGAACCCGGCATCAATTCAAGGAGCCGCTCGATGCTGACACCAGTCTGCCTATATACCGTCAACATCGCCCCGATGCCCGCAAAAAGCATCGTGAACGCCTCCAAATAGAAGACGAATAGGACGAGGTCACCAACGGTGAACTGCCCGCTGAGCATTGCCTGGCCGGCAACGATCAGAATTGCGCCCGTGCCAATGCTCTGCAAGTTGAGGAAGATGGCGCTCAGTGTCTGAGTGAGAAGCGTGTCTTTCAGGCCGGCGTGTTTGCGCGCCGCGTTCACTCGGTCGAACTCGCCGAGGACGTGCGGCTCGGCTCCGGCGACCTTGATCGTCTCGGCGGACCCGAACATCTCGCCGAGGAATCCGACCACGTCTCCGGTTGCCTCGCGGCTCCTCTTTCGCGTCCGTCCAATCAGGGTTCGCGCGACGATAAAGACGGTGAGTATCACTATCGGAGGGACAAATGCCACCAAGGTGATCAGAGGAGAGATGCGAATCATGATGAAGACCGCGACAGCGGCGAATACAAGCTCCGCCGCGATGAACTTCAGCACAACAAGAAACTCACCCACACTTGAGGCATCACCACGGAACCTGGTCACTGCCTCGCCGGACGATGCGGGAAGGCCGCGGTCGCCACTCAAGTTCATGAGATGTGCGAATACGTTTCTCTGCAGAAGGGCGCCGATCATGAACGCGTTGGCGGAATGCAAGGCAAGTGTGCCCACGAACACCACAAAATGAGCAGCCCCAAACCCCACCAGCACCGCGCAGAGGGTCCACACGCTCAGCGAGGTTAACGCATCCCCGGTCAGGGTGTTGAAGACCTCTCTCAAGGTCAGCGCGAGTGCCTGTTCGAGTCCGACGATTACGACCACAGAGCCCAGAAGGTCGAGCGCAAGCGTCCACTTGAACGTCCATGAGAGAGAAGTGAGGTACCGCCATGTGCTCATGACAGGACCTCCTCGAGACCGGTCTGAAGAAGACGGTGGAAGCGGGTGGTCGGGTTAGACGCGAGTATCTCCCGCTCTCCTTTCTCCACAAGTCGACCGTTCTCGAGGATGACGATGTCGTCACACCTCTGGATGGTAGCCAGGTGATGGGCGATTATCAGTACGGTCCTACCCTGGACTAACCTATCTATCGCCGCCTTGATGGATGCCTCGGTACTGGGGTCTAGCCGCGACGTGGCCTCGTCGAGGATCACGAGACCAGGGTCCTTGAGGAATACTCGCGCGAAGGCGAGCATCTGTGCTTCACCCGAAGAGAGGCCACCGCCATCCGGTTGTAGCATCGTGTCGAGGCCGTCGGGCAACGAGTCGTACCATCGTGTCAGGTTCATCTCGCCGAGCACGTCGAGCAGATGAGCATCGGGCACGCTCCGGTCGAAGAACGTCAGATTGTCACGCACCGTTCCGTGGAAGAGACGAACGTCCTGCGGTACGAGGCCGACCCTGTCGCGAAGATCGGCTATCCGTGCCTCTCGGATGTCCTGTCCTCCTATAATTATCCTGCCTTCATCCGGATCGTACAGACGAAAGAGGAGTCTCGTCATCGTGGTCTTGCCGCTTCCCGTCCTGCCAAGGAGTCCGAGTAGCCTGCCGGGACGGAGGTCAAGGGTGACATCCCGCAGCACCGACTCACCGCTGCCGTATGCGAAAGAGACGGACTCGAACCGGACTGGGAGCGGGCCATTGGGGAAACGGACACCGCGTCCATCGATTACCTCTTGACGGGTGCTGAGTAGGTCGTGAATTCTGATGACGCTCGCCCCGGCTCGCTGAAGCCCTTCCATCTCGTGGGAGACCACAAATACCGGCCGACTAAGCAGTCTTGAGTACTGGTAAATGAGGAAGACCGTACCGATACTGATCAAGTCCCCATAAAACAGATACGCTCCAACCAACAACGACACGGCCAAGCCCGCGCTGTTGACGAACTGTGAGGTGTTCACGACAACACTGGCAATGGTCTCAGCCTTGATGCGGACGCGGAACCACGACCACATATGGTCGAAGAACCCCTTCATGACGTGGGACTGGGCGGCACTTGTTCTTACGTCCTCCCGGCCCGCGAGGCGCTCCTCGATGAATCCGTACGTCTCGGTGCTCGCCTCTCGGTCGGCCCTCCAGCTTGCTATGGACACGTTTCGCATCCGTATGATGACCGCTATCGAAACGAAGGCAAACGCCGAGAGTGCGAGACCGGCCAGCCAGCTCTCGCGGAAAAGAAGTGCGAGGACGGCCACCAGCATGATGATGTTGCCCACAATTTGGACGGCGAAGGTCGAGAAGAACTCTCCGAGCGTCTCCGAGTCGCCGTCGATGCGCTCGATCATCTCCCCCGGCGTGCGGCTGTTGTGAAATGGCATGTCGAGCGACAACGCGTGACGCGCCAGATCTGAGCGCAGCGCATTCGTGGCGTTCCACCCGACCTGGCCGCTCGTGTAGGTCGCCAGGACGCCGACGAACTGCTGCACCAACGCCACAGCGATGAACACTCCGGCGGCAGCCACGAGTCTGCCGAGGGGACTGCCTGCCACCGCCTCGTCGATGAAGTACCGCATAATCTGCGGATTGACGAGCTGGAGGCCGATGTTGGTCAGGATAAACACCGAGGCGAGAGCCACGATGCCCTTCTGCTGCCGGAGGTACTTGAGCAGGAGAGCACCGTACTGCCGTACAGGGACCTTCATCCGTTGTCCTGTCAATCGCTGTAGCACACGAGTGGTCATGGCTTTTATCTAGTCTCCTGACGATCCCTCGATTCTACAGGAACCCCATACGAATTATTCCCGCCTCGTTGGGACACAGATGACGCCCATAAATTGCCGGAACGCCCTAGACGAGGAGCACCACGATCGTATTGAATGGTCCAAAACCATTGGAGGTTGTCAGCTTCGCGCCTAGGTACGACCGCTCAGTGTTTTCTAGACGAGTCTCTGCCGAACCGCCTAAGCCAAGCAATGCACAGTGAACTGCCGTTATTGTCATGTTGGGTTCTGTCTACAGTAAGAGGTGGTGAACTTTCTTCGCCGACTGTGTCTGCCCAAGGCGGTCAGGCACTGGTCGCTGCGGAGCGTGCAAGTCAAGCTGATCAAGATGGGCGGCCGCCTGGTGCGGCACTCCCGGCGGTTGATCTTCCAGTTATCCGAGGTGTCGGTTCCTCGACGGTGGTTCCAGGGAGTGTTGGATCGTATCG
>JAPOPA010000105.1 GCA_026713145.1 Chloroflexota bacterium
GCCTAGGACTAGCTACCTGATCTTGCGGTTATAGATTTTAGATTCCTCGGTGCCCTCGGAATGACAGGGATGCGAGGCCGGATCATAGCTGTAATTCCATTTTACATACCCCTGTCAGCCACCTGGGCGAGAGTGGGCACGCGTATCCGTAACGCTACAAGGCTGGTGTCCGGGAATGGATTTCGGCCCCGTATCGGGGTACGGGGTGACGTTCCTTCGCGGGAGTGACGGTGTGGGCGAGCGAAGACGGGCGACCACACGGGTGTCGCCCCTACGACAGGTTGGACAGGGCCAGTTCTTGTGGCAGAGACACGTGTGGAGGATATTCAGCGGTCACCTTAACTTAGCGGGAAAAGAACTGGGCGCCTTCAAAATGAAGGCGCCCAGTCCGTGCTCATGTGGAGGCCCGATCACCTCGCCCTACGCGAGGGTCGCGACCCCCTTGTCGTCATGCCGGCGAAGATACTCGTGAACTACCGAAGGACCAAGCCGAACTGGCTCCTACCTTCGCGCCGCCGTTGCCGCCGCCATTCGTATAGCCAGACGATCCGTTTCCGCTCCCATTCACCGCAAGCAGAGAGTTGACACGGTTGAACATCGACGCGGCCTTGTCAATCGTCGAATCGTCTAATTCAGAGCGGAACTCCAGATGCTTGCTCAGGAGGTAGGCGGCGGGGCGATACTGGTCAAAGTACCCACCGCAGACATTCTCCTTCTCGAAGAACTTCTGGATTCGCTGCGCGATGCGCGGGCTGGGACCGCTTATCGCCTTCATGTTCAGCTCGTAGGGCAGTTCATGGGCGTAAACGGTGTTGACCAGCTTAAGGTAGAACTGAGGGTCGAAAAGGTCCTCCATGTCGGCGTCCCTGATCTTGGTCACCTCGACCATCTTGATGGGACTGTTGAAGCCGGTCTTCCCGTGCTTGGCCTCGATGCGCGCCCTACTCTTGGGAGAGACGTCCATCATGATGGCGACGTTGACGTAGTTCTCGCCGAGGAGCGAGACGTACGTCAGGAGGTTGTCGGCGCCACCGACCGGAATGGTGACCCAGCGCGGGTCGAGGGATGGTCGGCCCTGTGCGGCGACCGCCTCTCCGAGCACCTGGAGGTAGATCTGGTCGGAAGGCGAGTTGACCAAGAGGCAGTGAGGCGCGAGGAACAGCGACTGCGCCAACTGGTAACCCATGGCCACCTGCAGAGGAAACACCGTCTCGCTGTCGTGGACCATCACATCGTCTGAAACGACCGTGCCTCGGTCGTCCATGTCCTGCACAGTACGAACGCTGCCGAGCCGGTTGAGGTCGATCATGAACGGCGAGTGCGTCGTGTAGATGACCTGGTGCTTGGGGGCAAGGCGCTCGTCGATGAAGCGCAGGAAGTCCCTCTGGGCCATCGCGTGGAGGTTGAGTCCTGGCTCGTCGAGGAGCAGGAGCAGGTTGCGGTTCTCGTCCTCCATCTCCAGGCCGGAGAAGTAGGCGAGGAACGAGAAGAACCAGACGAAGCCCTTGGAACGCTCGTCGAATTGTACTGAGACCCGGTGGCGGTTGTTCCAGATGCGGATGTGCAGGATCGTGCCCTCGTTGAGCGGGGGAGCGTCGTTCGGATTGGCGTTGGACAGGTCGAACTCGACACGGAGCTGCCTGTTCTGGTGCCAATACTCGAAGACGTCGTCGGTGATGCTGATCGACGCCGACTCCAACTCCGCCTTGAGGTGCTCATAGTCCATCTGGCTCTCGAGGTCGCCGATGTCGGTGCCCACCAAGGATATGAGCGACATGAAGGTCCGGTCGGCGTCGTCGAGCAGGCTGTCACTCTCACTGCGCCGACGCATATCCGGAAGGGAGATGCGTCCTCTCATGGTGCTGTAGTCGTCGAAATAGACGAAGGCGGGCAGGTAGCGTTCTAGGAAGTCGTCGACGATCAGTTCCCGCAGGCTTGTCCTGAAGCGACTGTTGATGTCGATGAGGAGATTCCCGACGACGGGAGGCTTGATCTCGAGGCGCTCAAGTATCGAGCGCAGCTCTTCGATCGTACTTGCCGCCTCGGCACGTTCCTCAATCTCCGCCGGGAGCCCTGCCTCCGTGATCAAGCTTTGGACGAGCGAGGCCTCGTTGAGTTGGATGTCCCACGTGCGGGAGTTGGCGTAGTCCTTGCTGACCATCACCACAGGGGACGCCACAACTCCGACGCCATACTCCTCTTCGATCTCGCCAATCTCGTCCTGATCGAGACGGAACTCCGCTCGCACGACGACGGAAGGACTGGTCTTGTGCTGTCGCCGGTACTTGACGTACCCCTTGCGCGGGTAGTCCTTGAGGTCGAAATCGCCGCTAACTCGGTCAACGGGATTCAACTTCTTCAGTGCCGCCAGAAAAGCGGTCTTGCCGGACTCGTTCTTGCCGACCATGCAAGTTACATTGTCGACATCGACCCAGCCCGAGTCATCGATGCTCCGATAGTCGGTTACTCTCGCGCGAGTTAGCTTCAACTAAACCCTCCTCGGCCCAAAGCGCCGTGATACAACTACTGGGGCCAGCATACCGAAGCGGGAAAACCCGACGCAAGGTGTTTTAGGTGTTGTCTAAAACTTTTCCGCGACAACACTAAGAAGAGGACAAGGAGACTGTTAAACGGCTCGCGGCATCGCCACACCGAAGCGTTCAGCTATGGGAAGGAGGTTGTCTACAGTGCCCATCGGGAGGGGAATGCCGTTCCGTGAGCGATCGGCCTGAGTGAGGTACTCCGGCTCGCCGGGAACGAGGATTTCCTGGAAGCCCTCCGCCTTCGGTAGGGTCTTCTGGGCCGCGATGAGCCGGTCGATGTTGTCTTTGTACTCGTCCACATCGGTGAACGCGGCGATATCGATGGCCACAAGGAAGCTGTTTTGCACACCTCGCGGCGTGGGAGACCGGCCAGTGATGTTCGGTTCAAGCAGCGGGTTGGCCACCATGATGTTCGAAAGTGTGGCGAACATGAGCGCAAGCCCAGAACCCTTAGGGCCGGCGAACGGGAGCAGGACGTTGTCGAAGGTCGGGGTCGTTGTTGGATTGCCCTGAGGATCCAGCGACCAGTCGAGCGGGATCGATTCACCCTTGTCCTCAGCGAGGCTGAGTTTACCACCTGCAACGACGCTGGTCGCCATATCAAGGACGGGCGGGTTTCGCTCCCCGGCGGGAACGGCGATGGCGATGGGGCTGTTGTGCACACCCTTGCCCTTGGAGCCAAAGGTGGCCATGTTTGGCGGACTACACACCACGGCGATTCCAGCCATATCCTGCTCAGTCGCCATGAGGGAGTAGTATGCCATCGCTCCCTGGTGCGTGGTGTTCCGAATGAGAGTCCAGCAAACCCCGGCTTCCCTTGCCTTTTCGATGGTCTTGTTCATGGCGAACACGGTTACGACCGGCCCAAATGCCTGGTCACCCTCGATGAGAATGGTAGCTGCCGTCTCTTTTTCGATTTCGATGTTGGGGTTGAGGTTGAAGACGCCGTCGTCGATGTTCTTGACGTACCAGGGAATCCGCAGGACGCCGTGAGAGTCGACTCCTCGCAAGTTAGCCCAGACCAGCACGTCGGCCTCGATTTCCGCGTGCTCGCGGGGCATCCCGGCGCGCTCGAATACTTCGGTGGTGAACCGGGTGAGGTCGGACGGGTCTACGAGGAGTTGGTTCGGCATTTTCTTCTACTCTACGCCGTACTGGGCCATGAGCTCGGCGACTCCGTCCCAGGTCGCGTCTTCGATGTAGAGCCCATCGATGCGTCGCTGTTGTCTGTTGCGGATTTCATACTCGCCGGGGTAGAGGACTTCGGAGAAGCCCTCACGCAGGGGCGTATCCTTGACATAAGATACGATCCCATCCACCTGCGCTTTGATCAGTTCCAGGGACCCGAACCTGTGAAGGTCGATGAGTATCATGGTGGAGCCATACAGCATTGTGTCGCTTGCCACCCGCGTATTCTGCATCTCGGGCGTCGCGACAGCAGCCAAGACGGCGCCGAACAAGGTCACCATGAATGAGAGCGCATATCCCTTGTGGCCGCCGTGAAGACCGCCGATGGGAAGCAGTGAACCGCCCTCATAGTAGGTATTCGGGTCGTTGGAAGGGGTACCGTCCGCTGTGATGGTCCAGTAGTCGGGAAGAGTGGCCCCTTTTGCTCGCGCAACACGGAGTTTGCCCTCCGCAGAGACTGTAGTGGCAAAGTCCAAGAGTACGGGACCGTCATCATTATAAGGAAAGGCAATAACCAGCGGATTGGTGCTGAGCTTGCGCATGGTGCCGCCGAAGGGGGCGACGGACATCAGGTTCGGGCCGCCAACGTACCCAGAGCACATGAATGAGGCCATCCCCTCCTCGGCAGCGGTTTCCGCGTAGGTCCCCACCCTACCCGTATGCTCATGGTTTGATACGTTCACGAGGCCGAGGCCGTGCTCGTGCGCCTTCGCCATGCCGACCTCAAGGGCCGCCGTCATGGCCACCTGCCCAAACGTGGACTTACCGTCCAATTGGGCGGTTGTCGAAGTCTCGTTGACGACGGCAGGTTCGGCGGTCGGGTTTATGTCGCCTTCGTTGATCTCGCGCACGTACTGGATGATGCGAATGAACCCATGCGAATCGTGCCCCGCCAAGTTGGCATTCGTCAGATGCTCGGAGACGGTCTTAGCGTGGCTCTCGCTCGAGCCGACGGCCAGCAGCAAGTCGTTGGTAATCTGAGTTAACCGTTCAGGCTTAAATGTAGGCATGTGAACTCCCAGTATGACGTTTGCTGGGACTACTTTAGATGAGGATCTTGTCCTTGTCCAGCAGGTCTGTTACGGGCGTAGCCATGACTGCCAGATCGTCAATCTCAGTCGGATTGGCGTGACCGGTTGAACCGCTCATAAGCGGAAGAAGCGGGGTACAGCGTAGGCGTGGCTAGTCCGGCCAGCGGTGTGCTTCTGGTTCCAAGACTCTTGTCGGCGAGAAGAACTGTTCGGGGTAGTCGTCAGTTGCTTCAAAGCCGAGGATGCGGTCGACGACGTGGCGGGCGCCGTTGAAGTGGACGCCTGAGCCTGAGCCGCACATCCCGGCGATGATGTACTGACGCTTCCCGTCCAGCAGGCCGACAATGGGGTATTCGTCGTCCGTGAATCCCGCGGTGCAGCTCCACTCTCGGAAGACATGCATGGGGTTGTGTCCGAAGATCTGCTGGATCTCGGTGATGATGTAGTCCGTCAAGAAGCGTGAGGGGCTGACACGGCCGGCCTGAGTGTAGTCGAGACGGATGCCGCCTGTTCCGAGAATGACGCCGTCGGGGTGCTTACCGAACCAGGAGTTCGGGCCGCCCATGGCTACGTGGGCCTTCATGGCATCCGGGCCACCTTCGGCGAATGCAGCGTTAGTTTGAATGGGCACGAGCTTGCCAATGAACTCCGGGTGGAGAGATGCTGTGTACGACTCGGTGGCGTTGATGACGTAGCGAGTGTTGATCGAGCCGCGGTTCGTGTGTACGACATAGCGGTCGCCCACGTCCTCGACCCTGTGGACACGAGTCCTGCTGTAGAAGTCCACGTTGTCGGCCTTGATTGCCGTCGAGACGAGTGACCAGACCCACTTGGCCGGGTGCCACGTGGCGGCGCGTCGCGACAGGCCGTAGCGGACGCCGACTTTCATGCCCGTCAACTCCAGTACCTGCTTCGGCTCGACCAGGTCCCAGTCGTCGAAGCCTTTCTCATAGCTTTCGCTGATCGAGTGGTTGAGGTAGTCCTGCGTCTCTTCCGACTGTCCCTGCACCCATCCGGCGCGGACGTAGTCGACGTCGAACCCCTCGTCGCGAATGGTCTCTTCGATCATGTCGGCGTTCTTGTACGCAGCGCGGACGTAGGCCTCCGCGAATTGCTCGGCTAGGCGCTCGCGCTGAGCGGGTTCGAGATCGGGGCGGACGCGCGGGAGGTCGTCGATCATCATCTTCTTAACATAGGTATAGAATCTGCCCATGACGACGACGCCCTCGTTGCGCCCGCTGGCGCCCGATGCGGCCTCGTTCATTTCCAGTAGGACCAGTTGGCCGCCGGGTCGTTTCGACCAGTGGTACGCGCAGGCCGCCCCGGTGAATCCCGCGCCGATAACCACCACCTCGCACTCCTTTGGCAGCCTCGCGTTGGGGTGAGATGCCCAGGGGTGGTTCTCCACGGGGTTGTCGGTCGCAAGCCAGTAGGAGATCTTTGACATAGGCTTGGCGAAGGTGACGCCGACGAGAGCGTTGGGGATATCAACCAGCATGGACTTGACGGCCCAGCCGACGAACCGTAGAAATCCGACTATCCGACCGCTTTCGGTGTAGTTGCGCTCGATCCAGCTACCGACACTTTGAAATTCCTGACCTCTCAGGCTGATGAGAAGTTTCCACGCAACGGCGATGCGAATGAATACGCTGGGTGACTTGTAGCTGAATGTTGAACGATCGTCCATTGGAACCGGGGCCTCCACAACTGGATTCGATGGTTGGCGAGTCTAGGGTAGCGCCCGAACTGTGTCAACGGGACTAATGGATCTCGACGCGGTTCTTCAATGTCCTCCGGCAACGGGAATCAGCCGAGGCTAATTCACTGCATGGATTACGGGGTCAACGTGCAGCTATCCGAATGTGAATCCGAAGAGTTCACCGTGGGACAACTTCACCCGAAACGAAACCGGCCTGTGCCCTTCCCTCCGAATTATCGGGTCGCCACGCCACGTTACGCTATGGTCGAGGTAGTCGCCGTTGATGCGGTCGCAGTCGTCGAAGGTGTGGCCCGAAATGGGGTTACAGTCATCGCTGACGACCTCGACCAGCAAATTCCCAACATGCTTCGTCCTCACATTTACCCTCATCGTATCGCCTTCAAACAGCAGGGCAGGAGTGCGAAACGAGCCATGCTCATCCGCCACGAGGGCGACGAGTCTGCCCTTCTGCCAGGTGGCCCACGCGATCTCCCCGAGGGGCTTTCGGCGTGGGTACTTATGCGGGACGGCGTAGCCGATCATGGGGACGCCCACGCGGTCTCCAGGTAGATCGACCATGCCGGGACCGACGGCAGAACCGCCCGCGTCCCACTCGTCGTGACTTCCCGGAGCAAGGACTTGCGACTCAGGCGGGAAGCTCCAGAGGACACCGTCGGGGCTTGTAGCCATGTGAATTGACCAGCGGTCCTCAGAGACACTCCATTTGCGGCCGAACATGAGGTGGTAGTCTGACGCTCCCGGGTAGCTCGTGCGGCCGTTCGCATACCACACGTCCGCGGGGCCTGTGCCGGCGTCGGGCCAGACGATGGTGTCGGGTAGCGGGAAGTGACGAAAGTCATCGGTCTCGGCCCTCCCGATGGAGCGGCGTCGAAATACGTGTGTCCTAAAGTACCCGACATACTTGGCAAGAACCTCATCATAGTAGGCAACGTTCTGGGTGTCACTGCCATGTACAACCAACGGAAGGTCGAACGGAGTCCAGTGGATGCCGTCAGGCGAGGTCGCTCCGGCTTGCGCCAAGGTCCGCTTGCCGCGCCCTATCCCCAAGTGCGCACGGGGGCTCGTATCCTCGGGGTAGCGACGGCGGTACTTCTCGAAAACATCGGCGTCGATATGCCGGTTGTGGAAGGACTTGTACTTCTCCTTCGCAGGGGAGGAGGGATCGATAAAGACGCAACCGGCGCCTATGTAGTCCGGCTCCGGCGAGAGGTTTTCGCCCCAAAGGATATTGTTTGCCGTACTTCCCTCGAACTCGCGGAGCCCCAGTTTCGGCTTTCGCCACGTCGTCCCATCATCCGACTCGGCGTAGCAGCCGAGAGACTTTGTGTCATACCACAACCGGTAGGTCCCGCCGTCCCGAATAATCGTCGCATGGCGCAGGTGCTCTTCCCACGGAGAGTCGGCGCACAGGAAAGACTCCGACTTTCGGGCAGGGATTGCACGGAGCCTGATTCCACTGGGAATGTCAGTCCCCTGCCACTCAACTACGTCCGGAAGCGGTTCGTCCGAGTAGCGCTCGATCGGCTCACCAGCAGCCGCTGTCCACCTCGTAGTTCCATGATGGACGTACCGCCAGTCGTGGAATAACAGAGTGTTCGACCTCAGGGTGAAAGGTGGGTACTCGTATTGGATCGGCGTTCGTGTCATTGCGGACTCTCGAAAGGTCTGTGGAAGGGCACCCTGTGCGCTCGCGAAGGCGGACCGAAAGGAACTTTGCTGCGGCCCAATACTACCCGTATCACGCCGGCTGGAGCTAGTGCAGGCTCTCGCAAGTTCCTGGTGTGATTCGAGTGCCTCTTACTCGTTGGCGTTCTTGAGAATTACCGATTGCCCTTGCTCTCCAAATTCCGGCGCAAGCTATTCGTGTGAGCATCTCAAATGGCCTCACGAATGGTTGTAGACAATGGGGGATCGTTGTATACTTTGCGCGCTCTCGATACACGGCAACCGGTCGCGCAGGAGGAAGATGTGGGGAAAAGGAACGACGAATGGCCTGAGTGCCTGGAGTGTGGAGAGGGCGTCTTGCTGCCCCTGTCGGATTTCGGAGGTCAGGGTGCTCCCATTCACTACAAGGCGTGGGTTTGTAGCAGTCCCAACTGTGACTATAACCTCAAGATCCGAAATGGTGACGTGTTCCGCAACGAGCCCGTTATGGACGGGGCCAACCACCAGCCACGCTACCGCTAGGTGTCGCGGTCATTTCCGGCGGCACCCGCAGCCATCACCGTCGGCGCAGCAGGGTGTCCCGCATCACTTGAATGAACATCTCCGCCGGGGTGGACAGCGTCCGTCCGCGGAGCGTCAGAATGCCAGCTTGTTCGATGGGAAGCAGGTTGGCGAGGTTGACGATGCCGAGTGCTCGCTCGTCCTCCGGCTCGATCGCCAGGCGGGGCCCTACCGAGATCCCCATGCCGAGCGCGACGTATCGCTTGATGATGTCCATCCCGTCCAGCTCTACCAGCACCTCGTATGATAGTCCACGCCGTTTAAACTCCGACTCGAGCATGGAGCGGGTCAACGTCATCCCTCCCCGAAGGATGAGGGGCCACTCGGCAATCTGCTCGAATGAAACGACATCCTCATTGAGAAGTGGGTGGCCGAGAGGAGCGATGAGCACTCGCTCGTAGGCGAACAGGCCCGCAAAGTCGAATTCCTCCGATCTGCCGGGATAGGGGATCAGTCCCAAATCCATCTCCCCTGAACGCACCATATCGACGATCTCGTCCATATACGCCGCACGGACTCTCAATCGGGTATGGGGATGGCGGTGTAGGAAGACCGTGACCGTGCGCAAGAGAGTATGTGCGACCATATCGTTTGTCGTAGCGACCGTGATGAGACTTTCCTGCTCAACTTGAGTCGTGCTCTCCACGAGATCGTCGATGCCTTCGACAAGGGGCGCGGCAAGCTCAAGCAACGCCGCGCCGGACGGTGTCACTCGTATGGGGCGCCTGCTGCGGTCGAACAACTTTGCGCCTATTTCCTCCTCTAACTTACGGATATGGGTCGTAACCGTTGGCTGACCGAGGTCAAGCTCACTAGCAGCCTTGGAGATCCCGCCTACTTTCGCGGCAGTGCAGAAGCTTCTTAGTTCTCGCAGTTCCATGACGAATGCACGCTCAACACAGTATTACGAATACAAATATATATTATCACGCTCGATATCTATTGCTGATAACAAAGATGGCTGACAATGGACTTAGATGACCAGTCAACCACAAATAGAGGAGGGCAAAATGCCAAAGACGACCGAAGTCGGAAAGACAAATTCTCCAGGAAAGGAGGTAAGCATGTTTCAGGCAGTAATCAAGTTCATCAGGCCCGCCGGCCCGGGCGCCAATTTCGAGCGGTACCTTCAGAATCTCCAGCGGCTCGACGCGTCCGGAGCGCCGACTCGCGAGCAGGCCAAGCGGGACTTTCGCGAGTTCCGTAGTGCGGACCCGTACAGCTTCAACACTCGGAACTAGGCGGAAACGATGAACGGAAGAATAACCCGGATTCCCCGGGTACAAAGGGGCCGGGTTTCAAGAGTCCGGCCAAACCACCGAACGAAGGGAGAGAGGGACACTCAGTAGAGTGTCCCTCTCCGGTTAAGGAGTTAGGGGCGTATGCTACAATAATTGGGCATCGGCCAACGTAGCTCAGTGGTAGAGCAGCTGTTTCGTAAACAGCAGGTCGGCAGTTCGATCCTGCCCGTTGGCTCCAGTTCTTGTGGCATCGACCGTCGGGGCGCGGCGGGCTGTCTCAGCAGGCAGGAATTCGTCCCCTTAGATGACGGAATTCCCTCAGCGTTCCGGCGATATTGTTAGGGTCGAGACTGTTACTCGTTCCACTACCTCCGGCGACCATGGGATAGCTATCCCTTCTCCTCGCGTCCACAAGTCGAACTGGTCGTCGTAGTGAGGGGACAACGGATTCCCGGATTGGCCGCCCGGTAAGACAAACAGGTTCTCGTCCCAGTTTCCCACATCGAGCACCATGCGCATGGACGGACTCACGAGGGGACGTCCGCCAGCGTCGCGAGGGTCGGCGCCGGTCTGAAAGACGGTGTTGGTGTCTCCCGCGCAGGGGACGGGTGGGAAATTGTAAACCGGCGCTAACCACCGACTCCGACCGACGGGATGCTTCAACACTAGTGGGCGGATGTGCCCCCAACGCCAGCCATTCGGGTTGGCACCGTATCGTCCTCTCAATTCGGTGACCGCCGCGGCGAGCGATTCGTCGATGAGCCCGGAAAGGGGAACGTCCGACCAGCCGTCCGGTCGGTCCCGCAGGATGTTCACCAAGTGGCCGACCCTGCGTCCCGAAAGGAGTGTCAGCGAGTGTACTGGAGTTTCGCTCCGACCGATTGCCCACTCCCACGATCTTGGGGCCTTCGCCATCGCAATTCGTTGGATCATTTCCTTAAGGAAGAACTCGAAGACCGCCGCTCCCACTGATTCGATTTCTACCACTCCATCCCACCCTGCGAGGACATCGAGTGCCTGTTGTGCCTCGGTGGTTGACGGTTCGACCGCCAAGACCACGTCCCTCATTTCGCGCCATGGGATGGAGACGGTGTCGAGTTGCGCATGTGCAGTGTTTCGGATGTCCCAATCGTCTCTTGCATCAACGATCTCCGTGATTCGGGAAGCGCGATAGCCGTCCAGCCAATCGACGCCCAAGAACGGCCCCTGTCCTGAGGGCAACGGCTGATTGTTGGCCGTCGCCACGAATCCGGTCGCAGGTGTGTCTGCGTGCGGCATCTCTTCAAACGGCACGAACTCTTCGCTCCAACCGGCGCTATCGTTCCAGCCCGGCATGGGCATTGTGCCGAAACCGGCTAGACGACGAGGAACTTGTCCCACCAACTGGAACCCAATGTCCCCGTTGGTGTCGGCGTAAGCAAGGTTGAGCGATATGTGCGGCCATTTGCTGAAGAGCCGCCGGAACTCTTCGCACGTTGTTGCCGTATGGGTTTCCAATAGTCCCTCGACAGGGAGTGCCTGGAGCCAGGTCGCCTTGATGGAGAGAGCAAGGGAGTCATTGTTCGCGGACCGACCTACGACAGGACCCCTCGGCGTAACCAGGACCCGTTCGTGGTGTGGGGGACTTTTCTTGACGTTGATGGTCTCTTCAATGAGCTCGCAAGGTACGAACCGGGAGCCCTCGCGGACGCTGGCACCATCCTCACCGATTTGCTCCAGGAAGAGGTCGGAGTTGTCGGCAAGTCCAAGTGTGACTCCCCAGGCGACGTGCCCGTTGTGGCCTACGGGGAAGGCGGGAAGTCCCGCGAATGTTGCACCTACTAATCCCCAAGTCGGCGTTCGCACATGAGCAAGGTACCAATGCGGAGGAAGGGTAGGCACGAGGTGGGGGTCATTAGCGAGGATGGGCCGTCCGGTTGCCGTCTTGGAAGGCGAGACGGCCCAACTGTTGGAGGCGCGGTTGACCCCGACGACCTCGGCGAGGGAGGCAATATCGCGCGCAAGTGCGTCCGCCGCGGGGCCAGCGGTGACTCCCGGCATGGTGCTGACTGGATGCCAGCCGGGGTATGGGGGATCGAGTAGAGTCAGCGCCTCGGGGCCGTCCAACTCCAGCATACGGAGTCGTACCAGCTCAACGTCCCAATTTGCCGACAGGGCCATGGACTGGAGCAAGTAGACTGCTACGAGGTCGACCGCCTCGAAAGTCGAGGGTTGGGCTCGCAACAGGGAGAACTCGTGGGTCTTCCAACGTCTGCCTCTGGAAATGCCGTCGTTGATGCCCCGGGCAAACGCCTCGAAGCGTGCTTTCACCTGGGGATTGAACACCGCCAACTGCTTGGGAGCTAGTCGGGAGAATCCGAGTCGACGGGAGAGCCGGTCGGTCGCCAGCGCTCCCGGTCCCACCAGTTCGCACAAGGTGCCGCGAGCGGCCCTCAAGAGCATCTCAAGGTTGAAGGACCTATCCTGTCCCTGGCAAAACCCGAGTGCGTACCATGCGTCTTCGTCGGTCTCGGCATTAATGTAGGGGACGCCGAAGCGGTCTCGCCGGATGGCGACCGAACGTCGAATGCCTTGCACGGTAAGCTCGCCATCGGTCGTAGGGAGGCGTTGTCCCAAGAGCAGTCGGAAGAGGAGCTTGTGGATGTTCACGCCGGTTTACGCTGCGTCCTACCGAATTAGGTTCGGCCCTGAGCGGTCGACACGACGGCCAGAGGATCTTCCGTAATAGCCTCAAGGGTCGAGTGGGTGACGGACAAGCTAAGGACGTTGGCAAAGTGTGACGTCAAGATATCGCTCACAGCAGAGACCTTCAGTTCCACGCCCTGCTCGGCGATGGATGTCACGCTTGCGCCGGGCATCCCGCAGGGAACTATATGGTCGAAGTAAGAGAGGTCGGGATCGACGTTCAGGGCGAAGCCGTGCATGGTCACGCCGTGACTGACGCGGACGCCAATCGCGGCGATCTTGGAGTCGCTGACCCAGACGCCGGTGGGCCTGTCTTCGGACGTGGCGTGGATGCCGAGCTCGGCCAGGGTCGAGACGATGACCCGCTCCAGTGCGCGGACGTAGGCGAGCGGACCGAGTCCAGCGGCCCGCAGGTCGAGTATTGGATATCCGATAATCTGTCCAGGCCCGTGATACGTAACCTCGCCACCCCGGTCGGTGTGGTACACGGTGGCACCGAGTCCTCGGAGTGTGAATTCCGATACGAGTATGTCGCTCTCGGCGCTGCGGCGGCCGAGTGTGTAGACGTGGGGATGCTCGAGGAGCAGCAGCAGGGCCGGGAGATCGCCGTTTACCACCCGTTGGTGAAGGTCTCGCTGAAGTGCGAGCGCGGAGGGGTATTCGATGGTGCCGAGGTCGACGACGAGGCAGTCGGGCACGGTCGTTAGATATCTGCGTTAGGATCAACGCATTCGAGTCGCCGCTTGACGTCGGCGAGGAATGCACCCGCCTCACGGCCGTCCATGATGCGGTGATCGAAGGTTAGGCAGATGTTCATCATCGAGCGGATGGCTATCGCGTCGTCGATGATGACGGGCCGCTTGACGATGGACTCGGTGTTGAGGATGGCCGCCTGAGGGTGGTTGATGATGCCCTTGCCGGTGACAGACCCGAGCGCGCCGGTGTTGTTGACGGTGAACGTCCCTCCCTGTACGTCCTCGATATTGAGCTTGTTCTCCCTTGCCTTGGACGCGAGGTTGTCGACGGACTCTGCAAGCTCCGCGACGCTGAGGCGATCCGCGTCCGAGACGACGGGGACGAGGAGGCCCCTTTCGGTTGCGATTGCCACGCCGAGGTTGATGTGGCCCTTTAGTATGATGGCATCGTGCGCCCACGTTGAGTTCACGATGGAGTTGGCCCTGAGGGACTCTGCGACGGCTTTGAGCGCGAATGCAAGCGGGGTCAGGCGCGCGCCCTCCCTGCGCTCGAAGTCGTCTTTGGCACGCTCACGCGCGGACATGACGTTGGTCATGTCGACTTCCATTGAGCTCCACGCTTCGGGTATCTCGGAAACGCTCCGCTTCATGTTCTCGGCAATCATGCGGCGTATTGCCGTAAGGGGAACCCGCACGTCCTCACTGCGCGATTGGGACTCAGGTTCGGCGCCGGTCTTTGTGGCGTCGATATGCGCCTGCACGTCTTTGCGGGTGACCCGTCCGTTGTGGCCCGTTCCGGAGACCAGGGCGAGATCGACGTTGTGCAGCTCGGCAAGTCGCAAGACGGCAGGGGAGTGACGCGCTCCCGTGGGCGGAGGCCCGGACTCGACGCCTGTGGTTATTGGGCCACCCGAACCTGTGGGGCCGACGTTGGTGGCGTCCTTAACAAGTGTGCCGATCCGGTCTATTGCCTGGGGTGGAGACGACGCTTGCCCGGGCTCGATGTCCTCGGCGGGGGAGGCTTCGTCGATATCGGTGGCAATCTCGGCGATCTCGGTGCCCATGGCTAAAGTCTGTCCAGCATCAACCAGGATTTCCGTCAATATGCCCTCGACCGGGGACGGCATCTCCATGCTAACTTTGTCGGTCACCACCTCGGCGAGCGGCTCATACTTCTCAACGCGGTCACCGACCTGCTTTAGCCAACGCTCGATGACGGCCTCGGTGACCGATTCCCCGACGTGTGGCAACGTGATCCTCATTCGCAACCTCGCTCCTGTCCTGTATCTCTATCTCAGTATCCGCCGGGTTAGGCGTGAAGGAATCACGCCAGCTAATAGGCCGCCAGCGTGCGCATAGCTTCGACAACACGTTCTGTGTCGAGGAGGAACACGGCCTCCAGCGTCGGACTGAAGGGCATTGGCGGCACCTCCGGTCCGGCGAGACGCATGACGGGGCCATCGAGGTACTCGAAAGCGTGCTCTGCGACAATGGCGGCAACTTCACCGCCTATGCCGAGCAGCTTGGTGTCCTCGTGCACGACGAGCACCTTGCCGGTCTTCTTGGCGGATGCCAGGATCGTCTCTTCGTCGAGGGGGCGGATGGTGCGAAGGTCGACGACTTCAACACTCACCCCCTCGCGTTCGAGAATCTGTGCAGCCTCGATGCAGTGGTGAAGCATGAGGCCGTAAGTAATAACTGTCAGGTCATCTCCGGGGAGCTTCACATCGGCAACGCCGATGGGGACGGTGTAGTCCTCTTCGGGCACGTCGCCGCGCACGAGGCGGTACGTCCTCTTGTGCTCCAGGAAGACGGTGGGGTCATCGTCGCGGATGGCGCTCTTGAGCAGGCCCTTGGCATCGTACGGTGTTGCCGGGGTGACGACCTTGAGGCCGGGAGTGTGGCCGAAGAAGGCCTCGGCGCTCTGGGAGTGGTAAAGCCCGCCGCGTACGCCGCCGCCCTGCGGGGCGCGCAGGACGAGAGGCACGTTCAACTGGCCCGCGGTTCCGTACCGCACGCGGGCCGCCTCGCCGACGATCTGGTTGAAAGTCGGCCAGATGAAGTCTGCGAACTCGATCTCGGCGATGGGCCTCATTCCGTTCATTGCAGCGCCAAGGGCGATGCCCGCTATTGACGATTCAGCCAGCGGCGTGTCGATAACCCGCTCGGGCCCGAACTCCTCAATGAAGCCGTCCGTGGCGAGGAAGACGCCGCCTCGGGCGCCGATGTCTTCGCCCATGATGAATACGCGATCATCGCGTCGCATCTCCTCGCGCATTGCGTCACGTACGGCTTCTATGACCGTTTGAAGGGCTATGGTGCTTTCTCCCGATGGCTATAGGGAATCAGAGAATTGGTCCGCTCTTCATTGCGCGATTGTGGTGGAATTGACCCTTCTATGGAGATGGGCCGGGGCGAATTCCGTCCGCGTAGACGTGTTCGAAGAAGCCTTCGGTCGTGGGATACGGGGCCGCGTCGATGTAGTCCGTTGCCTCATTTACTTCCCGTTTAGCATCATCCCGCATCTTCAGATCGTCTTCCTCGCTCAAGAATCCGCCTGCGAGGAGTTGCTGTCTCAGCAACCTAACAGGGTCGCGCTCGCGGGCCTTCTCGATATCCTCACGAAGGCGATATCTGCTGTCATCATCGTCGCTGGTGTGCGGGAGGTAACGCTCGACCATGGTCTCCACGATGGTCGGGCCGTCCCCGGCGCGAGCGCGTTCCGCAGCCTCATACGTGGCCTCGTAAACTGCCTCAATGTCGGTGCCGTCGACGACGATTCCAGGCATGCCGTAGCCCTCGGCCCGGCTGGCGACGCTGTCTACGGCCATCTGCAGGTCCAATGGCACGGAGATCGCATAGCCGTTGTTCTCGCAGAGAAAGATGACCGGCAGCTTGTGAACGGCGGCGTAGTTCATCGCCTCGTGGCAGTCCCCGACGCTCGAAGCGCCGTCGCCGAAGTATACGATGGTGACCGTGTCCTCTCCACGCAACTTGGAGGCTAAGGCTGAGCCGACTGCCTGGGGAATCTGTGTGCCCACAACGTTAGAGAGATTTACCATCCGGTGACGCGGCGAGGCCCCGTGGGTGGGGAACTGTCGGGCGCCCGCGAGGGGCTCGCCGGCCTTCGCTGTGAAGCCAAGCATGATTTCGCGCGGTGTCAGCCCGAGGGCGACCAGCACGGCCAAGTCACGGTAGTAGATGTAGAAGTGGTCCTGCCCGACTCGGAGGGCGTGGACGCTTCCGATCTGGGCAGCCTCATGTCCCTGTGCCGAGGCGACGATGGCGGCTTTGCCCTGGCGGTTGAGCATCCAGACTCGCTCGTCCAACGTACGACATAGGACCATCTTCCGGTACATTTCAAGTACCCGCTTGGAACCGGGAGCTGATATCGGCGGGGATGCGGCCGTATCCGTCTGAACGTCGTCCATGCCGAGATTATATGTTTGGGGGAAGTGTGAGTCAAAATGTGAATGCCGATAGTCCATGCCTGAGTAGGAAGTGAGTCGCATTCGCAACCAAGGAGTATGAGCTCTCTGTCATGACGGGTAGCAGCGGCGGGGTTAGACTTGCGCTGTGCAAGGACAGGGAGGGTTTCAACCTCGGCCCGAGCCAATTCCCGGTCCCATTACTAAGGTGTTGGTGTACTGAGTGGTTCTCCTAGGTCATATGGCCGTCAAGAGCAGGGGACTCCACTAAACAGCCGAGCATTAGGACGATTCCAACATATGTCGCTTGACACGTCGGGGAGTGCGCGGTATGATGTTCGTCCGTGCCGCGCAGAATACGTGGGCGGCATTGGTTTTGCACCTTAACAACTGGATAGTGAAAGGAAATCGTCAAACACTTAGAGTTTGATCCTGGCTCAGGACGAACGCTGGCGGTGCGCTTAATGCATGCAAGTCGAACGAGAACAGCGGCTTCGGTCGCTAAGTAAAGTGGCAGACGGCTGAGTAACACGTAAGTAACCAACCCCGGAGCGGGGAATAATCATGAGAAATCGTGCCTAATACCCCGTACGTCCCAACAGGCGTTGCCGTTGGGGGAAAGGCTTCGGTCGCTCTGGGACGGGCTTGCGGCCTATCAGGTAGTTGGTGGGGTAAAGGCCCACCAAGCCATAGACGGGTACCCGGTGTGAGAGCACGAACGGGCAGAGGGGGACTGAGACACGGCCCCCACTCCTACGGGAGGCAGCAGCAGGGAATCTTGCGCAATGGGCGAAAGCCTGACGCAGCGACACCGCGTGGAGGAAGAAGGCTTTCGGGTCGTAAACTCCTTTTCTCGGGGAAGAGAACGGACGGTACCCGAGGAATAAGCATCGGCTAACTACGTGCCAGCAGCCGCGGTAATACGTAGGATGCGAGCGTTGTCCGGATTTACTGGGCGTAAAGGGCGAGTAGGCTGCCCGCTAAGTCTCATGTGAAATCTCCCGGCTCAACTGGGAGGGGTCATGAGAAACTGGCAGGCTTGAGGTCAGCAGAGGAAAGCGGAATTCCCGGAGTAGCGGTGATATGCGTAGATACCGGGAGGAACACCAGAGGCGAAGGCGGCTTTCTGGGCTGTAACTGACGCTGAGGCGCGAAAGCGTGGGTAGCAAACAGGATTAGATACCCTGGTAGTCCACGCCGTAAACGTTGGGCACTAGGCGTGGTGGCC
>JAPOPA010000286.1 GCA_026713145.1 Chloroflexota bacterium
TATTCCGAGACATTACCGGTCTCATCGAACCGCTGTCTCTGGACGAGGCCTTCCTGGATGTAACTGACCGTGTCGGCCCAGACGCAACGCCGGAGAGCATCGCCTCGGGTCTCAGGCGAAGGGTCGCCGACGAAATCGGACTCACAATCTCCGTTGGGGTTGCGACGAGCAAGTCGGTTGCCAAGATCGCCTCAGACATGGACAAGCCTGATGGCCTGACTGTTGTTCCCCCCGGAACGGAGCGTGGATTTCTCGCGCCCCTCCCTGTCCGCAAGCTCTGGGGTATCGGACCGAAGGCGTCGGAGCGCCTGGTGGCCGAGGGAATCGAGACAATCGGTGATCTTGCCCGGATGTCTGAGGACTGGTTTGCCTCGTGGTTCGGAAAGAACGGTTCACAGATGCGCGGACTCGCGATTGGCAGGGACGACCGTCCCGTCGTCGTCTCGCGGGAGACCAAGTCCGTCAGCGCCGAAACGACACTCTCTCAAGATACAGGCAGTCCCGAAATGCTTCACGAGCTCATCGCCCGCCTCAGCCAGCGGGTCGCCGGTCAGCTCGCCGGTGCAGACCTGCAGGGCCGCACCGTCAAGCTCAAGCTCCGTCTCTCCGACTTCACTACATTCACTCGCCAGAGGTCTCTCACCGAGCCGGAAGACTCCGCCGACGTGATATCTGCCGTCGCCTCCTCGCTCCTAGAGCTTGAACTTCACCCGGGACGCCAGTTCAGGCTGGTCGGCGTGGGAGTCTCCGGCTTCGATCATCACACCGACGATTCTGAAGACCGCCCCGTACAAGGCCGCCTCGCGGGATTCTGAGTCCGCCACGGTTGGTCATCAATACTGCTTTTCGTCCTACACAAATTGCAGGGACGAACCTTGTGGCCGCCCATCCTTCGGCGGCGAAGCGTGTGTCAGCGCGGCGACTACTTGGTATAGTCTAGGCTCCAGATTCAACGCACGTTTCAGGATGGAATTCACCATGCACGTCACCGCAACAGGCCTGGTCCATGACTCCCGACAAGCGCCTCCACACCAACGTTCGACCGCGTTTACCGACATCGCTCTCACCGCAGACGGTAGGGTGCTCGTGACATATCGGGCGGGGAGCAAGCATGATTCTCTCGACGGTCATATTCTCCTCTACGAGGGCGATGGTCTCGACGGTGAATGGAGTCTCTCGTACGATGGGTACGGCAAGGGCGCTTGGGAGGACGGCACTCTCGGCGAAGTCAAGACTTTCTCGATAGTCGAGACTCCGCCCGGAATACTCACGGCCACCGGCCTGTGGGTCGACCGTTCAGATCCTGACCTCCCGTTCGTCAATCAGCGTAACCAGGGTATCCTGCCCATGCGAATCTTCCACACGACCTCCACCGATGGAGGCCGGACTTGGAGCCCCCGTCGGTGGATGGACGTTCGACCACATCTTGGCGCTTCGCCCGTGACAGAGGCGATTATTTCCCTACCAAACGGTGTCTTCGCCCAGCCCTACGAGACCTGGAAGGAATTCCATGATGACGGTCCGCCGGACCAGGGAGCGTATCTCCGACTATCACGCGACGGCGGGGAGACGTGGCCCGAATTCACCACCATCGCGAAGCACCCTACCGGAGAGAAGTACTACTGGGATGTGCGGCTAGCCAAGCATCCAGAATCGGGCCGGCACATCGGCACCCACTGGACGCACGATCCGACGCTGAGTTCCGATGTCGACATCCATATCTCGTGGGGATCGCCCGACGGCATGTCGTGGACCGAACCGGTCGGCACGGGCGTTTCGGGCCAACATTGCATGCCGATTCCGCTAGGGGGCGACAGTGTCCTATTCGTCTACCCCGACCGTCGGACGATCAACGGCATCGGAGCTTCCCTGAGCGACAACTTCGGCGAGACGTGGAACGCCGCGCCGCAGCTCACCGTCTACCATAGCGCCGAAGGCGTCGAGTCCGGCGCCCATGGCAGGCGCACCCAACGCGAGATATGGGACGACATGATGGCCTGGAGATTCGGGCATCCACGCGGTGTTGTTCTGCCGAACGGCGAGGTGCTCGTAGTCTTCTACGCCGGAGACGGCGAGTTCATGGATATTCGCTGGGCGCGCATCGCCGTGTAGTGACGGGCCGCTCTCCGCTTGCGGTTTGACCGCCCCACGCCTACAATCCTCAGGCACGTATGCGCTCACCCACTCCCCACAGGAGACCGTCTCCATGAAACGACTCGACGGCGTAAACACCCTGCTCATGACCCCGTATACCGAGTCGAACGAGATTGACGTCGAGGGCATCTTCCGGCAGATTGACAGGGTCATTCACGCCGGGGCGGCCAGCGTGGTCGTGCAGGGGAAAATCGGGGAGTACGACACCTACACCATGGAAGAGCGCCGGCACACGGCAGAGGCCGTCGTCGAGTACGTGAAGGGCGCCGTTCCGGTAGGGGTCGGCATTATCAACGCCACCTTTGAAGACGGCTTGGCCGTCGGACGCATCGCCGCCCAGTCCGGCGCCGACTATGTCATGTCCCGTCCCCCGATCGACGGCGACACCCACGACTACTTCCTTCGCCTTGCCGACATCGTGCCGGTGATGCTCTACGACCAAGGCATGCGCGGTGAAGTTTCCATCCGCGACGACATCTTTCCCCTCACGCAGCAGACCGAGAACATCATCGCCCTGAAGATTAGCGGCATCCCCGACAAGAACTACGAGGCCAAGCAACTCCTCGATATACCCGTCCTGTGTGGTTGGGACCTCATGAGCCTTTTGGCTTACCAGATGGGCGCCGACGGCGTGATCTCCGGCAGCGCGACCCGTGTCCCTGAACACGAGGTCAGGCTTTACGAGTTGGTCAAGCGAGGGCAATGGGATGAGGCCCGCGACCTTTATTACGGCAAGCTCGTGCCCATCCTGAACTACTGCACTTTTGACCCCCACGCATACTCGGTTTGCAAGTACATTCTCAAGTACATGGGCGTCATCGAAAACTCCGATGTCCGCCCGCCCAATCCCGACGCGGGCGAGGCCCGGGCAAGCGAAGTGTACGAAGTCCTGATGCGAGTCGGCATGCTGGAATCGGAAGGAGCCGTTCACATCAGTTAGGCGGCACTCCCTCCACAAATCCCGCATCCGTCATTGGCCTGAGTACCCGTCACTTCTGCGCCGGCAGGAATTCACTAACTGGCGCAGGCAATTGTAATGGAGCCACAGTAGACTCCCACTATGTCCACAGAATCTCGCTACATCTTCAAAGACGGAGAACAAGCCCTTATCATCGACCGTCGGGGCCGGCGATACCTCGTTACGCTCAAGAGCGACAAGGACGACCAGAACCACCTCGGGACCTTCCATCACGACGACATCATCGGTGAGCCGGATGGCGTGCGTATCCGGACGTCAAAGGGCCACGCGCTCATCGTCGTCAAGCCCGGAATGGCCGACTTCATTCGCATCATGCCGCGAGTGGCCACTGTGGTCTACCCCAAGGATATCGGAGCGATCATCACCTACGGCGACATCTTCCCCGGCGCGCGCGTGCTGGAAGCAGGCTCCGGATCTGGCGCGCTGACGATAGCCCTAGCCCGCGCCGTCGGCGAGCGCGGCAGGATTTTCACCTACGACATCCGAGAGGACATGACCGCTCGTGCACAACAAAACCTCGCCGCCATCGTGCCGGAGCACCCTCATGTGATCTTCAAGAACGGCGACGTTTATGAGGCCATCCCGGAGACCGACCTCGACCGTATCGTTCTTGATCTACCGGAGCCGTGGCAGGTCGTTCCTCATGCTGTCGATGCACTCGTGCCGGGTGGGGTAGTCACGTGCTTCCTCCCGACGGTGCTGCAGGTCCATGAGTTGGTCGGGGCCCTTGAGGACATCAACACTTTCGGCATGATCGAGACGACGGAGATCTTCATGAGGACGTGGGCCGTGCGGGGACGCAGCGTACGGCCCGACCACCGGATGATCGGTCACACCGGATTTATAACCACAGCCCGCAAGACGACGCCGTACATCCCGCCTCCGGCAGGCCACGAACTCGAAGGCGACGAAGCCTCGGACTAGCCTGCCGGTCGCGCTGCCTGCCAGTCCTCGATGATCTTCACGTTGTGCGGGAAGGCCAACTCCGGCAGTTCTCCGAGGTCGAACCATCCGGCATCATCGGCGTCCGTACCAGGCGTTAGTTCGCCACACTTCACCGCGCCCGAATAGGCGATGACGATAACCGGATTCGACGGCAGCGAATAGACGCCAATGAGACTCGTGATCCCGACCTCAAGACCCGTCTCCTCCCGGACTTCACGGCGCGCCGCCGCCTCGACTTCCTCTCCACGGTCAACGTAACCGCCCGGAAAGCACCACTTACCGATTTGCGGTTCCGCGCCGCGCTGCACGAACAGGAGCCTGCCGCAGGTCTCGACAAGCACGACGACCGCGACCTTGGGATCGAGGAATACTACGAACCCGCAGCCAGGACACGTCGGCCTAGGACTCCCTTCGAACTCTCGCTGCTCGAGGGCGTGCCCGCAACGCTGGCAGTAGTTGGCGTCGGCGTACATGGCCATGGCCCGCCCATGCTATCGAACGGCGCAGAGCCCTGTCCAACTTGATTCACACATCCAGACCTCCAGCCCTGAGGGGTATGATGGTCACTGGGCACCTGGCCGCCTCAAGAAGTCTGAATAGTTTCCCTAGCCTCTTTCTCCTTGCGCCTGTACCGCCATCTTGATACCCTTCCTTTCGCCAAGACACCTGACAATGGAGGACTATTCCCCGTCATGATCCAGACACTGAAACGACTGATGACCGTTCGCGAAGTTCACGCCCACTGTGACATTCCCTGCGGCATCTACGATCCCATCGCGGCAAAGATCGCGGCCCAGACCGTGCTCAAGATGGTCGTGCGCATCGAGGCCATGGACGATAGCGACATGAGCGCCGCTGCGGGCAACTCCTTCTCCCGCTACGTAGCCGTCAAGGAGGAGCACGCCGAGCTCTGTAAGCGCGAGATCAACATTCTCAGCAACGACTACTTCAAGCCTGAGCATCTCGAGGCCCATCCCGACCTGCCCTCGAAGGTCTGGGGAGCGGCAAAGCTCGCCTCCGCCAACAAGCAGGCCGTCGACAAAGAGGCGGCAGAGAACCTCGTGGCCGCCGTTGACGAGATTGCGACGATCTTCTGGGCCACCAAGGGCGTCGACTACAGCGACCCCGTGGCGGCGGTGCGCTTCGGGTCCTAGTTTTTCTTCCCGCAGGAGAGCGTCTTTTCCACAGACACCGTGCCGGCCCGGTCGCCGGTTTCGGGTGTTGTTTAGCGACTATTGCTCAAACGTTGGTTGCGCCGAAAACACAGGGTCGTTCAATAGCGTGTTCCACGCCTTAGGGTGTTTACCGTCACTCTCCCTCCGTTAGAGGCGGGACCTTTCAGACAAGGCGGCACACACAGAGGGAAAGTATTGAATGTGGCGCTTAGTAGGAATTCTCGTCCTGGTCGCTGCCATAAGCCTCATCGTAAGCGGCATCAGGACTATGAGGCGGAAGGATGAAGGTGGTAGGCCGTTCGGCATAATCGAGCTGGTTATTGGCTTGCTCGCACTCGGGGCCCTGCTATTGACGAGGCCCTTCTAAGCCTGCCGGCTCTCACGACCGCTAGACCGACATTCACGTCTGAACGGCTGTACGGAGACGTTGATCGTGCCCGATATCGCTATCGCGCGGATGTTCAAGGACTTCGGCATCGCCACGCCCGGCGCACAGAGGGCCGCGCGTGAAGCTCTGGCGGCCTCCGGCATCATTTCTCGTCGCCCCAACCGCACCAATATCGCATCGGAGAAGGTTGACCGCGCGCGGGAGCTTCTGGATTCTTCCTTCCTCTGGCACTGCGGTAACGGCGACTGCCGACGCCAGGCAGATGCGAGCCTGAGCCTTCTCGTGGACCAGGCCCACTGCAGCATTTGTGGCGGGTCCAAGGACCGAAGCTCGTTGACCGCGATGGCCTCGGCGCTTGCCGTCCACCACGTCAGCAGGGTCCTCGTCGTCGGCGGGACCGAGGCAAAGACTCGGGAGATACGCGAGAAGTCGCCCCCGGGAATCGAGTGGCGATTCGTGGACGGCACGAGGTCGAAGGACGACCGCTACTATCGCCCGGCCCGCCTCTGGGCGGACATCATTGTCATATGGGGCAGCACCGTGCTCGACCATCGGGTGTCGGACCACTTCGAGGCCAAGGGTGATCATCGCGTCATAACGGTCACCCGGCGGAGCATAGGGGCGCTCGCTGATGCCGTGGTGGAGCACCTCAACCGGCGGTAGGGACTCTCGATGGGGAACCTGTTCTTACTGTTCATGGTTCGACAGGCTCACCACGAACGGTGGGGTCTGGATGGTCGCTATGAACGATTGTCGCTGTTAAGTTAGACGTACACGCGACACACGGCATGTCCGGCTATTGCCCTCTTCCGGCAGCCTGCCTCGTCTCGGTGATCTGCCGGGCGTGTTCGGAGAGGTGGGAGATTACCAGCGAGTGTGCCGCCTCCTGCGCGGTACCGGATGTCGACGAGTGTCCGTGGGTGACAGGGCGACCGAGGTCGCCGGACGACATACTCTGGAGGATGTCCATCGTCCGGCCACACGACTCGGCGAGGCGACGAGTTATCGCTCCAAGGTCGTCGCCGCTGTGAGCGTCGACGGAGGCGGTGCGGCGGTCGATCTCGCTGTGGGAACGCGCGAGGTCGGGCTCCTGGTCGGCATTGGCGATCTTTTCCATCCACATGGCCTGCATCTCGATGACGTGCGCGGCCACCTCGGACGCCGTCCACTCACCGTCGCCCAGCGCTGTGTGCAGTTCATGTTCGGTCGCGCTCGCCAGCGAGGCTACGACCTCCTGCTGAGCCGCTTGCAGTTGCTGTGCCAGTGAATCGATTGTCATACTCTATTCTCCTCGGCGATTTCTTTGTACTCTGCGGTGAATTCTCGCCGATTCACACGCTCTGCGCTTTGAATCCCCATTCGACCATTGGCTGTTGAAGTGCCCGGAGCCTAGGATTCTCATCTTCTAGATTCTGAACAACCGGGTGATAGGAATAAGTCATCCGCTCGTAGGCCGACCTGATGTGGGCCATCTCCTCCGGAGTCTTGGGGATTCGATTGTAGTTGATCGCGTGTTGGTGCCTCCCGGGCCTCCCGCCCCATGCGCTGTGGTACGTGTCCTCCTTGAACGCGAGGACATCGCCGGGCATAGTCTCGACGGCGTATGCCGGAAGCTCGTCCGGGCTGATGCCCCACACCTTGCCGTAGGGATCCTCAGCCTGGTCTCGTATCCTTGCCAGGCGATTTGAGAACTCACCCTTGTGGGAGCCGGGTATGAAGCGCAGTGCTCCGTTCTCCTTCGTCAGCGGTTCGAGGTAGAAGGCGATCTTGATCGATGGGAGAACTTCGGCGCTCCCTGATCCTCCGTGCCAGGCTGTGTCTCCCACGTGCAGATTGCCCTCGGTCACATTCAGGAAGATATTCGGCCCGAGGAGGCCCTCAGCGATGCCGAGAATCCTGGGATCGGCGATCAGGCTGTGCAGAAAAGGTCGACGTTCGAAGAACGGTTGGACGGCCTGCCGCTTCACGCCGTCGAACGCGCTGCCGCCGCGTACCTCTTCCATGATCTCGTTGGACTCCCGCAGCATCGTTGCGACTTCGTCCGCGTCCAAGAGCTGCCGGAGCGCAAGGAAACCGA
>JAPOPA010000268.1 GCA_026713145.1 Chloroflexota bacterium
ACCGGAGAAGCTGGCTTCGCCGTTTCCGGCGACGGTAACCAGAACCTTGGGTCTCCGCTCGCCCGCAGATACGACGGCTCTCACCCTCTGATTGCCAGCGTCGGCGATGTATATTTCGCCCGAGGAGTTGATGGCCACGCCAGAGGGCGTGTCGAGGCTGGAGACGATGGCATTCCTGTCTTCACCGTCGTATCCCGCAGTCCCGTTGACCGAGCCGGCCTCGGTGGTGATCAACGTGTCTTCGATGACATTGTTGAGGAGAATTCTGCGAACGAGGTTGTTGCCAGAGTCGGCGACGTACAGGTTTCTCTGGCTTTCGTCGAGCGTGAGACTTATCGGGGTTCGCAGGACGGCGTTCTGAGCTCTGCCGGAAATGGCGACGCTGGAGGGGTCTACGGACGCATTTCTCATACCGGCGAGGGTGATGATGACGCCCTGGATGTCGACCAGGCGGATTAGGTGATTGCCGGTGTCTGCAATGTAGACCTTGCCCAAGTCATCGACGGCCACGTCTTCGGGTTGATTGAGGGTGGCGTTCACGGCGCGGCCGAGGTCACCGCTGGACCCGGCTGTGCCGGTGCCCGCGATGGTTCTTACTATTCCGTCGAATGAGTCGACTTTTCGGATCCGGTTGTTCAGAGTGTCCGCGATATAGATGTTGCCGCGGTGGTCCACGTCGACCCCATGCGGGGAATGGAAGGCGGCGTCGAGTGCGGAGCCGGCATCCCCCTCAAACCCGGGGCTGCCGGAACCGGCGACGGTGGTGATGATTTCGGTAGCGAGGTCGACTTTTCGAATGCGGTTGTTGGCAGAGTCGGCAATATAGAGGTTGTCATCGTCGTCGAAGGCGAGTCCGAAGGGCGAGCTGAGAGCGGCGGCAGACGCGGGCCCTCCGTCGCCGGAGAAGCCCGGCAGCCCGGTACCTGCAAAGGTGGAGATTACGTTGTTTTCGATATCGATCTTGCGAATTCGGTGCTCTGCGCCGTCGGCAATGTAAATGTTGCCGAAACTGTCGATAGCGACGCCGTCAGGCGAGTTTAGGGGTGCGAGCGTCGGTCTGCCACCGTCACCGACGCCGCCTCCGGCGATGGTCTCAATGTGACCGAACTGGGCGTTGGCCGGGATGGCAACGAATAGGAAAGCGGCTGCGACGGAAGCGACGACGAGGGCTATTGTGGATGTGCGAGTTGCCATACGGATGTTGACGTCTTGGTAAGTCGAGGAGATGAGGTAGGCGTCTATCGTAGAGGGTTGGCCGGGTTTACGCTAGATGTTATGCGACATCTTATACTGGAATTAGAAAGTTCCGAAAATGGGGCGCATAGCGGGGAATGAGAAAGCAGGGAATACTGCGCACCGTTGAGCCGTGGAGGGTGAGGTTGATGGAGTCCCACCCCGCATCGGGGTACGGGGTGACTTTCCTTCGTGGGAGTGGAGGGTGGCAGCGCGCCGGTATTTTCAAGGGGAATGACAGGTGTGTGGGCGTATCAAGTGGGCTGCCGGTATTGCGGAGGTGGGCGGGTGCGGGTAGATTAGGCGCATGATTGGACTTCTTGGCGGAACGGGGCCGGAGGGGCGAGGGCTGGGGCTTCGACTCAGGCTGGCCGGACATGACGTGATGATCGGATCACGGGACACCGCCCGGGCGCTGGCTGCGGCTGAGCGAGTTGCAGCCAAGGTGAAGGGAGTGTCCGTTGAGTCGGGACTGAACGAGGACGTGGCGATGCGGGCGGAGACGGTGTTCGTAACCGTGCCGTATGCAGGCCAGCGGCCGACGCTCGAACCGCTCGCCGGGGCGCTGTCGGGGAAGATCGTGGTGACGACGGTTGTTCCCCTGCAGTTCGATCCGTACGGGGCGAGTTTTCTACCCATCGACGCGGGGTCGGCGGCGATGGAGGCGCGAGGGATCTTGCCGGAATCGCGCGTAGTGGCGGCGTTTCAGACGATCAGCGCGCACGATTTATTGAATCCGGAGAAGCGTATCGACTCCGACGTGGTGGTGTGCTCAGATGATGAGAGTGCGAAGGCATTGATTGCAGGTCTGGCAGAGGAGATTCCGGGTGTCAGGGCAGTGGATGGGGGCGGCCTGCGGAATGCAGTGTATGTTGAGCACATCACGGCGCTGCTGCTGAATATCAATCGAGTATACAGGGCCAGGGCGGCGTTTCGGTTGACGGGGATTGAGGATGACAGGAAGTAGGGGTACGTCGTTTTGGATGCGTAGTTTGGTGTCTCGTGTTTAGTTTGACATTCGTGGACGGCAATTCTTGAATCGGGAGATAGAGAGTATGGGTGAAGCGACTTACGACCTGATAGTGCGAGCGGGCCGGGTATTTTGTGCCGATACGAGGATGGATGGGCCCGGCGCGGTTGCGGTGTCGGGGGATCGGATCGTGGCGGCAGGCGAGGAGATCGTGGGGACTGCCGGAAGAGTCTTCGAGTTTCCGGACGGCGTTCTGCTGCCGGGCCTGGTCGATCTTCATTCTCATCCGGCGCCGTCGGACTGGAAGTACGGAATAGACCCGGACGTGGAGATACTGCCGCGAGGTGTGACGACGATACTCTCGCAGGGGGACTGCGGGGCGGACGACTGGCAGTTCTACCGGGACAGAGTAATTCACGGATCGAAGACGAGGGTGAGGCTGGCGATGAGCGTCGCGCGTGGCGGGGAGCGCGTCCCCGGAACGGAGGCATTCGGAAACGTGGATGACCTGGACGTGGATGCAGGTGTGGCGGCGATCAAGGATGGCGGGGACCTGATCTGGGGGCTGTCGGTGAACGCGAGCGTGAACGCTTGCGGGGACTCCGATCCCAAGTTGGTGGTGCAGCGCACACTGGAAATCGCCGAGAGGACAGGCAGGCCGATATTGTTTGGGAATCGTTGGGATCCGTACGACTGGCCTATCTCTGAGCAACTCGACCTGCTGCGGAGCGGTGACGTGCTTACCTACTGCTTCCATTCGGGGCCAAACGGCATCGTGGAGGACGGCAAGGTTATCGATGCGGCGTTGCGTGCGAGGGATCGGGGGGTGCTGTTCGACGTGGGACATGGTATGTCGTCGTTTGACTTCCCGACGGTGGAAGCCGCCATAGTGGACGGGTTCTTGCCGGACACCATCTCGACGGACCAATACGCCCGGCACGTGGGTTCCGATCCGCAGCATGATCTGCCACGTACGATATCGAAACTGCTGGCTGCGGGAATGGACGAGAGAGACGCCTTTACTCGTGCGACCCTTCGTCCGGCAGGCGTGCTGGGCATGGCGGGAGAGATCGGTACGCTGCGGGGGGGAGCCTGCGCAGACATTGCAGTGCTGGAGCGGAACGAAGACGCGGCCCCGTTGGCGGATGTTGTGGGCAACTCAAGGCCCGGGGGATGCTACGAGCCAGTGCTCACAGTGCGCGCGGGAGAGGTCGTGGGCGCAGCCGAATAGAGGGCCGGATACGCCGCCGTGAATTGAGACGAACGAAACGCAGTTTCCGGGATTAGCCGTCCTGCTTACTCGTCACCGCCTCCGTTATCGGTATCCACTCCGCCAAACTGGGAACCGGTCCCGCTGAGACCCGCAAGGTTGAGTTCCTTGGCGCGGTGGCATGCGACCCAGTGGTTTGGGCTGTCTTCGACGAACTCCGGAGTCTCTTCGCTGCAGATTTCAACTTTGAAGGCGCAGCGCGGGTGGAAGTAGCAACCTGAAGGAGGATTCGCCGGGCTGGCGACCTCCCCTTCAAGGACGAAGGTCTCTTTGCGAATCTTCGGGTCCGGGACCGGCACCGACTGGAGGAGGGCCGATGTGTACGGGTGCTTCGGGTTGCTGAAGAGCTCCTCGGTATCTGCCAACTCGACCATCTTGCCGACGTACATAACGGCGACGCGGTCGGAGATGTGCCGGACGACGCTGAGGTCGTGGGCGACGAAGAGGTACGTGAGGTTGAGCTGCTCCTGGAGGTCGGAAAGCAGGTTGATGCCCTGGGCCTGGACTGACACGTCGAGGGCCGAGACGGGCTCGTCTGCTACGACCAGACGCGGATTCAGTGCCAACGCCCTTGCAATCCCGATGCGCTGACGCTCGCCGCCGCTGAAGGCGTGCGGGAAGCGGCGCATGTACTCGGGCCGCAGGCCGACGAGACGCAACAACTCCGCGACGCGTTCGGAACGAACCCTCATGCTCCGCTCGCCGTGAACGAGTAGAGGCTCACCTACGATATCAAACAGGGACATGCGGGGGTTCAGTGACGTGAACGGGTCCTGGAAGATCATCTGCATGTCTTTGCGTAGCTCACGCAGAGGACCTTTGCCGATTGCACCGATATCGAGGACCTGTCCGTCCTCAGTGCGGTAAAGGATCTCGCCGCTGCTGGGGTCGATGGCCCGCATGATGCACCGGGCCGTGGTGGTCTTTCCGCAGCCGCTCTCACCCACGAGGCCGAGCGTCTCGCCCTGCTGGATGGTGAAGCTCACGTCGTCTACCGCCCGGACGTGTCCAATCACTCTCTTGAGGAAGCCCCGAGTGATCGGGAAGTACTTCCGGAGATTCTGGACGTCGAGCAGATTGCGTCGCTCGGCTATGTAACTTTCAGTCTGGTCGATAGTCTCCTCAGCCACTTGTGCCTACCTCTTCGGGAGGATGATGGAGGAAACAGCTAACCATCTGGTTAGTTCCCTCCAGGGTTTGGAATTCAGGGACATTTCGATCGCAGACGCCTTCTATGAAGTTCGGGCATCGCGGTCGGAAGGTACATCCGGTCGGCCTGTTGAAGGGGTGCGGGATGGTGCCTCGAATCGAGGGGAGTCGCTCCACGCTTCGGGAGTAAATGCTGGGGATCGACCTGAGGAGACCCTGGGTATAGGGGTGCTGCGGGTTGTAGAAGATATCTTCGACGGGACCGGACTCGACGGCTCGGCCAAGGTACATGACGACAACCCGGTCGGCCATCTCGGCTATCACGCCCAGATTGTGGGTGATGAGGATGACGGCCATTCCGTTTTCGGTCTGGAGCTGGCGCAGGAGTTCAAGAATCTGGGCCTGCGTGGTCACATCGAGGGCGGTTGTCGGCTCGTCGGCGATGAGCAACTGAGGTTCCGCCGAGAGGGCCATGGCGATCATGGCGCGCTGTCGAAGGCCACCGCTCAACTGGAATGCGTACTCCTTCAGGCGCTGTTCGGCATTCGGAATGCCGACCATCTGGAGGAGTTCGACGGCACGGTCTTGTATGCCCTGTTCAGAAAGGTCGGTGTGGAGCCTGATTGCCTCGCCGATCTGGTTTCCGACGGTGTGGAGCGGGCTGAAGGAGGTCATCGGCTCTTGGAATATGAGGGCGATGCCCGCGCCGCGGATGGCGCGCATGAGCCTGCTGTTGGGGTCGAGGGACGTGATGTCGATCTCTCTCTCGTCGGGCAGACGCCAGAGAATTTCCCCGCCTTCGACACGTCCAGGCTTGTCGATGATGTTCAGGACCGCGCGGCCAACGGTACTCTTACCGCAACCGCTCTCACCGACTACGCCCAGGGTCTCCCCTTGTTTAATTTCAAAGTCGACACCGTCCACCGCCCTAACGACTCCTTCGTCGGTAGGGTAGTAAATCTTCAGATCGTTGATCTGAATAATCGTATCTTCCGCTAGTTTACTGCCGTTTGTTGAGGTTGTCATATGCTCGCTCTGTGTTACTTGCCGTATGGATCTGCGGCGTCTCGCAGACCGTCACCCAAGAAGTTGAATGCAAGAATCACGACGATTACCGGGAGGGCCACGAACATCAGCCATGGGTACAGGGCCACAACCGTGGGCTGCTGCGCCTGAATTAGCATGATGCCGTAGCTGACTGCGGGTGGCCGCAGACCCAGACCGAGGAAGCTCAGGCTCGTCTCTCCGATAATCATGCTCGGAATGGAAAGGCTTATGTTGGCAATGAGGTGGCTATAGAACCCCGGGAGCATATGCCGGAACATGATCCGGCTTTCTGAGGCTCCCGCGATTCGGGCGGCCATTACGTAGTCCTCCTCGCGAAGAGCGAGGAACTTGCCCCGAACCGTCCGCGCCATGCCCGTCCAGCCGAAGATCGATAGGATGACCGTTATCGCAAGATAGACTTGCAGCACCGTCCAGTGCTGGGGAACGGCGGCGGAAAGCCCCATCCACAGCGGAAGTGTAGGAATGGCGCTCATGACCTCGATAACACGCTGAATCATCGTGTCGACCCATCCGCCGTAGTATCCGGAGATCCCTCCCATTACGACGCCGAAGACGAATGAGATTGCTACCCCGAGGAGACCGATGGATAGGGAGATTCGGTTTGAAAGAAGGAGTCGGGACCAGGAATCACGGCCTACGTCGTCACTTCCAAGAATGAAGAGCGACGGTCGCTCTTCGATAACGGCGGGATCAGAGAATCCGAAGAGATGGCGGTCGGTATCGATGAAACCGAGGAATTTGTATCTAAAGCCCTGAGTGAAGAACCCAATGTCAATCTTGAGATCGGAGATCTCGTCATACTTTCGCTGGAAAGTCTGAGGATCGCGGTAGGCTTCAAGACCGTTGACGTGTGGACGGAATGAGCCTCCGTCAAAGAAGCGAATGGGTTGTGGTCGAAGGTAGTGGTAGCCCTCCGATATTCTCGCAGGGTCGCCGGTACCGAGGAATTCTGCTAAAGGGAACAGAAGGTAGAAGAATGCGAGAACGAAGCCGGAGATGACCGCAGGCTTATGTTTTCTGAACCTCCACCACATCAATTGCCATTGGGAGGCAACGGTGAATTCTTCCTCGTCAAGCTGCGCCTGCGCAGTAGTTACGGCAACTTGTTCTGCCATTCGTGACCACCCTCAGATTCGCTAGAAGAACCGTCGACCGATCCGTTCCCTACTTCGGGCCCCATATCGCCGCGTACAATAGTACACGTTTCCCAACCGACGCGGCAGGGCCGGGCTCGCGTGCAACACTATACTATTGTTTCTAACGTGTCAAGCGGAGTAAATCCTCCCGCCTGGAAGTGCCGCGCTACGCTTCATGACCTTGCTCCCGTGACTACGAGAATCCTCCGGGACAATATCTTCCCTTTTAGGTTGGGACTCACGGCGGAGTGCGTCGAGAACGTGGGAAGGGAGTGGGTTCAGGATGCCGGGTGCAAGGGAGGAGGTTGAATGTCGGAAGTACAGCGAAAGGGGCGAGTTCAGTGGGAAGAAGCCTTGAGATTCCTCGATACGCTTCGCTGCACTCGGAATGACCGCGCGTGGGTGGCTCAGGTCGGGATGATGGTGGTCATGCAAGGGTCTTCTCCAGGCCAAGATACGTCTGTCACGCTCTCGCCACGTCCCATTTCCCTTTGACCTGATTTGGTTTCGACTTTATACTTCCAGCCGTTTGGAAGTCTTTCAGAGAAAGGGTGACATGGTATATCGCGTAGGCATCGTCGGGGCGAGCGGGATCGTTATCAACACCCCGGGGGGTGAGCCGTCGCCTCCGCTCGGCAGGGAGATATCCGCGTCCCACGTGAGCGGACTTTCCTATATGGAGGACGTAGAGTTGGCGGCGGTCTGCGACATCAACCCGGAGGCGCTGGAACGGTTCAAGGACGCGTGGTCCGAGCGGTGGCCCGAAACGCGGCTATACTCCGACTACCGGGAGATGCTGGAAGGGGAAGATCTCGACATCCTTACGGTGGCGACGTCGGACCATCGCCATTCGCAGATAGTGATAGATGGAGCCGAAAGCGGCATGAAGGCGATATTCTGCGAGAAGCCGATTGCGACTACGCTGGAGGACGCGGATGCGATGATCGCGGCGTGCGAAAGAAATGGCGTAAAGATGTCGGTGAACCACAGTCGTAGGTGGTTCCCGCTGTATCACAAGGTGCGGCAGGTGATCAGGAGCGGCGCGATTGGGACTCCGACGGTCTTGACCGGGGTGCTGGGAGGACCGCGCGCGATGATGTTCCGCAACGGGACGCACTATATAGACGCGTTGTGCTTCTTTTCAGAGTCGGAGCCGAGGGCGGTATCGGCAATTCTGGAGGACGGGTTTGATGACTGGGACCGGTATCGCGGGGACGGGGGCAAGCTGCCGGAGAACGAGCCCGGCATGACCGGGACGATCATTTTCGAGAACGGTGTCAGAGCGATTTTCCGGGCGTTGAAGGGAACGGCGCCGTTGGGCTCGCTGGAGATTACGGGGCCGCAGGGGGTCATTCGCATTGATGGGGGCGACCGAGCGGCGGAACTGACGGTGCAGAAAGAGGTCCGGGGGGAGCCGAATCGGACGACGATCCACCCGGAGCAGTACCAGATTCAGGGAACGGTGTCGGCGTACCGGGAGCTAATTGACATCATCGAGCACGGCGGAGAGAGTGTTTCTTCTCCTCAGGACGCGCGCAAGGCGTTGCGGATATTGTTGGGATTCCTGGAGTCGCATCAGCAGGGGGGGAGGTTGGTTGACGTTCCGGGGCGACTCGCCGACGCGGGGCGACTCGCCGTCGCGGGCGGATAGGGTGCAGAGAATGGAGAGTTATCCTCACCACCTTGTCGAGTACGGGGCTGGCTCTAGTACGGGTTCCATGTGATTTTGGTAGCTTGCTCAGAACACCCTCACCCTAGCCCTCTCCCACGATG
>JAPOPA010000319.1 GCA_026713145.1 Chloroflexota bacterium
CGTCCTGCGCATAGCCGCCGGTCCGGCTCCGGTGTGACTGCCTCCCGTAACGAGCACGCGGCCATCGCGGAGTACGGATGCCGTAGGGAAGGACCGCGCCTCACTCATGTCCGCAATGAAACTCCATTTCTGACTTTCGGGGTCGTATATCTCACCCGATGCTAGGGTTCGTAGATCGTTGTCGAATCCTCCCAGTACCAGTACCCGCCCATCTTTAAGGAGAACCGAGGCGTGGGAGGCCCGACCTCGTTTCATGACGCCGGTGGACGTCCAGGAATCGTCAATTGGATCAAACAATTCCACCGTGTGCAGGACTCTGCCGGACACCCCTCGTCCGCCGGTTACGAGCACCGTCCCGTCTTCAAGCAATGTTGAGGTGTGCCAGCTACGTTTATCGGCAAGATAAGCCGTGGACTCCCATACACCCTTGATGGGACTGTACACCCGCGCGCCGTTCCAACTGCCGGGACTCGAAAGGTCCCCGACAACCAGCACTCTCCCGTCACTCAGGGTGGTTACCGAATCTCCCCTTCGCGTCCGGGCTTTCACTGCCATATGGGGTACATAGACGGACAACTCTATAAGGGGAAGACTTGAGTCGTACGGTATTGACTCCATTTCGGAGAGTCCCATGCCCACGTCGGTAGTGTCCACCCGGTCTCCGACCGTAACCTGGTCTCTGATCGCAGTCAAGGTGCCTGCCGTGAAGAGGAAAGCGCCTGTTACAGCCAGGGTTCCCAGTCCGAGGCGCGTTTTGAACGCAAGGTGAAATGCTCCGGCTCCCCCTTGCATCATCGACTTTGCCCCGGCGTCGAGAGCCTGCCTCTCCGTTCCGCGTTCAGAGGTCCGCCACATGAGATCCATCGGGATGCCGAGAAATAGTCTCGACCATAAATGCAACGATGTGAGAGTGACGGAAGTGCCCTCGCTTCGGGCAGATTCAATCTGTTCCCAAAGGTCGGACTCAATCTCCGCCAGACGGGCGTCGCGATCCACAGCGGGAAGGCCCAGAGTGTAGAACCGTACCCACCAGCGTACTAAGCGAGCGGTGAAGGGAAGCCTCGGTGGGTTCATCTAAGGGGTTATTAGTTCCTGTCGGCCGGCCCTGGCGGCAAAGCCTTCGTCAGCGCGGGCCGCCAGAAGGGCGTTCTGACCCGCCGCAGTTACCTGGTAGAGTCTGCGCCTCGGACGTCCACTCGAGGCGGCATTTACGGGATCCTCCCAGCGACTCGTAAGAAGCCCCTGTTTTTCCATTCTGGACAGGGCCTTGTACAGCGTGCCATATGCCGTCAGCTTCCGTGCCCCGTCACGCTCCGTGATTCTCTTGGCAATCAGGAAGCCATAAAAATCAGGCGTCTGCCTGGCATGAAGATCCAGACCGGACTCCAGAATCGATAATTCTATGGGTAGTAGTGTGCCTTTTTTCCTTCTCATGGCTCAAATTGTAGGAAGATATCGACTGATTGTCAAACGTTGACTGCGTGCTGCAGTTACACCGACCACTCTACCACCTTTTGCCTGTTGCTTCCAACTTCCCAAACGGTGCTTCCGGAGGGAAAAGGCATCACCGCGTCACCCACCCCTACGCCCCGTCATGTTGCGGCTCTGCCGTCAGTCCTCCGCCATTCCTCGCCATGGCGGAATTACGGACCGTCCTCGACGGGCCTAATCTGCCGAACGACGCGGTTCACGATGGGCGAACCGGCAGTTGCGACTGCTCTGGCGATTCGTTGGCCGGATACCTAGTCCACGACTTCCACAATCGCCTCGATCTCTACCGGTATCCCGAACGGCAGACTCCCCATCCCCACAGCCGAGCGCGCGTGCTTCCCCCGCTCGCCGAATACTTCGACCAGCAAATCGGAGCATCCGTTGATGACGGCAGGGTGCTCGGTAAAGTCCGCCGTGGCGTTCACCATCCCCAGCAGCTTCACCACCCGCGCCACACGGTCGAGGTCGCCAAGCTCCGCCCTCAGACGGGAGAGGATATTCAGGCACACGAGTCGCGCGGCCCCATAGCCCTCTTCCTTCGTCAGGTCCGCCCCGACCTTGCCCGATGGCGTCGTGCCGTCTTCACGCTTGGCCGGTCCAACCCCCGCCAGGTACAGGAGGTTTCCCGTCCGTACCGCCGGGACGTAGTTCGCCGCCGGAGACTGTGGTGACGGCAGATCGATGCCAAGTTCCTTGAGCCTGTCCTCAGTCGTCATTCGTTTCTCCTAAAGGGTGAGTCTTATGAGGGTCTCTCACGATTGATTGTGCCATCGTACTGGACCCGTAAGTTTCAATAGTCTATCCCACGTTCGACGGGGGACAGATACAGAGAGGGGGCGTCACGCGAACGCCAAAATCCTCGCCGGATTCTCGATCATGATCTGACGAATCTGGTCCTCCGGCATACCGCGGTCGCGCATTCGCGGGACGATGTTCTCGATCAGGTGGCCGTACCCATACCCGCCGTACGAGAACGTACGCGACTTACAAAACACGTCCTGCGCCAGCACGATCTTGTCAAGGTGCCCGTGCTCTACCAGAAGCTGGACGTAGTCGAGCCGCTGGCCGTCATGCATCATGTCGATCGCGCCCAGCGAGTATTGCGATGTCTCCCAGCCGAACAGGTCGTACTCCAGCATCGAGCCGCGCTTTGCGAAGTCCAACAGCGTGTCCGGGTCGTGCACCGTCCGATCGAGATGTCCCATGATGACCCGGCCCGCGTCGGCCCCCGCTCCTTCGAGGATGTCCAGTATCTCGAATGGGGCCTGCGGGTTCCTCCCCGGATGTATGAGAATCCCCGCGCCGGTCTCCTGCTGCGCGCGGGCCCCCGCCTTTAGGACTTTCCTCTCGTTGTCCGTCAGCGGCCACGAGCAACCCAACTCCCCGATGATCCCCGCCTTGACTCCCGTCGAGCCAATTCCCACGGTCAGCTCGTCGATGATCTGCTGCGTGATTGCGTTCTCCAACCGCTCGTCCATGTCGTCGGGATGCACCGTGTCTACGTAGTACCCCGCGCCCGTCACGATGTTCACGCCGGTCGCCCTCGCTACGCGGGCCAGCGCCAGCGGGTCCCTGCCGATGCCCAGCGTCGTCGCGTCCACGATCGTCCCACCGCCTGCCCGTCCGTAAAGAGCGATCTCGTAGATCGCCATGTCCTCGTCGAGCAGTTCGAGGTTGTCGATATTCCTGAACGGGTCGTACCGCACCCATCCCAGGTTCTCCATCGTCACCTGCTCCTCGCCGCGATGCTTGGAACTCGCCTCGGTCGGAGGCGTGTACATGCACACGAAGTCGATGAAGATGTGCTCGTGCGTACTGGTCATCCCCAGCGTCGAGGGGTCAACAGGTCCCAAAACGGTCTGAGCAAGCCCCGAAATCATCGAATTACCCAACGATTTCACCTCAATATGATTCAGTTACGCGCAATTCGAAACTATCCCAATACACGCATGCGCTCAATGAAGAAACCCTACGCCCTGAGCTTGTCGAAGGGCAAATGTCTGCCAACGCACGTAGTCTGGAGATGGCTCCGAAGTATCCTCACGAACCATCGAGCACCCGCACCGCGTCCCCAAGCGACACCGTACCACCCTCTTCCACCGCCGCCAACATACCTCGCCGCCCCATCAACTCCTTCTGAAGTCCCGAGCGAATATCGTCCATCAGCCCGCACGGGACGCACTCCTTCGATATCCTCAGCACCACGTCGTCTCCAAGTCCCAGCCTCGTCTCAGGAGCAAGAGACTGGAGGTCGATGCCAGTGGTAGTAACGTTCTCGCTCACCACGCCGTGGCCGAGACCCAAGGCGTCGAGGTTCTCCTCCTGCATCAGCAGCACCTGGTATCCCTGCTGGTGCGGCTTGTCCGAGAAGTGCATATCCCCCTCGATACCGCCGCCGGCCACGAACACCATCGGCTCCACCTGCCTCATCGGTTGCCGCCGACCCAGCTTAACCCTCAGACCAACGACCTCGCCCTGAGAACCACCCATGCCACGTACCTCCGTCACATAGTGCCCAATACCCTACATTGGCGTCCCCTCAGATTCAATACCTCTCTTACCTCTGCGTCCCCCTACGCCTTCCGTGGCGAAGTCTCCCCCCTCACACCCACCAGTTCCCACGGGCAATGGGCCCCGGATTGTCATGCCGGAAGGTGCTGTACGTCAGCCCCCTCACTTCCGAATGCGACGCCACCACCGACTCGAACTCAGCGTCCCGCTCCTTCCACTGCCACGCCACATACAGATCAGCGTTCACGTCCTCGACTACCGGCCCATAGTTCTGCGACAGATCTTCTTCCAGTGGCAATAGCCCCCAGCCGTCGACGTAGTTCTGCCGGTACCCGTGACCCCGGTGCATCGGCCAGAGTTGAATCCACAGCGACGGGCACTGCACCGAGCTCTGGTCTATCACAAGCTCATCCACGATCCCCTCGCTCAGCCATTTGCGCCATTCCAGCGTCGCGTTCCCGATGGGAGGCCCGATGACATCCCCCCTCGCGCACCCCACGGCGAGGCTCATGCCCCTCTTCCTCAACGCCTCCCGCAACTCCCTGAAGAACGTTGTCAGGTGCGAGCCCTGCAAATCGCGCCATTCCTGCGGGTCGAACTCCTGGTGTAAAATATCCCGCCCGTACCGCCGCTCGAACTCCTGACGGATAGGCTCGTTGAAACCATACTGGTCCGCATAGTCCGCCGGTCTGGACTGCGTCCTTAGGCACACGAACACGCCGTCCCACTCGTACCCGTCGACCACGCTCAGGTACCGCTCGATCATATACTCGCGCACCTCCGGGTACGCCAGACACACGACCCCCCAGTGATTGTTTCCCTCGCGGTCCTGCAGGTTATATTCGGGATGCTCCTTGATCAGACGGCTCATCCGCGCGAAATTCTTGCCGTGATATGGATTGTGATGACTCACCTCGCGCTCCGCCTTCGGCGCTAACGGGTGCCCCTGGTCAAGCAGGGAGACGTAGGCGTAAGCCCGCATCCCTCGCTCCTTTGCCAGCCTCGGAACAACCTCGAAATCGTCCCACGTGATCGGCGGATACAGCTGCCGTTTCTTGCCTCCATACCCCCGCGCCGCCTGGTACACGTCATCATGCCCCGTCCGCCCCTGCCGCCAGTGAACGGTATCCGCCCCAAGCTCCTCCCGCCAGACATCCATCCGCCGCTCCAACGACTCCACCGACCTCAGCAGCCCGTCACCCTCCCCAAACACCAGGTGGTCCCCCCAAGAGCAGTTCGCGATGTTGTACTGGCCGTTCTCTGTCACTCTTTTAGTCTCCTAATACCCCCTCTCCCGTTCGCGGGAGAGGGTAGGGGTGAGGACGAATCCACCCCCAGCTAATCCACCGCCGCCCCGTCGATCGGCTTGGTCGCCGCCCCGGAGATCATCTCGGCATACGCCTCTTCCCCGTAGACCTCCTTCTTGTTCAGCCACCGCCCCTCCTTGGGGACGATCTTCAGGCTCCTGTCCTCGATGGGGAAGCGTACCGACGAGAAGCCGTTGCGGTGCGACTCGCGGAACCCGATTGCGATCTCAAGCACCTTGCCCATGTTGTCGCCGCTGCACCTCGGCTCGGTGCCGTTGTCGATGGCCTCGACGATGGACTGAATGCCCGCGCGCTGCCTCCTTCCGCTGGGCGTCACCCACCCGTAGTCCGTGCCCCCGAACTCGTCGAAGAAGGTGGCGTCCTCCACCAACTCGCCTCCCCGCGCCTCTCCCCTCCACAGGTGCCCGCTGTACCAACTCGTGTGATAGATGCCCTTCTCGCAGACCACCTCGATCCCGTCCCTCGGCGACGGCTTCGTGTGAACGTAGGCCTCCGTCCCGTTGGCGAACCTGATGTACCCTCCCATGTTCTGGTCGGAGTCGCTACAGGGGTCTTCCGCGCACCATCCCGTCACCCACTCCACGTCTGCGTCGTCCGCGAACAGCCGCAGGACGCTGAGTCCCTGGCACCCGCCGCCCGAGATCTCGTTCGTCGGCTGGTACAGGTTGATGCTCTGCACAGGCCCAAGCTCGCCCGAGTCGATCAGCGCCTTCACCTTCCAGTGCTGCGGCATATTTCGATAGGCGTCCCCCGACGCGAACGCGATGCCCCGCGACGATGTCTCTTCCACCATCCTGTCCGCCTCGTCGAGACTCGCCGCCATCGGCTTCTCACAGTAGATCGCCTTCACTCCCGCCCTGGCGCAGTCGATCACCACGCCCGGATTCGGCTTCACCGGCAATATCGGCGCCGCAATGTCCAGGTCCTCCACGCGCAGCATCTCGTGGTAATCGTCATACGGCTTGACGGTGAACCGTTCCAGAAAAATCGCCAGATTCGACGGATCGGGTTCCGCCGCCGCCACGAGATCCGTGCGAGGATTCGCCACATACCCGCGAGCGTGTCCGTTCCCCTTGCGCCCCGTCCCGATAAGCCCGACCCGATACGTCTTTTCTGTACTCATCAAACACTCCTAGCGGCCGATTTTCACATACCCGCCCCACCGCGCCGCATACCATACCACACCCCCTCCGCGCCCTCCGCCGTCTTACCCCCCTCCCGTTCGCGGGAGAAGGTTAGGGTGAGGGTCAAAACACCCCTCCACCCTCTGCGGCTAGCTCCTCTCACGCCCCACTCTCGATCCCCCATACGCCCGACCTGCGAGGCCCCCTTTACGCCCGACTGGCGAAGTCCCCCTTACGCCTGACCGGCGAGGTCCGCCCGACTGGCGAAGTCCCCCTTACGCCCGGCCGGCGAGGCCCCCCTTGACCCCTCGAGCCCTTCGCCGTACCCTTCTTTGCCACACATCCTAGTCGGAGGATTGCCATGAAAGCCGCCGTGCTCTACGAAGCCCAGACCCCCCTCGTCATCGAAGAGCTTGATATCGAGGAACCCGGCCCCGGCCAGGTCATGGTGAAGATGATGTCGAGCGGCGTCTGCCACTCCGACTGGCACGTCGTTAAAGGCGAGTGGACGCACCTGCCCCTGCCGATCATCCTTGGCCACGAGGGTGCTGGCATCGTCGAGGCCACCGGACCAGGCGTCAACAACGTCCAGCCC
>JAPOPA010000371.1 GCA_026713145.1 Chloroflexota bacterium
ATTACAGCTATGATCCGGCCTCGCATCCCTGTCATTCCGAGGGCACCGAGGAATCTAAAATCTATAACCGCAAGATCAGGTAGCTAGTCCTAGGCATCTCTCGTGACCAAGAGTGATAACAGCGTGAGAATTCTCCACATCAGCTTTACGTTGTAACAGACACTTTAGATTCTTCGACTCCGCTGCGCTCCGCTCAGAATGACAGGGCCGGGCTGCTTTCTCATCAATGAAGAGTAGGCGGTAGTCAAATACCTACCCCTGTCAGCCCGCCGAGGGAGAGATACAGAGAGGGGGGTCTTCGCGATTCAACTCACCAACTCTGAACACTAGCAAGGGAAACACAACCGTAGACTCAAACCGCGCGGATTGGTAGACTTGAGTGGCAAGCGGGAGTAACTCAGTCTGGTAGAGTTCCTGCCTTCCAAGCAGGCTGTCGCCGGTTCGAATCCGGTCTCCCGCTCCACGAACCCTTTCCGTGGCTAGCGTTCAGCGATATTGCTGCCGCAGGACATGATGCCTTTAGCGTGAGGGATGGTGCACCCCGACCAAGTCCGGAACGGCGTCCGGCAGGCAAGCGAAATTAGCGTGTCGTCTTCAGGGAAGGCAGATGACCGGTGGGCGTTGACCTTGTGGTTACGGCCTACCCCTTCTTGGCCTCCGACTCAACGTCGGACTTGGTGGCGGCCTCATCCTGGCCGCTCTGCGACGCGCGGAACTCCCGGATGGCCTTGCCCATGGCACCGCCGATCTCCGGCAGCTTCCCGACGCCGAAAATGATCAGCACGATGACCAATACAATTATGAGTTCAGTCGGCCCAACCCCAAACGGCATATCGCCACCTCCAAGTGCGCACCCTACGGCAACCATACTATACCCAGCAGGTAGCAAGGTCAATCAAAACCGTGGGCGCGGAATCGGCGGACCGGCAAGAGCGATCGGGGTTCTGCTAACGGCGATTCGTCCCGCCGCCCCTTAGAACATCGTCAGGTAGCGATCAACTTCCCACTGCGTGACCTGCTTGTGGTACTCCCGGTATTCGGCCTCTTTCAGCTTGATGAACTCGTCGGCAATGACGCCGAGCGCCCCCTGGATCACGGGGTCCTTCTTCAGTTCGTCAAGGGCCTCCGAGAGCGACTGCGGCAGCAGCCGAATGCCTCGCCTCTGGATCTCCTCCAGCCCAAGCTCGTACATGTTGTTGCCGAGGTTGGCCTTGCCGGGGTCGAGCCGGTTTCGTACGCCGTCCAGCCCCGCCGTGAGGTATGCCGCGAACGCGAGATAGGGATTGGTCGCGGCGGAAACTGTGCGGTCTTCGAGGTGGCCCGGCCCTGCCGTTCGGATCATCTGCGTGCGGTTGTTGTCGCCATAGGTGATGAACGCCGGTGTCCACGTGAAGCCCGACCGCGCACTTGTGAGACCCGCCCCGACCTGCAGCCGCTTGTAGCAGTTCACCGTCGGCGAAGTCACTGCGCATAGGGCAGGAGCGTGGGCGAGAATTCCCCCGATGAAGTGGTAGGCAAACTCGGAGAGCCCCAGTCCTTGGTCGTCACTCTCGTCCAGGAAGAGGTCCTCGCCGGTCGTGGCGGACGCCACGTGGTAGTGCACGTGACCCCCGCTGCCGGTCCGGTCGGAGAACGGCTTGGCCATGTGCGTCGCAATCGCCCCGTACTTCTTGGCGAACTGGCTCGTCATCATCTTGAAGAACGTGTAACGGTCTGCCGTCGTCAGCGCGTCGCTGTAGACGAAGTTCAACTCATACTGCCCGTTGGCGTCCTCATGGTCGGACTGGTACGGGTCCCAACCGAGCATCGCCATACCGTCCATGAGGTCCCGAAGGTAGCCCTGCACGTTGGCTATGCCCTTGAAGTCGTAGCACGGCTTGTCGAGCGTGTCGATGTTGTCGGGGTCAAAGATCTCGATCGTTCCGTCGGCGTTCTGGGTGACAAGGAAGTGCTCCGGTTCGATGCCGGTATTGAATACATACCCCTCCGCGCGGGCGTTGTCGAGGACGCGCTTGAGGTTCACCCGCGGGTCGTAGGGGTGCGGCTCGTCGTCGACATGGAGATCAGAGGCGAACCGCGCGACCCCCTCCGTCCACGGACAAACGCTGTACGAGTCGAGGTCGATCCGCCCGAGCATGTCGTGGGAGTGCGGCCCCTGGCCCATGCCCCACACCGCCGCCCCCGCGAATCCCGCCCCCTCGTCGATGATGTCGTCGTAGTGCGCCACCGGCACCATCTTCACCTTCGGCGAGCCGTTGATATCCACGAACTGCGCGAGAATGTACTCGACGCCGTCTTCGCTCATCTGTTGTCGGACCTTTTCTCTGTCGGCCATGACCCCGCACTCCTTCACTGCGTCTTTTGGTGTTGGGCGTCCCGAAACGTAGGTTCCCCGCCCGCGCCTAACTATAGTCATGTGAAGGACGCATCGCAAGCGGAATCCCCCCATCCGTAATCCCCGCGTAGAGCCCGCTCCCGTGAAGACGGGGGCGGGAATCCAGCACCCAGAACCCGGCGCCCAACACCCCCACGGTTGCCCGATACACTTGCCGGTGGTACCGTTGTGTCCGGATAACAACCGTAGGAGAGACGACATGGCCGAAGAAGAGAACATGGACCGAGCGAGCGACGAGGAATACGATCAGTACATCGTTCACTATGAGGACATCCCGCAGGAGGAATTAGCCCCCGGGGCGTGGAGCCATCTCGTCGCCGGGAAAGAGGCCGTGGTGAGCTTTCTGACGATTCCCGCGGGGACCTACTTCCCAGTCCACCAGCACGTCGCCGAGCAGATCATGGTCGTCGTCGAAGGCTATATCGACCAGGTCATCGACGGCAAGATGTACCGCGTAAACGCCGGCGACGTCATCGTCATGCCCTCGAACATCCCCCACGGCGGCTACGTTCGCGACGAGGACTGCAAGGTCATCGACATATTCGCGCCGCTGCGTGAGGACCTCGCGGAACGGGCGGCAGACGCAAAGGCTAGAATGGCGGACCAAAACTCGGCGGACACAAATATCCGGCCGGTGGGAGCGCACTAGCATCGCAAGTCTCTATCGGAGCCCGGGGCTAGCCGAAGATTTCGTTGACCTCGACGCGTAGCCCTTCGACACCCGCGGAAGCAATCGTCGAGCCTCGGCTCACCTCTCGCTCATTCGCGTACCCCGACTGCCCCGGCTGCGTAAATACCCTGACGACCTCGGCTTCCAGGTCTACGATCCACAGTTCGGGGATCATTGAGCCGGCGTATCGCGGCGCCTTCTCGTGGAGGTCGTAAGCTAATGAGGAATCGGCGACCTCGATGACCAGCAACGTGTCTTCCGGCCCGGGAAGGGCGGTCTTGTAGTAGTCGCCGCGCTCCTTGATAACGGAGAAATCCGGCTGAGGCTCGTTGTGCAGGTCAAGTCGCACGGGGTTTTGCACTTGAAGTACAGCTGAGCTTTCTAGTAGTTTCATGAGCGTGGCGTTTAGGCGGTTCACAATCGTTGCGTGCAGTGGCCCAATTGGCGTCATTTTCCGCACCTCCCCGTCGATGAGCTCTACACGGTCGTCTTTCGTAAAGATCCCCGCCTCGCCCATCTTGGCGAACTCGTCGACGGTGAAGCTGTATCTGCGAACCCTTATTGCCGTGTCTACTACCATGGATGTCCTCCTCGGGACAGCCGTACCTGTCAAGACTTTTACATCCTAGCACAAGTTCTCAGCGAGGCCGCCTACACCTCGACCCCCAGCGCCTCTCCCACGGTGTTGATGTCCTTGTCGCCGCGTCCGCTGAGGCCGACGAGGATAATGGAGTCGCTGGGCAGCGTCGGCGCGAGCTTCGCGACGTGCGCGATGGCGTGTGACGGTTCCAGCGCGGGGATGATGCCCTCCGTGCGGCACAGGAGTTGGAAGCCTTCCATCGCCTCCGAGTCGGTCACGCTCGCATACTGAGCGCGCTCGATATCCTTGAGATAGCTGTGCTCGGGTCCTCCCCCGGGGTAGTCGAGGCCCGCCGAGATGCTGTGCGTCTCGATGACCTGGCCATCATCGTCCTGCAGCAGGTACGACTTGCTCCCGTGGAGCACCCCGACCTCTCCGGCCACTAGGGTTGAGGAGTGACGACCCGTCTCGATGCCGTCTCCTCCCGCCTCGACGCCTATCAACTGCACCGACTCATCTCCCACGAAGTCGTAGAACAGCCCGATGGCGTTGCTGCCCCCGCCGACGCAGGCCACCGCGTAGTCGGGCAGCCTTCCGGCTTGATCGATCATCTGCTCTCGCGCCTCCCGACCGATGGCCGCCTGGAAATCGCGGACCATCTCCGGGTACGGGTGCGGGCCTACCACACTCCCGATCAGGTAGTGTGTCGTCTCGACATTGGTTACCCAGTCCCGGATGCACTCATTTATAGCGTCCTTGAGCGTCCTGCTGCCCGAGGTGACTGACCGTACTTCCGCCCCGAGGAGCTTCATGCGAAACACGTTGGGCGATTGCCGCCTGATGTCCTCCTCGCCCATGTACACGATGCAATCCTGGTTGAACATGGCGCACACGGTTGCCGTTGCCACCCCGTGCTGCCCCGCTCCCGTCTCGGCAATGATGCGCTTCTTGCCCATGCGGGCAGTTAATAGGCCCTGTCCGAGTGCATTGTTAATCTTGTGGGCCCCCGTGTGAGCCAGGTCCTCCCGCTTGAAGTAGATCTGCGCGCCGCCCAACTCCTTGGAGAGGTTTTGCGCGTGATAGAGCGGCGTGGGCCTCCCGGCGTACAAGTGCGAAAGCCTCTGCAACTCGTCCTGGAACGACGGGTCCTGCTTGGCCGCCTCATATTCTTGCTCCAGTTCGGCCAGCGCCTGCATCAGGGTCTCGGGTACGAACTTGCCGCCGTACGGCCCAAAGCGGCCTTCTACATCCGGCAGGTTCCCTTGGATGGAGGTAGTCATGGGTCCCCTCTCGAACGGTCAGACGTACCCTGAATTATACAGACACCCCGCCTGAGTCGCATCGGTCGCCTTGACTCGGTTCCCGCCCATACCTAGTATTAAGATAAGGACACGCAAGGAGAGTCTGCTCATATGCCGCTGTATGAATACACGTGCGGGACATGTCTGAACAGGTTTGAAAAGCTGCGCCCGTTCAGTCAGATGGACGACCCGACCCCCTGCCCCGACTGTGGCTCGGATTCCCGGCGGCAGCTCTCGGTCTTCATGTCGTTCTCAACCGACGCGAACGGACAGACCAGTCCGGTGGCCGGTGGTGGAGGCGGGTGTTGTGGCGGTGGCGGGGCCGGATGCGCGTGTTCGATGACCGTGTGAGAAGCCACACGATCTCACTTCTCCGTCGGCTGCTACGGCTCGGCTCGACCTTGAGGCATATAGCTACCGTTCCGTAGCCTCACAAGCCGCTCTAGTAAACCGGACCTGCAATTTCGCTGAGCGTCACTGCTATCAGTGCGCCTACGCCGACGAGTACTACCAGGGTGAAGCCAATCAACAGGGAGGCGATGACTACGGTGACCACCGTCCTGCTGAAGGACACAGCCCTGCCGATCACCGGGATTCGCTCGATCGTGTCATACGTTTTTTCAATGGGCACGAGAACGAAGTCCATGAACCGGAGTTTTATCCGTATCGGGCTCTGACCGGTGTAGTCCTTCTCTTTCTTTGCGGACTTCTCCAGCGGTTTGTATTGAAACATCTGGCACCTCGCATGAATCTGTCAAGTTCTTCGCGCTGTCGCGGGGCATCCATGCCTGCCCACCATTCAATAACCGTGAACAGCTATACTCTACCGTCTTGTCTCGTGTGGGACAATACCGGAGTCCCCTGAATTCTCGACCTTAAAGTGCCCTGTTGGGCGTAACTGCCCCCCGCTACTCAAATTCGTCGATGTTCTGGAACTCGTAGGGCGGCTTGTTCCCAAAAAAGTCCGTGAACTGGTACAGAACCCCGCCCGCAACCAGTCCGAATACCAGCATCGCGACGAGGATCACTCCCTCGACCTCCAGGACACGCCATGACCACCGAACAAACCGCCTGGGCCATGTCTTGACTCGAGGCCTGCCCGGTCTCGGCAAGCGGGGCATTCTGAGTATTTTCACTGCCATGCGTGGAAGCTCCGATGGTTACGCTTCGTTTATTTCACTACGAAACGCCACCGCTAGTCAATCGCCAGTCTTGGACGGTACCTGTTTTAACTTCGTGAGAGTCTTGAGACACACATCTATCCTCATACCCCCGAAGGCGGCAATCCGGAGAGGCGGGGAGTGTTCGTGTCTCCAATTCTGATCGGACCTCTCAAGCCGTTCACCGACGGTGGATCAGTCCTCCTCGGCGAGGGCCTCTCCGAACGCTTCAACCAGACCGTCGATGTGCTCGTTTGTCATCGGCGACGAGAGCATCATCGACATGGGCGGCTGTCCGAGCGAGTAGCCCTTGAGATGGACGGCCAGACTGATGCGCTCGAACAGCGCTGCGTCGTGGGTCTTGGAGCTCCGATAGTCGCGTGCGGGAATGTCCGTGAGGTATACGTTGACCACCGAGCCCACCGCGAGGACTTGATTGGGTATGCCCGCGTCGTCGAATACCGGACCAAGCTTCATGCCGAGACGCCCCCCGAGAGAATCGAGGTGGTCGTACACCTCGTCGGTCAGGGCGCGCATGGTGGCGAGTCCCGCCGCGAGAGTGAAGTTGTTGCCGGAGAATGTCCCGCTCGGCGCGAGGACCGGCGCTCCCTCGGAGTTGTCCATGAGTCCCATCACTTCGTCGCTCCCGCCGAACGCGCCTACCGGCATCCCGCCTCCGACGATCTTGCCGAATATCGTGAGATCCGGCTCGACGCCCGCCAGCCCTTGGTATCCCCCACGCCCGACGCGGTAGCTCACGACCTCGTCCATGACCATGTAGAGTCCAAGCTCTTTAGTGATGTCGCGAACGAAGTGAGTGAACTCGTCCGGAACATCCAACATGCCCGGCTTGCCGTCGTAGAACACGCCCGCCACCTCGTCCTTGTGCTCGCGCAGGATGAGTTCAACAGACTCGGGGTCGTTGTACGGCAGCATCACAACAAGGTCTTCCGACGTGGGTGCCACGCCGGGATTGGCGGGCACGGTCGCGGGTGAGTCTGACGGCCCGGCGTCGTCGATGGGAGGACTGATGCTGTGTTCCAAGCCGTCGTGACTCCCGTGATAAGCACCCTCGAACTTGGCGACCTTCGCCTTGCCCGTCTTGGCCCGGATCAGCCGGGCGGCGTGAAGCGACGATTCGGTCCCGGAATTGGTGAAGCGCACTTTATCAATGGAAGGGAACCGACAAACAAGTTCTTCCGAAATCTCTGCCTCAAGGTCGGTCGGGTTGCCGAGACCGAAGCCGCGCTCTATCTCTCCCTGAACCGCCGCCACCACGTCGGGATGCGTGTGGCCGAGAATCATCGCCGAGTGGTGCGAACCGAAGTCGATGACGACATTGCCGTCGATGTCGGTAAGATGACATCCATCGGATTTGGCGATGTAGAACGGGAAGGGCGAGCGCGTATACGCCCCCTTGATGACTCCCGCAGGCATCGTGGCCCTGCTGCGTTCCCACTGGGCGTGGGACTTCGGGTTCTTAGCGGTGTACTCTTCGTGCAGTGATTCCAGCGATCTGACCATCTCTTCTCCTCAGTGTTTCGGTAGTGTTCTCTTGCAGGGGTTGCTGAAGGGCAACCGCTAGGAACCGGCCCCGTCCAGCCCCAGCAGTTTGATGGCGTTCAGCCCCAATATCTTGCGCTTTGCCTCGTCCGAAATGTCGGCCGTGACTACTCTTCCAAGCTGATGCCTGGCGTCAAGAATTGGCAGGTCGGACCCGTAGAGTACCTTGTCCTCTCCCGCGCCCTCGACCAGGAACTCAATCGTCCCGTGCTCCGCCATCGACGTGCAGGTCTCCAAATAAAGGTTCGGTCCGCTGCACGCGGCCTCAACCGCCTCTTCCATTCCGTCTGAGCCGTTGCCGGAATGGGCCAGAACCCAGGTGATGTTCTTGTACCGCTCTGCCAGTCGGGCGAACCGGTAAGGACGCGTCTTGTGCTCATATTCCGAGTGACTCATGATGACCATTCCCCGTTCGTCGCACCACTCGTAGACCGGAGTGAAGTCGGGGTCGTCAAGCGGCTTGTCGTAGAAGATCGGATACACCTTCAGGAAGCGAAAGCCGAGTTGATTGAAGCATCGTTCCAGTTCAGGGAGCATCTCGGAGGGATATCGCGGGGTCACGTACCCGACGCCTATGAACCGGTCCGGGTAGGCCCGAACGAATCCCGCCGTCACGTCGTTGGCCCTGCGCGCCTCGCCATAGTAGATGCAGTTTACGCTGACCTTATCGACCCCCGCGGCATTCATCACCTTGACGAAATGGTCGGGTGTTCCTCCGAGCAGACCATAGGAGGTCCACTTCCCCGAATGCGCATGGAAATCGATGACGGGGGTTTCGATCATTCGTCGAGTCCAAGAATTCGAATTGCGTTGAGGCCTAGTATCTTGCGCTTCGCCTCGTCCGAAATGTCGGCGGTGACAACTCTTCCAAGTTGATACCGGGCGTCAAGAATAGGCAGGTCGGACCCGTAGAGCACCTTGTCCTCTCCCGCGCCCTCGACCAGGAACTCGATCGTCCCGTGCTCCGCCATGGACGTGCAGGTCTCCAGGTAGAGGTTCGGGCCGCTGTTTGCAGCCTCTACTGCCTCCACTTGTCCCTCCATCGTGTTGCCGGAGTGGGCCAGTACCCACGTGATATTCCGGTATCGCTCGGCAAGGCGGGCGAAGCGGAAAGGCCGCGTCTTGTGCTCATACTGCGAGTGGCTCATGATGATGATGCCCCGCTCGTCGCACCACTCGTAGATTGGGTCGAAGTCGGGATCATCCAACGGCTTTCCATAGTAGACCGGATAGACCTTTAGGAACCGAAAGCCCAGTTGGTTGAAACAACGTTCCAGTTCAGGGATCGCCTCGGAGGGGTACCGCGGAGTCACGTATCCTACGCCGATGAACCTGTCAGGGTAGGCGTGAACGTAGGAGGCGGTCACGTCGTTTCCTCGTCGGGCGTCCCCGTAGAAGATGCAATTGACGCTCAACTTGTCGACGCCCGCAGCGTCCATTACCTGAACGAAATGGTCGGGAGTTCCCCCCGGTACACCGCTGGAGGTCCACTTCCCCGAATGCGCATGGAAGTCGATGACAGGCGTTTCGATCATTGGCCGAGCCCAAGAATGCGAATCGCGTTGAGGCCCAGAATCTTGCGCTTGGCCTCGTCCGAGAGGTCGGCGGTGGTAATCTTGGCGATCTGGTGGCGCGGTTCCATGAGAGGCATGTCCGAGCCGTACAGGACACGGTCTTCCCCCGCGCCTTCCACGAGGTATTCCATCGCGCCGTGCTCGCTGTAGGAGCTGCACGTCTCGAGATAGATGTTGGGACACTCCTGCGCCGCCGCTACGGCCTCCGCCTGCCCTCTCATGCTGTTCCCGGAGTGGGCCAGCACCCATGTGATGTTCGGAAAGCGCTTGGCGAGCGGGACGAACGAGTGCGGCATCGTAAGCACGTCGTCATCCAGCACCCGTGACGAGTGACTCATCAACACGATGCCCCGGTCATTTCCCCACTCGAATATGGGCATGTACGACGAGTCGTCGATCGGCTTCTTCAAGTACGTCGGATAGACCTTGAGAAACTTCGCCCCAATCTCGTCGAATGACCTCTCAAGCTCCGAGATCGCCTCGTTGGGGTATCGCGGCGTGACGTATGCCACCGGCACGAATCGGTCGGAGTCAGCCTGCACGTAGCGTGCTACCGTATCGTTGCTGCGCCTCGCCTCGCCATAGAAGATGCAGTTGACGCAAGCCTTGTCGATACCCGCCGCGTCCATGAGCCGCAGGAACCGCTCCGGCGTGGCGTCCATGTGGTTGAGTCCCCACCTTCCGACGTGGGTGTGAAAGTCAACGACGGGAGTATTCACAACGGCAATTGTCTCCGGCTCCGATTCGTGCGGCATATCCTACTACAATCAGACGTTGTGTTTCCTCACACATTGGTGAAGTGAGGAAATCGAGTTTCAACCGCCCTTGGTGAACTTCCGCGCGGACAATTCGACGTGATGTAATACGATACGGAAACCTCAGTTGAAGTTACAAAGGAGAGCGATATGCCCCGGGGTATCGAGGCGAACAGAGGCGACATTGTCCTGATGGTCGGGACGCGAAAGGGCGCGTTCCTCCTTACCTCCGACCGGACGCGCCGCAACTGGTCGGTATCCGGTCCGCTCCACGCGGGGTCGGACATATTTCACATGGCCTACGACGACCGTGAAGAGGGGACGCTCTTTGCGGGTATCAACAGCCCCATCTGGGGACCGGAAATTCAGCGGAGCCACGACCTTGGCACGACCTGGCGGAAGGCGGAGAGGAATCCCCAGTTCGCCGAGACACACAGCGATTCCGTCGATAAGGTGTGGCACGTCGAACCGGGCAGGCCCGGCGATCCGGGAGTCGTCTATGCAGGTGTCTCCCCGGCCGCCCTTTTCAAGAGCATGGACGGCGGCGACACTTGGGATGAAGTCGAGTCGCTGACCTCCCACCCAACGCACGACCTATGGGAGGCGGGATTCGGCGGAATGTGTCTGCATAGCATCGTGCCCGACCCTACGAACGGCGACCGTATGTGGGTCGGAATTTCAGCGGCGGGGATCTTCGGCACGGAGGACGGCGGGTCAACGTGGTCGACGTTGAATACGGGGCTGCGCGCCGACTTCTTGCCCGATCCCTTTCCCGAGGTCGGGTATTGTCCGCACAAGATGCTCGCTCATCCTTCGATGCCGGAGAGACTGTACCAGCAAAACCACTGCGGCTTCTTTCGCAGCGACAGCGGGGCGCGGGAGTGGCTCGACCTCAGCGAGGGACTGCCCTCCCGCTTCGGCCTGGTGATGGGGGTCCATTCCAATGATCCGGACACGGTATACGTCGTGCCGGAGGACAATGCTGTGAAGGAGGGCGATGTCGGCGGGGGCGTGCGCTACGTCACCGACGCAAAGTTCCGCGTCTACCGCAGCCGCGACGCAGGTGCCGACTGGGAACCTCTGACCAACGGCCTGCCCCAGCGAAACGCCTATCTACACGCGATGCGCGAGGGAATGGCGACCGACTCTATGGAAGAATGCGGCATCTACGTCGGCACGACGACCGGGCAGATATTCTACAGCCGCGACGATGGCGACTCCTGGGAACTCCTGATCGACTACCTGCCCCCAATCAACTCCGTTGACTGTGGGACGGTGGTCTAGGAGAGATTCTTTCGAGGTGAGGGCAGCAGCTCACGTTCCCACGTCAATCTCTGCCTGTCCCCATCGCTCTTCGTGCGCCTCCTTGAGCGCCGCGACCTCGACGGCGTATCCCTCCATCTGGATCGACCCCGTGGTCATGATCACAGCGTCCTCGCGGTTGTCGGAGTAATACCCCTTCCGGATGCCCTGCTCGATGAAGCCGTATTTTGCGTACAGGGCGCGTGCCGCCGCGTTCGATGTACGAACCTCCAGCGTGATGGTCTCCGTCTCCCTGGCCGTAGCGTGCTCGATTGCGGCGATCAGCAACAGCTCGCCGATGCCGCGTCGCCGGTAGCCGTCTGCCACTCCGACCGAAACAATGTGCGCCTGATCGGCCGCGTACCAAGTTCCGAGGAAGCCAACGATGGTTCGGGAACTGTCGTCTTGGTACCGCCGAGCATGAACAGAGGTCGCACGTCGGAGAATCCTGCGTACAATCCCTCCCTGCGGACGACGGGAAGGGGGCTTCTCCGCTCCGTCGTGCTTCTCTACCACACAGTACCGCGCGGCCCGGTTTCCCAGCTCGCGGCGGAACGACGTGGGGGGAAAGAGCGTCGAGAACGCCTGCTTCTCGACGGCCCTCACCTGCGGGATGTCGGCCTCCCGCAGCGGACGCACCGCAAAGGGCATGGTAGCGACGGTAGGATTCGGAGTGACAGTATCCACGGCCATTTGGAATGATTTTAGCACAGGGGACGGTTGCCTCTTGCCTCTTTCACGCGCGGGTTATCGTCTATGGGAACGATCTACCAGATACCGGTAACTGGTATCAGAGACCCTTGAAAATGGATATCGCTAACGATACTATAAAGTCGTGGACAGGTTGTTAGAACAGGTCGGCAGAAGTCCCAAGAATGTCCGGTTCACTGACCTTCGCAAGCTGTGCGACAGATATTTTGGAGAGCCGCGAAGGAACGGAAGCCACCTGATCTACAATACGCCTTGGCCCGGCGAGCCTAGAGTTAATATCCAATCTAGCAAAGGCATGGCTAAGCCCTACCAAGTGCGTCAAGTGCTCAAAGCGATCACGAGACTGGAGGAGGCTGTATGACCGATCGCTACACCTATCGAGTCATTTGGTCTGATGAGGACGGTGAATATGTTGGACTGTGTTCCGAATTCCCATTGCTCAGCCACTTGGATGAGACCCCGGAGAAGGCGTTTGCCGGCATTCGTGATCTGGTAGCCTTCTGCGTAGATGATCTACACAGGGAGGGAGCGCCCGTCCCAGAGCCGTTATCCACCCGCCGCTACAGCGGCAGGTTCCTTGTCCGCGTACCACCGGAGACCCATCGCGCACTTGCGATTGAGTCCGCCGAGATGGGCGTGAGCATGAACCGCCTTGTGAGTGAGCGGTTGTCGATGAGGCAGAGATAGGGCCTTACTGTGAGAGTTGAGCAAGGATAGGGATAAGGAGACAGCTATGAACAGCATCGAAGGCATAATTCTCGACCGCGACGGACGAAATATCTCGGCTCTGCGCCCTCATCTACGGGAACGCTTCTGCGACGACGCGGCGGCGATGGTGTATGACTGCCCGGGGACTGCGGTCATCGTCACGGGATTCCACATCCTTGCGGCAGGAGCGACGGAGACGGACGGCCCGCCCGGCGCAATCGCCATAGGCCGTGCTCTACAGCAGCTGGGAAACGAGGTCGTCTACGTGACTGACCGCTTCACCGAGCCCGTCATGTCTCCGATGGTGGACGGTGCGGCGCAGGTCATAGACTTCCCCATCGTCGGCCATGAGGAAAGCAAGGCCTTGGCCGCCGACCTCATCAAGGACATCGCCCCGACCACGCTCATCGCCATCGAGCGGTGCGGCCTCACCGCCGAAGGCGACTACCTGAACTTCAAGCGCTTCTCCATCGCCGAGTACAACGCCAAGCTCGACTACCTCTTCCACGATTTCCCTCACACCGTCGGAATCGGGGACGGCGGCAACGAGATCGGCATGGGCAACTGCGCCGACGTGATCCCGAACTACGACCGCCTCTCCGTTCCCCCTTGCGTGACCACGACATCGCACCTCGTCATCTCAAGCGTCTCGAACTGGGGCGGGTACGGCTTCGCTGCCTCCCTCTCGATGCTCAGTGGGAAGAACCTCCTCCCATCCATCGAGGAGGACCAGGCGCTCATACGGAAGATGGTCGACCTCGGCGGCGTCGACGGCATGGAAAACGCCCAGGTCTACAAGGTCGACGGTTTCACCCTCGAGGAGAACTCGAAGACGCTCCAAATGCTGCACGATTATCTCGCTGAAAGGGGAGTGCGGTAACTGCCGTTAAACCCCCTTCCCCCAATACGTACACGCCTGCTATGATACGCCGTGCAGCCAATCCGTTTCGGAACGGTGAGCACCAATTGCATAATCGCGCCCGCTGACGACAATTCTCGTCACGGCAGTGTTGCATAGCATTGGCCTCCCCGACACGGATTGGGGAGGTCTTTTCGTGAACCGTAGCGGAGCGATAACGGACGTAGCGGGCATCGAGGTCGGCCATGCAACCGACCGAGAGCACGGGAGTGGATGCACCGTCGTCCTGTGCAGGGACGCCGCCGTCGGCGGTGTCGACGTTCGCGGCTCGGCTCCCGGCACCCGCGAGACCGACCTTCTTCGCCCCACCAACCACGTCTCGGAGGTCCACGCCGTCGTCCTGGGCGGTGGCAGCGCGTTCGGCCTCGATTCTGCATCTGGCGCCGTACGCTTCCTGGCGGAACGGGATTTCGGATACCGGGCAGGACCCGTCATAGTGCCCATTGTGCCCGCCGCCATCCTTTTCGACATCGGCATCGCGAAACACGGAGTCCATCCGCAGGCCGACGACGGATACGCCGCGTCCCTCAACGCCACGGACGGCGGCGTCGAAGAGGGAAGCATCGGCGCGGGAACGGGTGCGACCGTGGCGAAGACGCAGGGTCTCGACCGTGCCATCAAGGGTGGTATCGGGACCGCCGCCGTCGATCTCGGAGACGGCATCACCGTCGGAGCCATCATGGCAGTCAACGCCGTCGGAGGCGTCTATGATCCCGAAACCGGCGACCTCGTGGCAGGCCCCCGGAACCAACGCGGCGGCATGGACGATCCCATGGAGGCGCTGCTTTCGGGCGACTGTGCGGCCACCCCTCCTCCGTTTGGAAGCAATACCACCATCGGCGTGGTGGCCACCAACGCCACGCTGACGAAGGAAGAGGCGAACAAGCTTGCCTCGATAGCGCATGACGGCTTGGCCCTGGCAGTGCGTCCGGCCCACACGATGCGTGACGGGGACACGATATTCGCCATGGCCACGGGCGCCGAACCGGGAAAGGCAGACATGCTTCGCCTTGGTGCCGCTGCCGTTGTGTGCGTCGCAAGGGCAATCGTCCGAGGCGTCCTATGCGCGACCGGCCTCGACGGCATTCCATCGATACACGAGCTAGCGGCCACTCGATAGACTGCAGGTACACACTCAATACGGAATACTCAATCCATGCTGACGCGAAGAACGAGAATAGGGATCATCGGGGCTGGCAACGTCGGCAAGACGCTTGCGGTAGCCCTGATGCACAAGGGATACATGGTTGTCTCGACCGCCAGTCGGTCGTTCGAGTCGGCCAAAGCACTCGCCCGGCTGACGCCGGGCTGCGTCGCGTATCCCGATCTGCAGGGCGCTGCCGATGCCGCCGATCTCGTCTTAATCACCACGTCAGACGACGCCATCCGACCCGTCGCGGAGGCTGTGCGATGGCGCGAGGGTCAGACGGTCGTCCATTGTTCCGGCGCGGCGTCCCTCGATGTGCTTGAGGCAGTCCAGAAATACGGCGCGCTGCCGGGAGCATTCCACCCCCTGCAGACATTCTCATCAGTGGAAGAGGCGGTGAAGGCCCTCGCAGGTTCGACCTTCGGCATCGAGGGTGACTTGGAGACTCGCATGTCGCTGGCCGCGCTGGCCGAAGAACTTGGCGGGACGCCGATCTTCCTCAGGCCGGAGGACAAGGCGCTCTACCATGCCACGGTCGTCATGGCGGGCGGGGTGCTCAACACGCTCATCGGCGCGGTCGCGGAGCTCTGGGCGCAGTTCGGCATCGAGCGGAACGACGCCCTCAAGGCGATCACTCCCATCATGGCGGGAACGGCGGAAACGCTGTTCAAGAACGGTCTGCCAGCCGCGGGCGCAGGCCCGTTCGTCAGGGGAGACGTCGGCACGATTCGCAAGCACCTTGACGCGATGGAGCGACAGGCCCCTCATCTGCTGGACGTGTACTGCAAGATGGCGCTCGCCGGTCTGCACATCGCCGCCGAGAAGGGCGTCGCGCCCCCGGAAAACATTGAAGAGATCAGACAAGTCTTGACCGAGGTTATCGAGAGGTAGGGGTATCCGACCATGCGCATCACCATCAGGAACCTGCAGGAGATGAAGGAACGCGGCGAGAAGATCGCGATGCTCACGGCCTACGACCATCCGACGGCGCGAATGGTCGACGAGGGAGGCGTCCCGATCATCCTCGTGGGCGATTCGGTGGGCAACAACGTTCTGGGCTATCGAGACACCGTGCCGGTCACCATGGACGACATGGTGCACCACCTCCGGGCCGTCCTGCGAGGGGCAAAGAAGGCCCATATCGTCTGCGACATGCCCTTCATGAGCTACCAGGCCGACATGGCAGAGGCGCTGCGAAACGCCGGGCAGTTCCTCAAGGAGGGTGCGCAATCGGTCAAGCTTGAGGGTGGCCGACGGCTTGTCCCGACGGTCCAGCGCATGGTCGATGCCGGCATACCAGTCATGGGACACATCGGCCTTACGCCGCAGTCCGTCAACCAGACAAGCGGCTATCGCGTGCAGGGAAGGGACGAGGAGAGCGCGCAGGACCTCATCGAGGACGCGCTCGCTCTGGAGGAGGCGGGCGTATACTCGCTCCTGCTCGAAACGATTCCCTCGAAACTGGCGCAGACGGTCACCGAGAGGGTGTCAGTGCCGACCATCGGGATCGGGGCGGGCGTTCACTGCGACGGCCAGGTTCTCGTGTTCCATGACGTATTCGGCATAACTGCCGGGCGCAAGAGAAAGCACGTCAGAAAGTATGCTGACGTGGGTGACGCGATCATCGACGGGACTCGCCGGTTTATTGCCGACGTGCAGTCGGGCAGCTTTCCGGGAGATGAGGAGAGCTTCTCCGACGATGGGCGCTCGCGTTCGTAAAGCGTATGGAAGTCTTCGAGACGGTTGACGCATTTCGAGCGGCCTGCACAGCGGCCAAGCGACCTCTGGGCCTCGTTCCCACGATGGGCGCGCTCCACGCCGGTCATCGCTCCCTTCTTGATCGCGCCCGCTCCGATGACTCGACCCTGGCGGCGACCATCTTCGTCAACCCCACGCAGTTCGGGCCTTCCGAGGACTTTTCCGAGTACCCGCGCGACAGGAAGAGCGACCTCGCCATGATGGAGGAGACCGGCGTCGACCTCCTGTTCACACCCAGTGTCGACGAGGTATACCCTGACGGGTTCGACACCTCCATCGACGTGGGACGCATCGCTCGGCGGCTGGAGGGAGAGCATAGG